>JAFAZN010000247.1 GCA_019239775.1 Chloroflexota bacterium
GGGTCACCTTCGCAGCGGTGGAGTCGGTCCGAACCGGTTTACCAATCGTGTTGTAGCGATGCGCATCGCGTACGTGTGCCACTATTTTGTGCCGGAGCCAGCGGCGCCGGCGGCGCGCGTGCACGAATTCGCGCGGTACTGGGTCCAAGCTGGACATCAGGTAGATGTGGTCACCACCTTTCCCAATCACCCGGTCGGCCATATTCCACCTGAGTACCGCGGCCGCTGGTGGTCAACCGAGTGGCTGGATGGCATTCGCGTTCTGCGTTGCTGGCTGTACGCGGTGCCGAACCGTGGTGTCGGTCGTCGCGGACTGGATCACCTCTCGTTCATGGCCACCTCGTTGGTGTTTGGCCTGCCTCGCTTGCGTAATGTTGACGTGGTGATTGCGTCATCGCCCACGTTATTTTCAGCGCTTTCGGCGTGGCTGATGGCGCGTATCAAACGCGTGCCGTTTGTGCTGGAGGTGCGCGACCTCTGGCCGGAGGCGATTGTGGACCTTGGCCTCATGCGGCGCGGCAGCCCGACGGTTCGCGTGCTGGAAGGCCTCGCCCGGTTTCTCTATCGTCAGGCCTCGCGCGTGGTGGTGGTGACGGAAGCGTTCGCGCAGCGACTCAATGCCCAGGGTGTACCAGGATCCAAGCTGGCGGTCATCCCGAACGGTGCGGACACACGCTACTTTGCGCCGAGGCAAGCGAACCGTGCAGCGTTGGGGCTCGATGGCCGTTTCGTGGTCGCCTACGTCGGCTCGCATGGACATTCGCACGGTCTTCACGCCGTCCTGGATGCCGCCGCGGCTCAACCCGAAGTGACGTTCCTCCTGGTGGGTGATGGCGCCGAACGCGAGGGCCTCCTGGAGGAAAGGCAACGGCGCGCCCTCCGCAACGTCATCATGCGACCCAGCATCCCGAAAGCCGAGGTACCGGGTGTGTACGCCGCCGCGGACGCCTGCCTGGTGCCACTGCGCGACGTGCCCATCTTCGAAACGTTTGTTCCGTCCAAGCTGTTCGAGGTGCTGGCGGCGGGCCGACCGGTCATTGGCGCGGTGCGTGGCGAAGCGCGCGCGATTCTGCAACGCTCGGGTGGGGCAGTGCTGGTGGAGCCGGAGCGCGGCGACCAGCTCGCCGAGGCTATTGAACGCCTGCGCCAGGACGCAGGGCTCCGCGATCAACTCGGTCGCGCGGGTCGCGAGTTTGCGCAGCGCGAGTACGACCGCGATACATTGGCCGCTCGCTACCTGGACCTTCTCCACGAGGTGGTAGGGGCCTGACGGAACGCATCCTCCTGATTGGCGCAACCGGATTCCTCGGGAGCTTCGTCGCTGCGCGCTTATCGGACCGCCCGCTCAGCGTGCTCGCGCGCACCACCAGTGACGTGTCCGTCCTCCCACCTGGTGTCGAGGTCCGCGCCGGACAACTGGAGGACCCGCTCCCACTCGCGGACGTTACCAGCGTGGTGTATTGCGCATCGATGGGCTTCGGGCACATTCCACCCGTTGTTCAACAACTGGAGTCGGCCGGCGTGAAACGCGCCGTGTTCATCAGCACCACTGCCATCTTTACCTCACTGCCCTCGCGCAGCCGCGCCGTGCGCGTTCACGCAGAATCTGTTGTCAACAATTCCTCACTGGACTGGACCATTCTGCGCCCGACCATGATCTACGGAACCGCGCGTGACCGGAACATCTCGCGACTGTTGCGCTTGCTGAAGCGTTCCCCAGTGTTTCCGTTGTGTGGCAACGCCTTATGGCAGCCCGTTTACGTGGAGGACCTCGCCGGCGCGGTTGTTTCATCGCTCGACAGTGACGCCTCCATTAGCCGAACGTACAACCTGGCTGGCGCCTGTGCTCTGCGGTTCGCGGAGCTTGTGCGCACCGCGGCCCACGCGTTGTCACGGCGAGTGCTACTGGTGCCTGTGCCGCTGAGCGCGGCGGTCGTCGCTGCCCGACTCACGCGAGTCGTCACCTCCGAGCAGGTTCGCCGCCTCGCCGAGGACAAAGCGTTCGACTATGCGCCGGCCGCGCAGGACTTGGGCTTCAAGCCGCGATCGTTCTCCGAAGGCGTACATCTGGAGGCACGAGCCCTCGGATTGCTATAAGGTTGCACGCCTACGCTGCGTCGATTTGTTCCGCGAGTGCGATTGCCTGGGCCACGTGCTCGGCCCGGGCTGGGGATCCTGTGCGCGGTCTGCGTCCTGATCCCAGCGCTGCTCGGCGCTGAGTTGCTGGTCCGCGGCTATCAGCAGGACCTCGTCCACGATCTGCAAGCTCGCGCCTCGGTCGGCCTCGACAACACCGCCGCGCTCTTCGATCAGGAACGGCTGCGCTCGCTCAACAACGCGGAGCTCGCCGCCACTCGGCTGGCACCCCAACTCGGTGACTCGCCAGACGACCTGCTCAAGGCCACTAACGACGTGCGGGTGAACGTCGTGCGCAACACGAGTCTGGTGGCCCTGGTGGATGCCGGCGGACGAACCCTCGCGAGTGACCCCGCCAGCAACATCCAGTTCGGCAACCAGGGCGACGTCAAATCGGCGCTGCAAGGCAAGCTTGCCGCCGGCTGGCAAGAGCGCACACCCCTTGCGCTGGAAGCAACCGCGCCGCTGCCCGCCGCTGCCGGACAGGCACCTCCAGGTGTGGTCGTGGTGGCTGAAAATGTCGACGACACCCTTCTCAATGCCGGGAGCCGCCTGACCGGCCTCGAGATGGCGCTGGTGCAGAACAACCGCATCGTGTCTGCCTCGCGAGGAATTCGCCGCTCGCTCACCTTCGCGCCTGACAACTCTGCCGACACGGCTCTCATTGGCAAGTCCGGTGATACCTTCCTCCGGACCAGCGTGGGTCCTGATAGCTATTACCTCGCGGCGCGCGCAATTACGGTTGGAAATGCGCGCCAGATCGGGACCATCCTGGTTGGGGAGCCATCCGCGGCTGTTGACGACGCGGTGCGCACCGCGCGGCTTGTGGCGTACGCCGCCGCACTGCTCGGCGCAATTGGCGCAGGAATTGTCGGCGCCGTGGTCGGCCACCGCATGGGCCGTCGCACCCGACGGCTGGCGACGGTCGAACAGCAGCTGGACTCCACTCGCGATCGCGCCGACCATCTCGACGCCGTGCTCTCCAGCTTGACCGAAGGTGTCATTGTCGCCGATGCGCAGCACCGCGTGATGCTGGTCAATCCCGCCGCGCGCGTGCTGCTCAGTCTGCCGGCCGGCGAAGATGGGCAAGCGGTTGGGCTCCTCGCCGACCAGTTGATGCCCACCAGCGAACGCGTGATTCGCAGCTATTCGTCCCCGGTGCGCGACGACGCCGGCGCAACACTTGGCACCGTCACGGTGCTGCGCGACACCACGCGCGACCAGGAAGTTGAGCGGCTAAAGTCGGAATTCCTGACGGTGGTCTCGCACGAGCTGCAGACTCCGCTGACCGCGATCAAAGGTGCGCTCGAGCTGGTATTGGATGACGAGACCGGCGAGTTGTCACGCGTGCAACGCCGCTTCCTGGACACGATCGACCGCAACTGCGCCCGCCTGGTGAGTCTGGTGGGTGATCTGCTCGATCTCAGCCGACTGGAAGCCGGCCGCATCGAGCTGGAGCCACAGGCGCTGGACACCTGCACCGTGGTGCGCGGCGCGCTCAGCGCGGTCACCAATCTCTTTGAGAGTCGGGGAACGACGGTGCGCCTCGACGTCCCAGAATCGCTTCCGCCTATCCTGGGAGATCGGCGGCGCGTGGAGCAGATTTTGACGAACCTCCTCAGTAATGCTGCGAAATACACGCCTGGCGGTGGCCTTGTCGAGGTCGCCGCGCGGAGTGAAAACGGCCACGTCCAGCTCGCTGTTGCCGACAATGGGCCAGGCGTACCGGAGGCAGAGCGGGAGATTGTCTTCGACAAGTTCTATCGTGGTCGCGACGCCATCCGCCATGGTGAAGCAGGCAGTGGGCTCGGGTTGGCTATTGTGAAGTCACTCGTGGAACTGCACGGTGGATCGGTGTACGTGGAGAACAGCCAGCCGCGTGGCGCACGATTCGTAGTGCTGCTGCCGCGGGCGGGCGAAGACGACTGACTTTGGCTTCGTAGATGGATATTCTCGTCGTCGACGACGACCGCGATATCGCCGACATCATCGGCTACAGCCTGCGCAAGGAAGGCCACCGGCCGATCCTCGCGTACTCCGGCCAGGAAGCGCTAGACCTTGCCGAACGTACGCTGCCGGACCTTGTGGTGCTCGACGTCATGCTGCCGGACCTCAGCGGTTTCGACGTCTGCCGCAGATTGCGCGAGCGGAGCCGGGTGCCAGTCATCTTGCTGACGGCTCGCGGTGAGGAGGCGGATCGCGTATGGGGACTCGATCTCGGTGCCGACGACTACGTCACCAAACCGTTCAGCCACCGCGAGCTGCTTGCGCGAATTCGCGCGGTGTGGCGTCGGGCCGCGGCCGCTGAGACGCCTGATCACGGCGGTCTGACGATTGGTGAGCTGCGGCTCGATTTTGATCGGCACGAGGTGAAGATGGGCGAACGCTCGGTTGAGCTCACGCCCAAGGAGTACGAGATCCTGCACTGCCTGGCGTTGAACAGTGGCCGCGTGGTGCCGCACGAACGCCTGCTGGCCTTCGTGTGGGGCAGCCAGACGTTGGAGACCGACGTGGACCAGTTGAAGGTGCACATGCGGCATTTGCGCGAGAAGCTCGAGCACAATCCAAGCGCGCCAGAGTACCTGGTCACCGTCCGAGGCGTTGGCTACAAGCTAGCCGATCCTTCTTAACCTAAACATAACCTTCGTTCCACACGGAGTCTTAACCTGCGCGCGCGTAGCGTGGTGAGGTGGCGAACACTCTGGCTGACTCCGCCCGCATCTCGCTGCTCCTACGTCGAGCTGGCTTCGCGGCTCGCCCCGTCGAGTTGGACTACTACACCAAGCTCGGCTGGGACGGCACACTCAACGAACTGCTACATCCGGAGCTTGTGCAGGAGGACCTCGACGGGCTCCTGGGCTCACTTCAAGGCGGCCTCCTGGACCTCCAGAACATCGAGGATGTCCAGACCTGGTGGCTGTACCGCATGGTGCAGACGCGCCGGCCGCTCCTCGAAAAGCTGACGCTCTTCTGGCACGGCCATTTCGCCGTTGCCAATTACAAGGTCAACAACCCGCTGCTGATGCACCAGCACATCCAGATGCTGCGCACGGGCGCACTCGGCACGTTCGACGACATGTTGCTGGCGGTCTCGAAGGATCCGGCCATGCTGATCTGGCTGGATGGCGGGAGTAACCACCGCAACGCGCCAAATGAAAACTATGGCCGCGAATTGCTGGAGCTGTTCACGCTGGGCATCGGCAATTACTCGGAAGATGACGTCAAAGCAGCAGCGCGCGCCTTCACCGGTTGGAATCTGCGCAACGGGACTGATTTCTTCTTCGACGAAAACCAGCACGACGCAGGTGATAAGACGTTCCTCGGCCAGAGCGGCAATCTCGATGGCACGGACATCTTGAAGAACATTGTCAGTCAACCGGCCACAGCCAGGCGGATCGTCGGCAAGTTGTTCGCGTTTTTCGCATATCCAAACGCCGAACCCGAGGTGCTCGCGCCGCTGGTCGATACGTATATGAATGAAGGACATGACATCCGCAAGGTGACGGAAGCGATCCTCCGGTCAGACGCGTTCGTGTCAGACCGCTCACGCTTCGAGCACATCAAGTCGCCGGTGGAGTACGTCGTCGGTTCGGTGCGAATGATGGACGCGACGGTGCGCGAACGCGACCTGGTTGGCGTCCTGCGGCTGCTCGGCCAGGAAATCCTGAATCCGCCCAACGTCGCTGGTTGGCCGGGTGGCCCCAGTTGGATCAATCCGTCAACATTGCTGACGCGCTGGAACTTCGCGGCCCGCCTCACCAGCGCGCGTGGCCAGACCGGCGATAGCGGTGAGCTGAAGGCGGAGTCCGTGCTTGGCATGAAGACTCCAGACCTGAGCAATCCCGACGGCGCGTTGCAGAGCATCCTGGCAACCCTGGGCGGGATGGAGCTTTCACCGGAAGCCGAGCAGGCGCTGGTGGGCTATGTCAAGCTGCCCCTTGACTATCCACCCGGTTTTTCAGGTCAACCGAATCCGTCGCAGCAGCAAGCCGCGGCAGATGCCCGTTTGCGCGGACTGATGCTGCTGTCCCTGGCCACGACCGACTACCAGGTCGGCTAGGCCGGTCGAAAGGAACGCCATGTCTTCCAGTTCGCGTCGCGCATTTCTGCGAACCGGTGCTCTCGGCGCAGCGGCCGGCCTGGCTGTCGCCTGCACACAGCCAGCGCCACAATCCGCTGCACCAACCGCGCCGCCATCCGCCGGCACTGCTGCACCAGCGCCGGCGCCGACTTCCGCTCCGGCAGCAGCCGCGCAGCCACAGCCCGCTGCCGCGCAGCCGACTGTCGCGCAGCCGCAGCCAAGTTCCGCCCAGACTCAGCCGCAGGCGCCGGCCGCCGGCCAGCGTGCGTTAGTGGTGCTCCAGCTCAGCGGCGGTCATGATGGGCTCAACGCCGTGATCCCCTACGGTGATGGCCTGTACTACCAGTTGCGACCGCAAATCGGCATTCCCGCCGACAAAGTCCTCCACCTCGATGACCAGATCGGACTGCATCCAAATCTGACGTCATTCAAGTCGCTGTACGACCAGGGTCAGCTGGCGATTCTGCAAGGCGTCGGGTATCCGAATCCCAACCGGTCGCACTTTCGCTCTATGGAGATCTGGCATTCCGCCCGGCCGGATGGCCCCTCTCCCGATCAAGGCTGGTTGGGCGCGTTCATGTCGGAGATGTACAAGGTCGGCGATAGTCCGTTCGAATGCGTCAATTTCGGAACGAGCGTGCCACAAGCGCTGCGCACACAGCAGGCGCCGGTAGCCGCGCTCCAAGACACCACCTCATTCCAGTTCCTCGTGGATCGGCGGCTGCCGTCGATGAAAGAGCCATTGCTCAAAACCTTTGGTCAGGTTGCAACGAAGCCCGCCCGGAAGTCGCCGGCGACAGACATGGTGGCGCGCAACTGGGACGCCACGACAACCGGAGTTTCGGCGCTGAGCGCGGTCTCCGAGAAGTATCAGCCGAAAGCCCAGTACCCCAACAATCCACTGGCCAAGACGCTGCAACAGGTCGCGCAGATGCTCAGTTCCGACCTCGGCACCCGCGTGGTGTACTTGCAGCTGGGTGGCTTCGATACGCACGCCAATGAAAAGCCCCAGCACGCGACGTTGATGACCCAGATGGCCGACAGCCTCGCCGCGTTCCAGGCGGACCTGGACGGTCATGGACTCAGTGACAACGTGGTGACGATGTTGTTCTCAGAGTTCGGCCGCCGTGTCAAAGAAAACGGGAGCCAGGGCACGGACCACGGCGCGGCCGGACCGATGTTTGTGATCGGCAAGGCGGTGCGGGGCGGAGTGTACGGGGACTATCCAAAGCTCAACGACCTCGACGACGGCGATCTGAAGTTCGGTATCGATTTCCGGTCGGTGTACGCCACCGTCCTGGACGGCTGGTTCAATGCCTCATCGCCCGAGGTGCTGGGCGGCAATTTTCCCACACTGAACTTCTTGGCCGCCTGACGCTGACGGAGGCCGCCAGCCAGACGCTTCTTTCGGGCCCCCTCCCGGGAAGCGTCTGAGCTGGCGAGTTCAGGCTATTAACCCGCGGTTCGCGGTCCGTTTACACGCGGGCCTAGGCGGTTAACGCGTCAGCGTGTGAGCCTTCCGGGCGATGAAAGTCTTCCTCGCCGCGGTCATGGCGCTCCTGCTGATCAGCGCGTGCATGCCGGCGCAGATAGCTCCGCCGGCCGCGACAGCGGTCAGCCAGGGCTTTCCGCCGCCACTGACAGCGGACCAGAAAGTCACCATCTCGTTCACCAATTACAACGTTGCTCAGGCTGGCATCGGCAAGGAAGCCACCGAGCAACTGGTGAACGAGTTCATGCAACAGCATCCGAACATCGATGTGCAATTTCGACCGGTGCTGTCGCCTGACATCACGACCAAGACCCAGGCGGAGGTGGTCGCCGGCAATCCACCGGACCTCGCCCAGCTCATCATGGCGGACGTCGAATTCGTCGCCCACGATCTGGCTGCCAAACCGCTCAATACGATCGTTCCAAACGACGAATTTCAGGCGTACGTCAAGGGCGAATATCCTCTGCATCCGCGCGGACTGAAGCTGGCCGAGCTCGATGGCCGGCTCTATGGCATCCCGTACGTGTTCAGCACTCCGGTGCTGTTCTACAACGCCGACATCTTCCGTCAGGCTGGTCTGGACCCAAATGCGCCGCCAACCACCTGGGAACAGGTGAAGTCCTATAGCCAACAGATCAAGGCGCGCACGGGTAACCTCGGAATCGACATTGCCTGTATCGGTGCGGGTGCCGCCGATTGGTGTTGGCAAGCTCTGGTGCTCAGCGATGGCGGCCGGGTTTTGTCGGAGGATCGATCGACGTTGATGTTTGGCGACGAGGGCTCCGTAGGCGCCGCCAGCATGTGGCAGGACCTGGTGCAATCCGGTGTGCACCCGTCGAGCATCACGACCGATTTCGTCGGCGACGGCTTTGGCGCAGGAAGAATCGGCATGTATTTGCAAACAAGCGCTGTACAGAGCGCACTACTGGCGGCTTCGAGTGGCAAGTGGGAGCTGCGTACGGCGATGATGCCGTCGTTCGGCGATAAGCCGGCAAAGCCGACGAACTCCGGCAGCGCGCTGTTCATTCTCTCGAACGATCCGCTCAAACAGCGCGCTGCGTGGGAACTCATGAAGTTCCTGACGAGCGAGCATGGATATACCGTGATCCAGAGCAAAATCGGATATCTCCCGTTGCGACCGGGCATCGTCGACGACCCGCGGTATCTGAAGGACTGGGTCGCGCAGAATCCGCTGGTGCTGCCGAATCTGAAACAGCTTGACGAACTGGAGCCCTGGGTCGGCTTTCCAGGGCCAAATGCGGCCACGATTCGCACGACTATGATGAAAGCCGTTGAAACGGTCGTTATGGGCGGCGCGGATGCCGCCAGCACGCTGCAGGATGCGCAAGCCCGCGCCTCGCAGATGATGCCGCACCCGAGCTAATGAGAAAGGCGCACGGAGGAACCAATGCGCACACTCGTCCACATCTCTGATACGCATATTCTCCCAACGCCCGCGGATCGCCTCCAGGGTGTTGACACACTTCAAACGTTGGAACGGGTCCTGGAGTACGTTTCGTCGAGTGGAGTGAGGCCGGATGCGGTGGTCGTCTCGGGCGACCTTGCAAATCACGGTGAGATGGACAGCTACCGTCGTCTGCGACCAGTACTGGAGCGGTTCGCCAGCTCGCTGTCAGCCGAACTCGTCATCGGCATGGGCAATCACGATGCGCGTGGGCCGTTCCGCGAAGGCATGCTGGACCAGGCGCCAAGTGATGAACCCGTCGAGTACGTACGGTGGATTGGCGGTCTGCGCGTTATCGTGCTGGACTCCACCGTGCCTGGCGCGGCATACGGCGAAGTGCGCGCCGACCAGATGGATTGGCTTGCGGCGGAACTCACCACCTCGGCCACGGAGGGCACGGTGCTGGTGCTCCACCACCCGCCAGTACCCGACAGCACGCCGCTCGCAGGCTTGCTCACGCTGCATGGCGCCGCCGAATTGGCGGCCGTCATCCGTGGGACAGATGTCGTCGGAGTCCTGGCCGGGCATGCGCACCACGCTATCGCGACGGCTTTTGGTGGAGTCCTCTGTTACGCCGCGCCGGCGACGGCGTATACCGTCGATCCACTCCTGCTGGAGCAGCGCACACTGCGCGGCGTGGAGGGTTCCGGATTTGGGCTGGTGCGAATCTTCGAGGGGCAGATGGTCTCGCTCACGGTCGCGCTGCCGAGCGAGGGTCGCCAGACCTATCATCACGAACTGGACGACAGGGTGTTGAACCGACTGATCGGAGAGTCGGTGGTCGCCGCGTGATCATTCTCACCACGCGGCGCGTGCTGCCGATTGAAGGCACCTTCAACTTCCGCGACCTGGGCGGCTATCCGACAACGGACGGCCGCCAGACCCGCTGGCGGATGATGTACCGCTCGGATTCGCTTCACCGAGTGACGGCGTTGGTCGAGCTCGAGCTGCGCAGCATGGTTGACTTGCGGTATCCGAAGGAGTGTGCGCAGGACCCGTGCGCCTCGCTTACCGGCGTGGCGTATCACGCGCTGCCTCTGTTCGAGGATCCGCAGCGCGCCACTGATGGCACTGTCCCCGAGTTGGATGCAATTTATCGCGTAATTGTGGACACACGCCAGCCGCAACTGGTCCGCGTTCTCGATACGCTTGCATCAGCAGATGCACTACCGGCGGTGGTGTTTTGCACAGCTGGGAAGGACCGCACAGGAGTAGTCGTCGCCCTGCTGCTCGGCCTGTTGGGAGTTGAACGGTCGGCGATTGTTGCCGACTATGCCGTCAGCGCATCGCTGCTTGCGGATTCGCCACTTGGTGACAGGGTGCGCGCAAGCATCACCGCGCGCGGCCTGGACCCGGTGTTAGCCGACCGATTACTCGTCTCACCACCCGACCACATGGAGCGACTGCTGAGCTATGTCGACGAAACCTATGGCGGCGTCGAAGCCCTGGCCATTCGGGCGGGGTTGGCTCCGCAGCGCATTGAGGATCTCCGCACCGCGCTCCTGGAATAAACAAGTAGAACCGTACCTCTACCTTGCTCCCGCGGTGCTGTTGACGGCAGTGTGGGTGTACTGGCCGATGCTGCGCACGCTGCAACTGTCGTTCTACGAGTGGAACCTCCTCCCAACCCGCGACCCCGTGTGGCTTGGCCTCAGCAACTACGCGCAGCTCTTGCGTCAACCGGAGGTGTCACGCGCAGTCCTCAATTCGGCGCTGTACATTGTTGGCCTGGTGCCATTTACGATCTGCATTCCGGTCGTGCTGGCATTAGCCCTCGGTCGTGTGCGCGCGCCAGCCGAGCGCGTTTACCGCGCCCTCATGTTCCTGCCAGTACTCATGGCGCCAGTCGTTTCGGCGATCGTGTGGCGCTGGATCATGAATCCGAACGCGGGCATTCTCAACGCACTGCTGCAATCAGTCGGAATTGGCCCCGTCGACTGGTTCCGAACGCCAAATGTCGCCCTCTGGGCAATTACGGTGATCACCGGCTGGAAGCTACTCGGCTTCAGCACGCTGATTGTTTGGGCTGGGCTCACAAACATCAATCGTGAATACCTCGAAGCCGCCGTGATCGATGGCGCGACCAGCTGGCAGCGTCTACGTTTTGTGATCGCGCCGCTGCTGTCGCCGACGCTGGTGTTCATGCTGCTATTGACCGTGCTGCTGTCGGGGCAATTGACATTTCCGATCATCAATGCGCTCACGCAGGGTGGTCCGCGTGACACAACGACGAATATCTACTACCTGCTGTGGCAGTTCGGCTTTGAATCGTTCAACGTTGGCTTGAGCTCGGCGGCCGGCGTCTTGTTCTTCGGGGGATTTCTCATTCTCGCCGTCGGACTGATGCGATTGGTCGACAGGTTGTCATTTCACGATGCTTGACCGCGCACGCGTTGCTTCTCACGCAATGTTGGTTGCGGTGTGCCTGGCCACGGTGCTGCCATTCTGGTGGATGCTCAGCACGTCGTTGAAATCTGCGAACGTGGTCTTCGACCTGAGTCCATTACCGACGGCGCCAACATTTGAGAACTACGTCCAGATGTGGCGTGCCATTCCGATGGCGTCGATGCTGGTGAACACGTTCCTCAACGCCGGCCTGTTGATGGTCGGACAGGTCATCGTCGCAACGATGGCCGCCTATGCGTTTGCGCGCTGGCGTTTTCGCGGCGACAACCTGCTGCTGGTTCTGTTTGTGGGTACCTGGCTCGTGCCGTTTCAGGTCACGATGCTGCCCAATTACGTGCTGCTGTCACGCTTGGGTTGGCTCGATACGCTGGCGGCGCTGGTGGTGCCGCACCTGGGCAGTGCCTTCGCGGTCATCATGCTGCGCCAGTTCATGAAGAGCTTCCCACTGGAGCTGGTGGAAGCCGCACGATTGGATGGCGCTGGTAGCTGGGCCATCCTGTGGCGCATGATGGTGCCGAACCTACGTGCGCCGCTGGCGACCCTGGCAATTCTGTCCTTTATTTCCACATGGAACGAATACTTCTGGCCGCTGCTGGTGACGTCCCGACCAGACCGTACCGTCGTCCAGGTGGGCTTGCAAATGTTCCTTTCATCCGACGGCGAGCAGTGGGGTCCGCTGATGGCGGCGGCCACCGTGGCGACGGTGCCTGTGCTCCTGGTCTATGTGCTATTCCAACGTCAGGTGGTGGAGGCCTTCGTCCGCTCAGGCCTGCGGTGAGCCCTCGAAACGTTGGATGACCCTCCAGACTTTCTCGGGCGTGAGCGGCATATCCAGCGGCGTCGCCACGGGATCGAGCCCGAGTGGCGCAAGGGCATCGAGCACCGCGTTCACCACTGCGGGTGGCGCAGAGACGCAGCCGGATTCGCCCACGCCCTTCGCGCCCAGCGGGTTCGCGGGGGATGGCGTACACACCAGGTCCAGCTCCCAGTCGGGCAGCATGTCGGCCGTCGGTACGGCGTACTCCAGCAATGAGCCTGTAAGAAGTTGACCGTCGTCGCCAAAAACGATGCGCTCGTATAGCGCCTCCGCCACACCCTGCGCCAGTCCACCAGAGACCTGACCGTCGACGATGAGCGGATTGACGACGGTGCCGCAGTCGTCAACCGCAACCAGTCGCTCAATGCGGACCTTGCCCGTTTCGCGATCGATTCGAACGACGGCGATAGTGGCGCCAAACGGCACCGCGTCAGCTTCGGCGGCGAAGTTGTCGTCGTTGCGCAATCCACCTGGTCCGGCAGCCGCGGCGATTTGCGCAAGACTGATCCGCCGGTCGGGGACGCCCACCACCTGGACGCCACCATCCACGTATTCGACGTCCTCTATCGAGACCTCAAGGAGTCCCGCGGCAACTCGCAGCGCCTCTTGTTTGATGCCTTCGGCAGAAGATGCCAGCGCGCTGCCGCCGACGACCAGGCTGCGACTGCCACCCGTCCCGCCGCCGGTCGGAGTTTCATCGGTATCCCCGTGCAGCACGCGCACCGAGTCGAACGCAACACCAAGTGTGCTCGCGACAACTTGCGCGAAACTCGTTTCGTGCCCCTGCCCGTGCGAGGACGAGCCGGTGCGCGCGATGATGTGGCCGTCGGGCTGAACTTCGATGCTCCCGAATTCCTGCCCCTGGCCGCTCACCTCGATAGTGGTTGCGAGACCAATACCGACCAGGGGAATCGGCTGACCAACCTGTTGGGCATGTTCACGCAGTTCGCGTTGTTTTGCGCGGAGACTGGTATACCCCACAACTTCGAGGGCATGTGAGAGGGCGCGCTCGTAATCGCCACTGTCGTAGATCGAGCCGGCACCGTTGGTAAACGGAAAGTCGGCGGGTCGCACGAAATTGCGCCGACGGACCTCCACCGGATCCAGGCCAAGCTGTCGACCGACCTCTTCGATCGTTCGCTCGGCGATGAAGCCCGCCTCCGGACGACCTGCGCCGCGATACGGTCCGGTTGGACCGGTCGTCGTCAGCACACCGAGACCTTCCGCGAAGTACACGGGGATACGATATGCGCCACTTGCGTAATCCACCACGCGCATCGGCGGCGTCGCGACCGGGTGCAACTGCGTACCGCCGACGTTGTGAATGCATCGAACGCGAAGCGCAGTGACCTGGCCATCGTTTGTAAAGCCAGCATCCACGAGGTTCACCTGGTCGCGACCTTGCAGCGTGAATGCGAGGTCTTCGCTCCGGGTGGAGACCCAACGGACTGGGCGATCGAGCTGCATTGCCAGGAGCACCGCCGCGAGCTCGTCCGGATAAAGGCTGGATTTCGAGCCGAATGCTCCACCAACGTCGGGTGCAATCACCCGGATGCTCGACTCCGGTCGACCCAACACCGCACTCAGCGCATTGCGGGTGAGAAACGGCGACTGGGTGGACCGCCACACCGTCAACCGGTCGTTCTGGCGATTATAAACGGCGGCAATTGCGCGCGGCTCCATCGGCACCTGGGCAAGCCGACTATGCTGAATGCGCAGGTGGATCTTTCGCTCGGCACGCTGCACGGCCTCGTTCACCGACGCGATGTTGCCCCGTTTCACCGAGTACACCACGTTGGTACCGAAGTCCGGATTGAGCAGCGGCGCATCTTCTTCGAGCGCGCGTTCGGCGCTGGTAATTGGTTCGAGCGGCTCGTACTCCACCTCGATCAGGTCGGCCGCATCACGCGCCAGACGTCGATTGCCGGCAACCACCGCGGCGACCGGGTAGCCAACCATGGTCAAGACCTCGTGCGCGAGGGCAGGCAGCGGCGGGACATGGTGTTGCTCGACACCGCGCGCCCGGCTCGGCATCCGCGGCAGGTCCTTGACGTCGGCGCCGGTCCAGACGGCCAGCACGCCTGGCGCGTGCCTTGCGGCCTCAATGTTGATGGCCGCGATCCGCGCGTGCGAATGGGCCGAGCGCACGAACGCGACGTCCGCCACGTTCTCGAGCTTCAAGTCCTCGACATACTGCCCTTCGCCGCGCAGCAAGCGCGGGTCTTCCACACGCTTGCGATGGACGCCGATTTCGGAACCAACTTCGGTGCGAGTGATGCTCATAGTCCGTCATCCCACGATACCGGACTGCCTGCCCGCCGATCCGCTGATGCGCGGCGACGCAGGTATCCTGTAGGTCGTGTCTGTGGGACTTGAGCGCAAGGCAGGCGTTGAGGCCGCGGCGTTCGATGTGGCAGATGCCTTTGCGGCCAACGAGTTGTTCTGGCGCAATGGCTGGACCGACGGCCTGCCGATCGTGCCGCCAACTCCCGACCTGGTGGCCCAATTCCTCGAAGTGGTTCGCCTCGAAGCTGATGCCGTGGTGGCGACCGAGCCGGTACGCCAGCGCCGCATCACCGCTGGCAAACTGGCCATCAATGCGGTCATGGCTGGCTGCCTGCCAGGCTATATGCCGTTGCTCACCGCGACAGTGCAGGCGCTGTGCGCCCCCGAGTACAGCTTGCATGGAGCTTCGGCGAGCACTGGTGGCAGCGCGCCGCTCATCATCGTCAACGGTCCGGTTCGCCAACAGCTGGGGATGGAGCCGCTGCACAGCGCATTCGCCACCGTGAATCGCGCAAACGCCACAATCGGTCGCGCGATCCATTTGCTGCTGTTGAATGTGCTCGGCAGCATCCCCGGCCAGATGGATCGCTCCACGCTGGGCCACGCCGGCAAGCTGACGTTCTGCCTCGCCGAGGACGAGGAAGATAACCCGTGGACTCCGCTGGCGCAGGAACGCGGTGTTCGGTCTGGACTGTCCGCCGTGACGGTCATGGCGGCGGAGTCGCCGCACCAGGTGTTGAACGAATGGACGCAGGATCCCCGCGAATTGCTGGAGACTCTGGCCGCGGCAATGCGCGCCAACATGCTGACCTATTCCATCTGGGCTGGCAATTACGCGATGGTGATTCCGCGCCAACCGCGTGAGGTGCTGACCAACGCCGGCTGGAGTAAGAACGATATCCGCGACTACATTTTTGAGTCCGCACGAGTAAAGCGCGGCCAGTGGCGCGACGTCGGCAAGGCCGCGATCGCAATGCGCGGCGATGAGGAGCGCGTATATACCGCGCTGCGCAGTCCGGAGGATCTGCTGGTCGTTGCCGCGGGCGGTCCGGCTGGAGGATTCTCGGCAATCGTTCCGCCCTGGTACGGTAACAAGTCACTGGCTGTCACGAAAGAGATTGCAGATGAGTATCACAGTCCTGAACCCCACCAGTAGCAGCGAGTCACAACCACTCCAGATGGCACGTCGCCTCGAGTCACTCGAAGGTCGCGTGGTGGGCGTGCTCGATAACCACAAGATGAATGCGGAGCGCATCTTCTTCCGCGTGGAGCGTAGCCTGCGCGAGCGTTACGGTGTGCGCGAAGTACTCTGGCGTCGCAAGCACAACTTCAGCGCGCCGGCTCCGGCTGCTCTCATCGCGGAGCTGGCTGCTTGCGACGCCATTATCACCGGTGTAGGCGATTGAGGGAGCTGTTCGTCGTGCAGTGTGCACGACGCCATCTCGGCTGAGCGCCTCGGCATTCCCGCCGTCGGCGTCATGACGGACCGTTTCCTGCCAACTGCAAGATCGATGGCGGCAACCCTGGGCTTACCGAGCTATCCGGTGGCGTGCATCGCGCACCCTATCAGCGACAACACCGAAGCCGAGCTCCAGATCAAGGCGGACCAGGTTGTCGACCAAGTGGTGCGGTTGCTGCTGCGGGGGTGACGGCCTCGTCCGAGTCCCTGGACTTGCCGCGCGTCTGGGGCTAGCGGGCGGCGAGCCGAAGCGCAGCTGAGGCTACGACTGGCGCGACGTACACCAGCGGGTAGGGAATATGCGAGTACCAGCGCGCACGCACCACAGTGATGACGGCGCCCGCGAAGTAGATCATCAGGCCTATCTCGGCGAGCAGGCCGATGGTCGGAACGAACAAGCCGACCAGCAGGCCAACGGCGCCAGCCGTTTTCGCCACGCCCAGCCACGGCCACCACACACGTGCGACGCCGTAGTCGTTCAATGCTTTCACCACCCAGTTCGCGCGGAAGAGCACAGCAGCGGCTGAATAGCCGACGAAGGCGGCCGCCACAATAGTGACGACGGTGTACGCGAGAGACATCTGAGGTCCTCCTTTTCGTTCGACGAATCGGTCGTCGAAGAGAGGACACATGCCAAGCCCCCGATGTGACAGCGCTACACACTGTGGGAGAAGAGTCCGGACCAGTCCTTGGATAGACCTCAAAGTAGTTGGAGAAGAATCAGGACGAGTCTCTGATAGACCTCAAAATACGTTGAACTTGCGTCACTGGCATCTGGTACAAGTTGGGTACTGCAACAATGCCAAAGCTCATCGGAAAGTCGCTGTTGCGTCGCGAGGATCGACCGCTGCTCACGGGCAAGGGCCAGTACGCGGGTGACGTCAACCTGCCGGGCATGCTGCATGTGGCGGTGGTGCGGTCGGTCTACCCGCATGCGCGGATCAACCAGGTTGATCTGGCGGCTGCCCGCTCGATCGAGGGCGTGGTCGGCGCCTTTGCCCTGAGCGATCTACCCGAGATCAGCAGCACGCTCAACGATCCCGCGCCCCCGGGCATGCAGCCCGAGCCACGACCCGTGCTGGCCAGCACGAAAGCGCACTACGTTGGCGAGCCCATCGCGGTCGTCGCGGCTCAAGACGCGGCCACAGCTCGCGACGCGGCGGATGCGGTCGAGGTGGACTACGTGCCCCTCGACGGAGTTGGCAACGTCGAGACCGCGCTGCAACCAAACGCGGCAGCCCTGCATGAGGAGCTCGGGAGTAACGTCGCTGGCCAGGTAGAGCGCAATTTCGGCGATATCGATGCCGCGTTCGCGTCAAGCGAAGCGGTGGTGGTGCGAAGCGACTTCCGCTTCGGTCGCGTGATTGGCGGATACATGGAGCCGCGGGCGGTCGCCGCAACTGTCGATCCGGAATCCGGTCGACTCACGCTGTGGACCTCCACCCAGTGGGTCTATGGTGTGCGTGACCGCATCGCCTCCATTCTTGGTGTGGACAAGAGCAAGATCCACGTCGTGGCTCCAGACGTGGGCGGGGCCTTCGGCGCCAAGGGGCAGGTTTATCCGGAGGAGATTCTGCTTGCGGCACTCGCGCTGCGTCTGCGGCGTCCAGTGCGCTGGGTCGCGACGCGCACGGAAGATACCCAGGCCACCGGCCAATCCCATGGCGATACCGCCCATGCGGAGCTCGCGGCGAGTCGCGACGGAAAGTTGCTCGGGCTACGTGTACAGCTCCGCCACGACGTTGGTGCCTACGGTGGGCCGGGCTTGGGGCAGAGCGACAACATTCTCAGCCACGTCGTCAGCGCGTACCGCCTGCCTGCGCTGAAAGCAATCTCCACCCTCGTCTATACCGACACGGTGCCGACCGGCTTCATCCGCGGCGGAGGTCGCGAGATCGGTAACTTCATCATCGAGCGGATGATGGATTTGCTCGCGCGCGAGCTGCAGTTGGATCCGGCGGAGTTCCGCGCGCGCAACCTGATACGTGCATCAGACATGCCGCACGACACCGGCTTCAAGCGCATGGGGGGTCGCGCCGTGGTGTACGACGGCGGCGACTACGCACAACTGTTGGATCGCGCGCTGGAGGCCGTTGGGTATGCGGAGGCTCGCAAGCGCCAGGTGGACGGCGAGCGCATTGGCATCGGCGTGGCCTGTTGCGTCGAATCGGCTGGCATTCAGCAGCCTGAGCCGGCCACCATTCGCATTCAACCGGACGGTCAGGTGCACGCGTATCTCGGATCTACGCCTGGAGGACAGGGCCATCGCACCACGTTTGCACAGGTGGTGGCGGAACACCTGGACTGGCCGGTGGAAAAGGTCCAGGTGTTCGTCGGCGATAGCGATAATGTCGCGGCATCTGCCAATACCGCTGGGAGTCGGTCGGCATTGGAGGTGGGCAACGCGGCGGCGGCCGTCGCTCGTTCGGCGCGACAGTTGCTCTTGGAGCGAGCGCAGACGGCCCTGGAGGCACACCCGCAAGACATCACTGTCGGTCCGACTGGGGCGGAGGTGCGCGGCGCGCCAGACCACCAGGTGGACCTTCCAAAGTTGCTGGGTGAGTCGTTCGAGGCGCAGGAGACGTTCCAGAGCTCGGGCGCCTATACCGGAGCCTGCCATGCGGTGGTACTCCAGGTGGATCCTGAAACGGCGACAGTGGAAGTGCTGCGCTACGCCGTTGCGCACGACTGCGGCCAGGCCATCAATCCGCTGCTGGTGAACGGACAGCTCCAGGGTGGGCTCGTGCACGGTATGGGCTATGCGCTCATGGAGCAGGCGGTCTATCTGCCCGATGGAACGTTTGCAACTTCAAACTTCGCGGATTACACCCTGCCTGGCCGCGGCATTCCCATGTCACTCCAACCACGTCTGGTGGAGGTTCACTCGGAGTTGATCGGCAACAACCCGGAGGGCTTCAAAGGTGTCGGTGAGACCGGTACCATCGCCGCGCCCGCCGCCGTCGCCGGCGCGCTAGAAGACGCCATCCGCCGCCTCGGTTCCAACGTCGTCCTCACCGAAATCCCACTCACCCCAACCAAGTTGTTCAACGCACTCAACGGGGTGGCGGCAAGCGTGTTATGACCTGCCCATTCTGCGATGCTGACAAGCCCGAGCTGATTTCGCTCTTCGGCTCACAGCTGCTCATGAGCCAGTATCGATGCACGCGCTGCGGCTCCTACTTCGAGGGCTTGCGCAGCGACCGCGGCGATCCTCGCGGAGGTACCCTCCCCGCCACCAGTTCAACTGATTCTGCGAATGAACCCTAACCGCCTTCAAAGGAGACTTCCACAGCAATGGTCTTGCCAATGAACACCGAGGCGGTCACGCTGCTGCGCATCAAGAGCGGCAAGCTGGTGGAGGGCCTCGAGCACATGTCGCCGATGTACCTGGAGGGCATCAAACGCATCCTGACCGTTTCGGCCGACACCGAATTGATCAGTGCGCCAGCCTATTTTCGCGCCGCACAGGACGCACCCAGCCTGAACGCGTTTGGCACCGCGATCAGCATCGTCCAGGACGAGCTCGCCCACGCGCACATCGCCTATCGGCTGCTGGAGGACCTCGGGGTGGACAAGGACTGGCTGATCTATCAGCGGTCGGCCCGCGAATGGAAGTACCCCTACGCCTTCGACGTCCCGCTGGACACCTGGCACGAGTTGGTAGTGGCCAACGCGTTTTACGACCAGGCTGGCTACGAGCTGCTCTCGGACGTGTACCACTCGACCACCTTTGGCCCGTGGAAGCGTGCGCTGGCCAAAGTGGATAAGGAGGAGACGTTCCATCTGCGGCACGGCCAGCAATGGATCCGGCGGCTCGCGCCCGATCCCGTCGAGCGCGAAAAGCTGCAGCGGGCGGCGGACTGGATGTTCATGCTAACCGTGGAGTGGTTCGGCTTGCCCGACCGTGAAAAGCGTCACAGCGAGCAGTTGGACTACGGCTTCAAGGGTCGTACGAACGACGGTTTGCGCCAGGCCTGGATGGCCAAGGTGGTGCCATTTTGCGACGAGATGGGCCTGCGCGTACCCGCCCACCTCGATGCGGAAACCAGTCAATACGTCATCGACGTACCGTTCCCCGCGCGTTTCGACGCCTCTGAAAAACGGTGGCTTTTCGAAGAGGGCCAGATCGGCTGGGACGAGGTGCTCGAGCGCTGGAAAGCGCGTGGTCCAATGAACGCCGAATACGTCGGCACGCTGCAACGCGGCTGGAGCGCGCCCACCGCGTGACCGATCCCTCCGCAGGACCGAACGTGCCGGGGAACCAGGGCGTGGTCGCTCGACTATGGGACGCCCTCGGAGAGGTGGAGGACCCGGAGATTCCCGTGTCGGTAGTCGATATGGGCCTGATCGTCTCGATCGACTATGACCCACAGCGCAACGCGGCAAGGCTCAAGATCACCTATACGGCGATGGGCTGCCCTGCGATGGACATGATCCAGGACGACATCCGCGCGCGCCTGCTCCGCGAAGACGGAGTCGACCAGGTCGACATCGAAGTCGTGTGGGATCCGGTCTGGACCGCAAGCCGCCTGAGCCAGCTGGGACGAGGTCGAATGCGCGAGCTCGGGCTGGGGGTATGAACCAGCGCCGAGTCTGGCTGGTGTTTGCGCGGCGCCGTTACGAGGAGCCGCTGTACCAGGTCGGCACGGTCACGGCCGAGGATCCCGAGATGGCGCGGCTCTTCGCCCAGAGCATTTACGACGAACACCCCTGGATCGAGATGGTGGTGACTCCGCGCGATCAGACCCAGACTGTCATCGCGGCATGAGTGAAGGCCTGTTCGAGACCGCCACGGACCGCGAGTCGATGGAGCGCGCTGCCGCGGCGGCCGCACCGGTGGCGACTGACCGGGCCGACCTGGCGATGGTCCACACGCTGGCGCCCGCCTTGCGCGAGCCGATGTTCGCGCTGCTCAGCTCACTCGCCGACAACAAATACGTGCTGGGTCGTCGATACGCGGAGTGGTGCACCGGTGCGCCGATGCTCGAATCGGCGGTTGCCGCGGCGGCTATGGCGCAAGACGAGCTCGGCCACGCCCGCTCCTTCTATCCGCTCCTGCGGGGCTTTCCCGGTGGCCGAGATCTCCCGCAGATGGAGGAAAAAGGCTGGCAACAGCGCCCAACTTCCGCGGTGCGGTGTCTTGACCGCCCCTTTGCAGGATGGCCAGAGTTCGTGGCCGCGAACCTCGTCGTGGACACGGCGCTGACCGTGCTCCTGGGAGCCGCCACTGAGTCGCCCTACGAGCCCCTGCGCCAGCGCGCGCGTAAGATCCAGCAAGAGGAGACCGGCCACTGGGTGCACGCCACCGGCTGGTTGCGCCGCCTCGGCCGCCAGGTGGAGCCCGCGCTGCCCCAGATGTGGGACGACGCCTTCACCTGGTTCGGCCGGCCTGACGACCCAGTCCTCGAGCCCCTGTCAACAGGTGGAGTTCTGTCCGAAGCACCTGAGCAGTTGCGCACCTCACTGCGGGCGCGCCTCGAGCGCGTCCTGGACGCCGCGCACTTGGCCCAACCCCTGCTCGCGCGCGAGCTGCCCTGGCATCGCTGGGCTCCCGCCGCCCGCCGCCTCCGCTAACCTCACAGCCAACATGCTGCTGCTGCCGCCCCTGGTTCTCAGCATCGGTGTCGCAGCAGCAGGTGGTTGGCTCTATCTGCGCCGGGCGCCGCGCCGCGCGCTCGACGTCCCCAACGCGCGTAGTTCGCACACCCGGCCAACGCTCCGCGGCGGCGGACTCGTGATCGTTCTCGGCTTCGTGGCAGGTCTCGTCGTGTGGCTGCTCGACGGCGGCATCCTCTCGCCGCGCGCTCTGGGCTGGCTCGCCGGTGCCCTCCTGGTGGCCGCGGTCTCTTTCGTCGACGACCTTCGCCCACTGCCGGCGCTGCCGCGCCTGATCGTGCACATCGTCGGCGCGCTCGTACTGACGGTGGCAGGCGTTCAAGAGCGAGATCCAGGCTTGCTGCTCGCATCGGTCGCGGCATTCACATACGTGGTCGTTCTGACCAACGTCTACAACTTCATGGACGGCATCGACGGTCTCGCCGCTGCGCAGGCCATCATTGCTGGAATAGCCGTGGCGATTGCTGGCGCGGTCACAGGCAACGGGCTGGTGACGGCCGGCGGTAGCCTCCTGGCTGGTTCGGCACTGGGCTTTGGCCCATACAACCTGCCCCCCGCGCGCATGTTTATGGGCGACGTGGGCAGCACGTTCCTCGGCTTCAGCTTCGCCGGGTTGATGCTCCTCGCGAATATCGGGGTCGGTGGCAACCGCCTGCCGATCGAGTTCGGCCTCGTGCTGTTTGCGCCGTTCGTGTTCGACAGCCTGGTCACCCTGTCCCGCCGTGTGGTTCGCGGAGAGCGTTGGTACATGGCTCATCGTTCGCACTACTACCAGCGGCTCGTCAGTTGTGGCCTGTCGCATGGGCAGGTCACCAGCCTGTACGCTGGCCTGGGCGTGGTTGCGGCGGCGGCGGCGCTGGCCGTGCTCTTCGCCATGGAGCCACTTCGAGAGGTGCTGGCGGTTGTTGCCTACGCGCCAATGCTCGGCGTGGTCGCGCTGGTCTACCGCCTCGAACACCCGCAGCAACCGAATCAGGGGTCGCACGTTGTCACTCAAGGACAGAGCTGAAAATTGACTACGCTTTGCGTCCTTGGGCTGGGCTACATCGGTCTGCCGACCGCGTGCATGTTCGCCCTCGCGGGTCACGAGGTGATTGGTGTTGATCCAAGCCCGCGGGTGCAGGCCGCGCTTCGAGCCGGCCGCGCTTCGCTCGATGAACCGGAGTTGCAAACCCTGGTCAGTCGGGCGCTCCATTCGGGTCGACTCCACGTAACGACGCGCCCCGAACCAGCGGACGCATTCGTCATCGCCGTTCCGACTCCGATCCAGCCTGACACGAAAGCCGCGGACCTTAGCTATGTCGAGCGAGCCGCGCGAGACGTGGTACCGCTGCTACACCCTGGCAACCTGGTCGTCCTCGAATCGACCGTGCCGCCCGGCACCACGCGTGATGTGCTGGCTCCGATCCTGGCGGGTTCAGGCCTCCAGCCGGGTCGCGACATTCACCTCGCACACTGCCCCGAGCGAGTCCTGCCGGGTCGCATCCTCGTAGAACTGGAGCGGAACGATCGACTTACCGGCGGCCTTACGCCTGAGTGCGCCGAACAGGCCGCGGAACTGTACGCCTCCTTCGTGAAAGGTGCGATCGTCCGCACCGATGCCACCACCGCCGAACTCGCCAAGGTGATGGAAAACACTTTCCGCGACGTCAACGTGGCGTTAGCCAACGAGTTTGCGCTGATCGCCGAGCGAATTGGCGTCGACGTCTGGGAGGCGATCGGTCTGGCCAATCACCATCCGCGGGTAAACGTGCTCACGCCCGGGCCTGGCGTTGGCGGTCACTGCATCGCGGTCGACCCGTGGTTCCTGGTTAACGCCGCTCCCGAGGTTGCTGCGCTCATCCGCACTGCGCGGTCGGTCAACGACGGCATGCCCGCCCACGTGATCGACCTTCTCCTTAGGCTGGCGCCTCCGCCCGGTCCGGTGGCGTTGCTGGGTGTGACCTATAAGGCAGAGGTCGACGACATTCGCGAGAGCCCCGCTCTTCATGTCGCGGAGCTCGCCGCGGAGCGAGGCTACGACGTCCGCCTGTGCGATCCGCATGTGCGACCCGAGACGCCCGGCCTGCCAGCGCCGCTTCTGCCACTGGCGCGTGCTCTGCGTGATGTCGAGGCCGTGGCGGTGCTCGTCGATCATCGCACGTTCCGCGAGCTTGACCCTGCCATGGTGGCTGGCCTCGTCAGGCAGCGGCGCGTGCTGGATGCGCGCAACGTGCTGGACCGCGATGCCTGGCGCCAAAATGGTTTCGAAGTCTCGGTTCTGGGCGCGTCCGCTCTACGAGTGCCCACCAGTGCGTAATCGGCCACTGCGCTTCAGCCCCGCCCCCTGGCAGCTCGCCGCCCTGGACGCCGTCGCCGGCGCCGCCGCCGTCACCCTGGCGACGCTGCTTCGCTTCGCTGACGAGGGAACCGTCCCACCGACGTACGCCGAGCGGCTGCTGCCCTGGGTAGCCATCGCCGGCGTGGTCCAGGTCCTTACCGGCGAATTGATGACTCGCCTCCGGCGACCGCAGTCGAGTTTCGCGCATCGACCGGTGGCGCCGTTTCTCATTGCAACGCTGGCGTGCCTGGTCGTCGTGACGGTGCTGAATGACGTTATGTTTCGCGAGCCGCTGTGGCACCTGCCACACTTCGTGGCAATCGTGTGGCCACTGCTGGCGTCCGCCGCCAGCGCGGCCTTGCGCCTGGCCGCCGCGCGCTCGATCGAGGTCGAGGAGCTCCTTACGCGCCCCGTCGTCCGTCTCGACGTAGAAACCTGCAGTGCAGCCCTGGGTGGCAAGCGCATCCTGATCACCGGCGCGGCGGGGTCGATTGGCGCCGAGCTGGCTCGCCAGGTGCTGGCGGTCGAACCTGCCGATGTGCTGGCGGTGGATACCAACGAGACCGGGCTCTACGAACTGCAAGGCGATACGCCGGGTGTCCGCACCTGCATCGCGGACGTGGCCGACGCGCGACGAATGCGCGAGCTGTTCCTGCGCGAGCGACCCCAGGTCATCTTCCACGCCGCGGCGTATAAGCACGTGCCATTGGTGGAAGCCAACCCCGACCAGGGCTTCGCCATCAACGTCCTGGGCACCCTCGCCGTGTGCGAAGCGGCGGTCGCGGCCGGAGCAGAGCGGGTGGTTGTGATTTCCACGGACAAGGCCGTCAACCCCTCCAGCTTCATGGGACTGACAAAACGCGTAGCCGAGCTGATGGTTGTCGCGCTGAGTCAGAGTGCGCCCTCGGGCACCATTCTTTCGGCGGTGCGTTTTGGCAATGTGCTGGGAAGTCGTGGCAGCGTGGTGCCCACCCTGCTGCGACAGATCGAGGCCGGCGGCCCGATAACGATTACCCATCCCGAGGCGCAGCGCTACTTCATGACGGTCGCCGAGGCGGCCAGCCTGGTGCTGCTTTCGGCGGCCGACGGGTCGCCCGGCGGACTCTTCGTCCTGGACATGGGCGATGAGGTGCGCATCGAAGAGCTTGCGCAGCGATTGGTCCGATTGAAGGGCCTGCGCCCTGGCCGCGACGTACGCGTGCAGTACACCGGCTTGCGACCCGGCGAGAAATTGCGCGAGGAGCTGCACGCGGCGGACGAACGCCTCGCTGCCACCGATCGCGGTTCGGTGTGGAGAGTCGTCCCTGAATACTTTGTGGACGGTCGAGCGTTGCTGGAGGGTGTGCGCGAGTTGGACGCACGCCGACAGGCCACCCGCGTGGACGTCCCCGAGTATCCAGGTTTACTTCGTGACCTCATCGCCCGAGTGACCGGCAAGCATGCGCGCGTTCCAGCCTAAGGCGCCAGGATGAGGTGCAAGTCGCCAAACTCATGCCAGAGGTATTGGTGCGCCAGCGCCGCCGCGTACGTGCGCTCGAGATGGCTCCTGCCACAGATTGCCTCCAGCATCGCGAGGTGTGTGGCCTTCGGCTCGTGAAAGCCGGTCAGCAGACTATTCACCACGCGGACTCCACGCTCGGGTGTAATCACCAGCTCCGTCCAGGCGTGTGTGGCGATCACGTCGCCTGAAGCGTCGTCAAACGCGGATTCCAGCGCGCGCACAACGGTCGTACCGACCGCGATGATCCGTCGTCCGTCACGTCTTGCCTCGCGAACCGCGCGAGCAGTGAGCTCCGGTACCCAGAATTCCTCGGCGTACGGTCGCTCGTGCGTTTCGAGACTCGCGACACCAGTGTGTAATGTCAGGGTGACAAAGCCGATGCCGCGATGCGCTAATTCTGCCAGAACATCCGGCGAAAATGCGCGTCCGGCTGACGGCATTTCGGCGGAACCTGACGGTCCGGCGTATACCGTCTGGTACATCTCAAGTGGCCACTGGCCGCGTACGTAGCTGTAGCTGATGGGTCGTCCGTAGCGCTGCATCAAGCTGTTGACATCGGTGGAAAAGTGCGCCACCCACAAACGCTGCGAATCCAGATACGGCACAAGCAGCCGAATCGTCGCACCACCGGGCAACCGCAAGATCTCGCCTTCGTTGCAAATGACGCGGCGGGGTTCCACTACCCAGAGGTCGCCGGGCAAGTGGGTGGAGATGTGCAGCGCAATCTGCGATCCATCGGCGCGCAACGCGGTAAGTGCGGCCGGAACGGTGGCAGAGTCGTTGGCTATCAGCAGGTCGCCAGGTCGCAGAACGGACGGTAAGTTCACAAAACGGTGGTGTTCAACGGAATCATCCGCCAGATGGCTGACCATCAAGCGGACCTGGTCGCGTGCAAGCCCACGCGCTTCGGGTGGCTCGCGCGCCTCCAGCTCCGCCGGCAAATGGAAGTCCAGCGGATCAAGCTTCTGCGAAATCAGCCTAGTCATACAGGTGCTCCGACGAGGTCTTTTGCCTCGAATCGTCCGAATGCCTCGCGCTCGTCCAGCAATCGAACAAACGCGGGTGCAACCGCATCAGGTTTTGGTAAATGGGAAAGGTCCACACCGGGCTCAGCCGCCCGGTGCATGGCCGTATTCATGTCGCCCGGATCGACGACGTACACGCGCACGCCGCTACCTTCCAACTCGGCAGCCAGCACGTGGGATAGATGCTCGAGTCCAGCTTTGCTGGCGCCGTAGCCGCCCCAGGTGGCATACGCTTGCACGCCGGCGTCCGAGGTGACATTCACGATCACGCCGTCGTGTTGCTCGCGCATTCCGGGCAGCACGAGTTGGATGAGCTCCAGTGGCGCGACCAGGTTCACGCGCAAAATGCGCTCGAACTCTGGCGTTTGGAGTTGTTGCAGCTCGGGCATCGGCGATGGGCCGAGCTCCGAGGCATTGTTGATGAGTACGTCAATGTGGCCAAACCGCTGGAGTCCGGTGTCGACCAGTCGGTGGACGTGTTCCGAGTCGGCGACATCGCCGGGAATCGCAATCGTGGGCGTGAGCTCCGCCAGCTCGCGCGCGGCGTGCTCAAGCAGCCGGGAATGGCGAGCCGTCAGGATCAAAGCCAGGCCGGCCTTGGCGTACGCTCGCGCGACTTCCAGGCCAAGGCCCTGAGACGAGCCCGTAATGAGCGCGACGCGCTGTGTCTGTGGTGTCGTGATGTGTGTCATGGTTGGTGTGTCCCTCCAGGTGCTCCGAGGCTTTCCGTTCGCGCTCCGCTTCGTCGAGGAGATCCTTGCGACGGATGTCGATCATCTCCGGCAGCCATACGTGGAAGTCCATGACTGCATCATCCGGTTTAGGAGGCGCCTCACCCTCGGGCGCCGGACCAGTCGCAGACCTGTCTGTAGGTACAGGCCCCGCTAGCACTGCACCCGACTACCTTCCGCAGAGAGTTTCTGTCTAACCCCCGAGAGGTTTCTGCGGCGCAGCGCCCGACGGGCTACCTCCCACGGAGACATTCCATCCCTCCCGGAGGCGGCCGACGGGCTGCCTCCCACGGAGACACTCCATCCCTCCCGGAGGGCGTCTCTGCGTCTCAGCCCGGAGGCCTTCGCCGCCCGTCCCGTTAGCTGCGGGAGCTATTGAGCTGCGTCGTGAGCCAGTCGGCGTAGCTGGCCGCCGCCTGCCGCGCAGCGGTCTCAGCGCGCGCGCTGAGGTCCACCAGCTCAGGCCTCGCCACCGGCGCATCCGGCGGCACCGGCGCAGGCGTCGGCCCGAACGTCACCTGCAAATCAAACGCAACCGGCCCGCGGTGGCCAACCACGGTCGCGATTCCCCCAGTTTGGCGGGGTGAGACAATCCACACCCCGTCCGCCTCGTCCGGACCGCTGATGCGGACCTGGTTCAGTCCACTGTCAGGGTCGCGAATATCCATTTCACGGCTCATCAAGCCAACCCATTCCTGTGCACGCAGGGTGCGGTCGAAGACGACCGTGTACAGCCGCATCTGCACCGGGATCTGGTCGGCAGCGAAGGTCCCAGGTGAAACGAGGGTCATCCGCGAGGCGTCGCGCACTCCGCCCATGCTCCGCTGAATGGCGGCTGGTGGACCGAACACCGGCGTCCACGGTCGCACGTCGTCGCCGATAACCAGCAATGGCATAGTTCGAGCAAGCCCGCGTGCGAGGTCCGCCGCTGACGGAATGCCGGCGGACTCGCTCAGCGGTGGGCGTGATTCCACCCAGTCGCTCACGGGCAAACTCTGATAGCGGGTGGTGTACAACTCGGTGGCGCGTAGTGCGACCGCGCAGAGCAGGATGGCCACGGTTGCAAGTACGAGCACTCCCCGATGGGGGCTGCGCGCCTCAGACCGGCTTGCGAGCAGTGCCACGTGAACTGCAGCAGTAGGCCAGCACCAGCGGCACCAGCACCGGATACAGACTGGTCAGGATGCGCACTTCGCGCCACCAGCCCCAGATGGCAAACGCAACGAGGTAAAACGGCACCACGCGCGCAATGCGCCGCAAAAAGCAAACCCCCGACGGGTGAAGTCCCTCCGGGGTACTTTCCGTCCCTGGTGGCGATGTCCCTCGTGCGCGAAATCCCCCCGGGGTACTTTCCGCCCGGGGTGAGGTCCCTCGGGCGTGAAGTTCTTCCGAACTAAGTTCTGTCCGTGGTAATCCCCCTCGGGCGTGACGCCCCTCCGGGGTACTTTCCGTCCCTGGTGGCGATGTCCCTCGGGCGTGAAGTCCCTCCTGGGTAATCTCCGTCCGTGGTGATGTCCCTTGCGGAGCATACCTGCACACGCCACGGAATCCCAGGAGTGCGAAGATCCAGCCGAATCCCAGCAGCAACGGTATGCCCATTGCCGCGGCGATGAGATTGTTGCGCTCCAGGTTCCGGCGGATGACATCTGGCAGTGCATCCACCGGCTCCGCGCTTCCGCGTACCAGACGTAAGCCGAGGAAGATCGCCGTCGAGAGGAGCACCAACCCGAATGCCACGTACGTCTCACGTCGTTTCGCCGCGCGCCGCAACGTCTGCAGGCCGAACGGCCGGAGGTCATTCAATGTTGCGAGCAAGACCGCCAGCGGGAGAAACACCCCCGTTTCGCGGTTGAGTGATGCCAGCACCACCACGGCCGTGAGCCCCACCCACTTGCCGCGGTAGGCCAGCAGAAATCCAAGCGCGAAAAACGCCACCTCCAGGATGGACCACGGCTGATAGGTGAAGTACGCCAACGTGAGTACGCTCATGCCAGCCGTAAACGTCACACCCACCAGGGCGTGCATCGGCTGGAAGAACTGGCGCAAGAACACGTACATCATGCCGAGCTGAAAGATAAAGCCAAGGCACTCGCAGACGAGCGATGCGACCTGGAACGCTTGTTGCGGCGAGCCGACAAACCCGAAGATGCGCATGCCACCTTCGAGGATGACCGGCACAAGTACGCGGTACCGATATGGCGATCCCGCGACTCCGTTGTACGCGTTCTGCTGCTGGGTGAAAGTAAATTGGGGTGCCTGGGAGTCGATCGCCAGGAAATACATGCCACCCAGGGTCAGACCCAGAATGACGACGAGGAGGATATTCCGTCGGTCCGGGCTCAAGCGGTGCCTGCTGCGCGCGCCAGCACCCATGCGCAGGCGCCGGCGATCAGCCCTACGCCCACAAACGGAGTCGCAAACATGACCGACGCGGCCGCAACCTCCGCGGAGGTGACACGCCGCACCAGCACGTATCCGAGCACCACCACCACAAGTGCGGCAAGAACCTCCGGCAGCGCCTGAGGCGAGAGATTGAACCAGTCACGCTGGAGTTCGTAGCCAAGGCTGTTCAGGCTGAGCCGCAGCCATGCCTCCGGGGTGAAGCGCTGCAGACTCAAGCTAGCCAGGCCGGCCTGGTGTTCGATGGTGCTGAAGCTGAAGTCGGAGAAAAACCTGAACGCGACCGCCGCGCCAACCGACACGACAAGTCCCAGGTACCTGAGGTCTGGTGCGATGGTCACGTCCTATGGTGTGTCAGTTAACGGCTCGTCGACGCGGCGGTTTCAGCTGCCCGAAGCGCCCGCGCCAGTCGTGGGTACACGCGCAGCGCATTTCCCTCGTAGATCTTTACGCGATCGTCCGCCGACAGGTCCGGAATGGCATCCACGTACCGCTTGGTGTCATCGAAATAATGCCCGGAGCGTGTATCAACGCCTTTGACAGCGCCGATCATTTCAGAGGCAAAGATAACGTTGTCGGTCCCGATCACGTCCACCAGGAGCTTGACGCCTGGATAGTGATAGACACACGTGTCGAAAAACACGTTGTTCAGCAGCTCTTCGATTGGTGGTCGACCGGCATCCTGAGCGATGCCGCGGTAGCGGCCCCAATGATATGGCACTGCGCCGCCGCCGTGCGGAATGACGAACTTCATGGTGGGAAAGTCGCGGAACAGATCGCCGAGAATGAGCTGCATGAAGGCGCTGGTGTCGCCATTTAAATAGTGCGCCCCAGTGCCGTGGAAGTTGGGATTGCACGACATGCTGACGTGAATCATTGCTGGAACTTCCAGCTCCACCAGCTTTTCATAGAGCGGATACCAGAAGCGATCAGTCAGCGGCAGTCCGGTCCAGTAGCCATCGGTTGGATCCGGATTCAGGTTGCAACCGACGAAGCCGTACTCTTCGACGCAGCGTCGCAATTCCTCGATGCAGTTCGCCGGCGAAACTCCGGGTGACTGTGGGAGTTGGCAGACGCCGATGAAGTTGTTGGGAAAGAGCGAGCAAACCCGATGGATCAAGTCGTTTGCCGTGCGCGTCCATTCGCGGCTGGTTTGCTCGTCACCGTAGTGGTGGGCCATGCCACCGGCGGTTGGTGAAAACAGCGTGACATCCGAGCCGCGCTCCTGCTGGAACTTCAGTTGGCCGCCGACGATGCTTTCGCGGATCTCGTCGTCGCTGATGTTGAGCGGTTCTGTGAAAGGTCGGCCAGCGCTGGCAATCTGGCGCTCGCGCCATGCGGCCAGCTGAGGAGGCGCGGTGGTGTAGTGGCCGTGAACGTCGATGATCATTGGCGCCCTGTAGCTTACCCGCCCGGCCGGCCGCTGACCTGCCACCGAGCAGAGTTCCGCCCGCCGCGGCTGGTCGGGGTCGGGCCGCGATGGTGGCTCACGCCGCGGCGCGGTACAGACGCCGATGTCTGGACGCTTCCGTGCCCGCGCGGGGGTCGTTCTTGACGCGATACATGGCCGCATCGGCCGCGCGTAACAACGCGTCGACGTCCGTGCCGTCAGCCGGACAGCGCGCGGC
>JAFAZN010000502.1 GCA_019239775.1 Chloroflexota bacterium
TGCTGTCAAGTACCGCCGGTTGAGAGATGGCTGCGGATGCCGAAGCCAAAGGACGCGTCGGCCTCCGTCGAATTGGCCGACAGCGCCGATGGAATTGGGCGGGATTCACGCGGCCAGTCGCAGTGGAAGCCGGTCGGGACAACGCCGTTCTAGAACGGATGTTGGTATCGGCTGCTACTGTTACTTCTTCGCACAACCCGTTCTCAACCGTCGCGCAACGAGTCGTTTGAAGCGATGCTCCCTTGCGCCGTGCAGCGCGTGTACGGTTCACAGTAACTCACAAGAGGAGTTGCTTCCGACCGGATTACTCGGAGTAAGCCTCACCGAGCAACTCGTCATACTGGCGCGCTCGGACCAGTCATTCTTCAACGCTCAACAGGCGGCCTATGCTAACGCAATCACCCTCCAGACGTTACGCGGTCCGGTGACGATTAGCAGCGGCTGGGTGTCCGTGGATGCCTCAGCGCACGAGCAGACGTTCCGGTTCATTACGACACACCTGTCGTCGATTGGACCACAGTTGTTGGGCGTCCAGCCGCAGCAAATGCAAGAGCTGCTTGCGGGACCCGTCGCAACAACCTTGCCAGTTGTTATCGCGGGCGACTTCAACACGCCGCCCGCCAGCCCGGCGCCTTCGGCGTACGCCGACGCCCTGAGCGCGGGCTTCACCGATGAATGGGTGGCGGCCAATGGCGCCAAGCCCGGCTTCACTGCCTTTCAGGTGTTGCCGACGATCAACAATACTGTTTCAAACCTATCGGTGAGAATCGACTACATACTCGGTCGTGGACGCATTTCGCCCAAGGATGTGGATCTGGTAGGCGAGACACCGTCAGCCCGCACACCCTCCGGACTGTGGCCGTCGGATCACGCTGGCCTGGTGGCAACGCTCAAGATCCGGGGTGACTCAGATCGGGACGACGACTGATATCTAACGCGCATATGACTCTATGCACGCGGGCATCAAGTACGGGTGGGGGCGGCGTCCCTGGAAACACCTGGTGATTGTGTGCATGGTATTAAGAGTGGGATAGGCGGTTGAGTTAAGTCGCGATAAATCCGCACAGCGAAGTCGCCGGCGGACTGACCGGAATGAAATCGAATGAATGATCGACAGCGAGCGCTCGCGTGTCATCGGCCGGGGGAATGTGGTTAACCCGAATGGTTATCCAAGCCGTCCGTGAGCACGGTCGCGCTTCCCAGATTCTGTCCGGCTTAGTCCGCTGTGGATAAGTCAGGCAGCGTAGTGCGCCATCCTCGCTGTGGGCAGGTGTGTCGCCAGCATTACGTGGGAGCCGATATACACCTCGACGCCCGGCGGCCGGACTGCCGCCGACACAAACGCTCCGGTCCATTGGCGATTGTCCCGTTAGAAGGCGTACCAGTACGGCCAATGACCTGCGCCAGCGGGTGCGCAGCGGCGGCATCCGTACCGCACAGGACATATTGTGGCGGTATATGCCGCCATCCGGATGAGGATGCGTTGGTGCGTCGATTTCGCGTTGAAATCCGAAGGCAGCACGATCCAGTTGCAGCCTTATTTCTATCGCCTCGTATCTTCTGTGTTCGGCGACTCCCGTTTTGTAGATGGCTCTCGCTGGGGTACCCAGCCGATCCTCCAGCACAAGGCGAGGCCGACGAATGCATCGGATTGTTCCGAACACGCGTCCAGATCCGCGAACATGGCGTCAACCTCAGCCTGCGAGGCCCGGTGCTGCTCGAGGACCGTTCGCTGGATCGGCCCCCTGGAATCGGACCCGCACGGAAACCGCGGCCAGCCGACTCGCAGCATCGCCTGAACCGAAGCAGCCGAAGGCAAGGAACCAACCGTCTTCTCACAGGCGCATTCACCCGCGCAACTGTATTCACGGGCACGGTCACATCGAGAACGTCGACCATAAGTTCTGATTTGATTTCGCCATGCTCTGGCGGAGGTGCATGGGAGTCGAACCCACCTACGAACAGGAAGCTCCCGTACGACCGTTTTGAAGACGGCTCAATGCCTGCTGCAGCGTGTTCCAGCGACCGCCAGCTGGCCGGATTCGAGTTCAAAACCGGCTCGCATTTGCGCCAGCGTGATCCTCGCTGCGCTAGCGTTGCATGCCGTTTTGCAGCAGATTTTGCAGCAAGAACTCTGGCCGGATGCCACCGCGAGCTGGTGGGCGTCGCGGTCAGTTGTGTAAAGGCCGGCGACCCTCGCACAGGCGGCCACTGGCAAGATGGCAGCCGGCACCAATGCATCCCTTGGCGCCAATCCAGAGCGTCAGCCCATGATGCGTCACTGCGATCCAGAAGGTCTGCTCCAGACATACGAGCGGCCATCCAACGCGCGTGTCATTGTGGTCAGCAGATAGCGTCTAACGGCCGAGGAGGATGTCGATGCCGACCAGCACCAGATCAAGCGTGCGCGAATTCACCTGACTTACCAGCTCGTCCAGCAATGAGCGATCAATTGAGACAATTGCCAATACGTTGGCCACCGAAGTGCGCGGTAGGCCGGTCACAGTCTGCTCGAGCAGGACATTGCCAGGCATGTCGGCCAGGTGCAGGTTGCTGGTCAAGGGCACGACAACAACAGTACCGAGCGTGCTGCGGTTGAATCGGTTGGCCTGGACTACGAGAACCGGCCGGCGGAAGCGCGGCACAGAGCCGACCGGCATGGGCAGGTCGGCCCACCACACCTGGCCCTGCGCGAGCGCGCGCTGGCTCACCAGCCGTTGCGCAGAAGTGCATGGCGGCTTGCCTCCGCAAGATCGAGGTCCTGCCGGTTGAGATCGGGATGGCTCGCAAACAAGGCGTCGATCGCAGCAGTGATGGAGTCATCGCTGTGCCGAAGCAAAAATTCGCGCAGTGCCGCCGCGTACAGCCGGCTACGTGTCAGATTGTTGCACTCGGCATAGGCTTCGCCCTCCGCGTACAGGTCGTCTGGCAATGAGATCGCCGTTTTCATACCAGTAGTATAACCGGACCCTGTTGACGGGTCGCCCTCTCCCGAGCACTTGATGAGACGGTGACTTGACATACCGCGCTCGAGGTAGTCCGTTGGCACCCGCGTTGAGAATCTCGGCCCGGGCGGTCTATCGTAGCCCGAACCGGAAGTTCTGAGGTGGCCAGTCTCGACTTGGCAGGTGAGCGCGCTGAGCATCCTCCGCGACGTGGGGCCCCTCGGCGTTTGCTGACTCACCCCACACGTCTGATCGGCCGGGCCGCCGAGCTGGCCAGCCTCGTCGAGTTACTTCAGCACACCGAAACCCGACTGATCACCATCACCGGTCCAGGTGGTTGCGGGAAGACACGCCTTGCGGCCGAAGTGGCCAGCCTGGCGGCGACGCATTTCGCTGGTGGCGCGGTTCTGGTGGAGCTCGCGCCACTGCGCGATGCCTCCAGGTTCACATCCGCGATCGCCGACGCACTGGATATCCAGGACGTGGGCGCTCGCCCGCTGCTCGACAGCGTGCTTTCCACGCTGGCGACACTTGACCTGTTGATGGTCCTGGACAATTTCGAGCACATCCTCGCCGCCGCGCCGATTGTGGCCACCCTCCTCGAAACGTGTCCGCGGCTGACGGTCCTGGCAACCAGCCGCGAGCCACTCCACCTCCGCTGGGAGCAGCGCTTCCCACTCGCGCCGCTGGCGCTCGCGAGTGCAGACGAAGCGGCCGACCCACGGCGCCTGGAACGTGTGCCAGCGTGCAGCCTGTTTCTGGAACGCGCTCGCGCCGTCAACCCGACCCTTGTCATCTCGCCCAGCGATGCACCGGCGATCGCCGAGATCTGCGCCCGGTTGGATGGGCTGCCACTCGCCATGGAACTGGCGGCGGCACGCACGAATATTCTCAGCCCCCGCGCATTGCTCAGCCGGCTGCAGCCGCGACTGGACCTGCGCAGCACCGAAGTGGATCGCGTCGCCCGGCATCGCGGCTTGAGGGAGACGCTCGACTGGAGTTATGAGCTGCTTTCGCGCGAGGACCAGCTGTTGTTCCGGCGAATCGGGGTGTTCGCCGGGAGCGCATCGCTGGAGGCTATCGCGGCAGTCTGCCTGGATTCGGCGGACGACAACCGGATCCTCGATCAGCTCGGCACTCTGGTCGATAAAGCGTTGCTGCAGATGCGCGACTCGGATCCGACCGAACCACGCTTCGAGATGCTCGAGATCATCCGTGAATACGCCTGGGAGCAACTGGAGTCCAGTGCCGAGCTGGCGGAGATGCGTCGGCGCCATGCGCAGCACTACTCGGAAAAGATGCGTCGGTTGGATGATGACTTCTGGGGTCCGCGCATGCTGGCGTTGGCGGATGAACTGGAGCGAGACTTGCCCAACCTTCGCGCCGCGCTCATATGGAGCCTGGAATCCGACGCGGACATCGCAATCGGACTGAACATCGTCTCCTACCCATGTGTTGTCTGGGATTTTCGCGGTCATCTTGGGGAAGCCCGTGACTGGTTGGATCGGCTGCTCAGTCGTGTGACCGAGGCAACTCCGCGGCCGGCGGTTGCCCGCGGACTCGCGGCGGCCGCGTACAACGCCTTGATGTGCGGAGACGCAAACGCGTGTGCACGTCTGGTCCAGGACGCGGTTCCGCTGGCGCGCTCCGTCCGCGACCCGGGCACGCTCTGGTTGGCCTTGGCCGCTCTCGGACACGTGCTGCGCCACCACGAGGGCGCCCCGGGCGAGCCGTACTTGCGCGAGGGGTATGCGGTCGCCAAAGTCGCTGGATACCGTGCCGGGCTGGTTGGAAGTCCGTTTCTGATTGCCGACTGCCGTCGAGCCGCCGGCGACCTGGATGGCGCGCGGCAATTGTTCGAGGAGTGCCTCGAGACCTGTCGCCGGCTGCGAGCGCCATATGGCGAGCCGTGGGCCGAGCGGGGCCTCGGGCATCTGGATTGGATGGCCGGCGCGTATGCGCAAGCCGAAGCGCATCTCACCCATGCGTTGCGCCTGGACCTGGACATGCGGTTTGCGCGGTCGATGGCGGACGTTCTGGAGGGACTTGGTTGGAACGCCGCGTCGGCCGGCCAGGTCGATCGTGCCGCACGCTTTCTCGGAGCCGCGCAGCGGGCGCGCGAGTCCCTTGGCATCGGCATTCAGCCCGCCCACGTGGCGCCGCACCAGGTTGCCATCGAAACCTGTCGGACTCGGCTGGGTGCTGCCGCGTTCGCTGCCCTTTTTGAAGTCGGGCATGCAGCATCTCCCGAGCAGGCGTTCGAGTGGACCGAACATGCGCCCGCGGTAGAAGGCTCGCCGCGATTGACAGCGCGCGAACTGGAGGTCGTGCGCCTGCTGGCGCAGGACTACTCGAATCGAGAAATCGCCCGAGCGCTCGTGATCGCCGAGCGCACTGCAGAGACCCATGTCACCAACATTTTGAACAAGCTAAATTTCACATCGCGCGTTCAGGTCCGCGAGTGGGCGGTGGCGCAGAAGCTGGTCCCTGCACCGTGAGCCAGACACCCACGTGGATACGTAGTCGATCTACGTACTCCCACGATGAAACCGCGCCACGCTCGGGGCGATCGTAGGCGCATGAATGTTCGACTGCTGCTGACCGATCCCATACCACGCGCCTTCGCCGATCGCTTGCGGAGCATGTTGCCGGCGGGCGTCTCACTGGATGTTGTCTCGGACGACAGCGAGGCGGAGTTTGCGCGCTGTGCGCAGGACGCCGACGTGCTGGTGGTGGCCCACCGGCACATCGGCGCGCACGAGCTGGCGTTTGCACCGAACGTCAAGCTGGTCCACAAGCTCGGCGCTGGCTACGACAATCTCGACACCACGGCGCTGCGCGAGCGCGGTGTGGCTGCCGCCTACACGCCGGGCGTCAACGCGGGCGCGGTCGCCGAGCACACCATCATGCTGATGCTGGCTGTGGTCAAGCGCCTGGCCGAGGCGGAATCCGCCACGCGCGCAAACAGGTGGCCCGACCGACAGTTGATCGACGCAGGCATTGGCGAGCTTGCGGGAGCCTCAGTCGGGCTCATCGGTTTCGGCGCGACCGGGCGAGCCGTTGCCGAGCGGCTCATCGGCTTCGGCGTCGAGGTTCGGTACACCGCAACCCATCGCGCAGACTCCGAAGTCGAATCCAGGCTGCGCGCGAGCTACCTACCGCTGGACGAACTGCTCGGATGGTCAAGCATTGTCTCCGTGCACGTCGCGCTCACCGAACAGACACGGCGCCTGATAGGCGCACCCCAATTCGCGCGCATGCGACCGGGTGTCATCCTGATCAACACTTCGCGCGGCGAGGTCGTCGACGAGTCGGCACTGCTGCAGGCGCTGGAGCGCGGCCATGTCGGCGGTGCGGGCCTGGACGTTCTCGAGCATGAAGCGCCCGGCGGGAATCCGTTCGCCGCCCAGCCGCGCGCGATTGTCACTCCGCACATCGCCGGCGCGAGCCGCGGCTCCGTTGCGCGCGGCATGCAAATCATGTTGACCAACATCGGCCGCTTCGTCCAGGGCCAGCCGCCAATCCACCCCGTGCCAGGCACTGAGCAACAGACGCTTCACAGCGCCCACTGATCGCTGCGAAATAGCAGTTAACTGCGATGCGCCGGTGCGCATCACACGCAAGACTTAGCCGCGATCCCCGCTTTGACGGGAGTTCCTGCCAATGCGGCAGGCAGGGGCCACGCGTTCGTCGATGCACGGCGAACAATCAACTGGAGAAACAACCATGACTACTGAACAGGTTTACCGTTTGAGCGGCGGCGCGCTGTTGACGGGCGCGCTGCTTGCGGCGATTAGCTCCATTGCAAGTGGAGCCCTTTTGCCCGATCCGTCCGATCCGGCCGTGGCGAGTAGTGCGAATATCGCCCTCAACACGCTCAGCGCAGTGGGCAGCCTGCTCGCGCTGTTCGGCCTACCGGCGATGTACCTGCGGCACATGGGCAGCGGCGGTGCGCCGTGGCTCGTCGGCGTGCTGCTGATTGGCGTGACCGCGGTGTTGTTCGGCATCTTCATGAACTTGATGGGCGCGCTGGTGTTTCCAGTTCTGGCAGAAGAGGCGCCCCAACTCTTGCAGTTGGGTCCGCCAGCCGGGTTTTTCGTGCTGTTCATCGTCGGCGGTCTCGCCAACTTCCTGGGAGCGCTGCTCATGGGTATTCCGATGCTCAGCAAGCGGCTGTATTCGCATTGGTGCGGCATCGCCATGCTGGTGGAGGCGGCCTTCGCGCTGCTCGGGTTTGCGGTGAACGGCCCCAACTCGAGTGGCGTGCTCGCACAAATTTTCAACATCGTCTCGCCACTACCGCTGTTCGCGGTGCTGGTGTGGGCCGGCTATGAGTTAGCGTCCGGCGCGGCACACAGTGCCCCGGTGTTGACGCGGCAGCGCTACGGTGAGAGCGCGCCATAGTGACGGACCTCTCGAGCGACTGAATCCCGCACCTCCACCGTAAGACTTGCTCCCAACCCAACTTCTCAGGAGTTCCAGAGCCATGTTGCGCGTCGTCGTTTCCGTTGCCGCCGCGACCAGTGCGGCCATCGTTGCCTTTCCTCCGCCAATGCTGCGCCGGCCCCAGTGCCCGCGCCGAAGCAGGTCCATATTCTCGGGAAAGAATCATTCGATCCCGATGAGTTCTTCACCATCACCTATCACTTCACACCGCGCCACATCGACGTGGTGCAAGGCCAGACGGTGACCTGGGACAACCAGACAACCGACGCCCACACGATTTCCGTGCTAGCACCGTCGGATGTGCCGAAGACGGTAGACCAGGTCAACAACTGCGCGATCTGCAACCAGATTCAGGCTGACCACTTTCCAAATGGCTTCCCGCCGCAGGGCCAGCCGGTGCTGTTCCTGGACAACTTCAACGCAGGCAACCTGCCGGCCAGATTCGATAGCGTGGGCGACTCGTTGCTCACGCCTCCGCCGGGTTTGGGACTGCCGCTGAGCGTCTCGGCGAGCATCACCGCGCCGGTGGGCATCGAGCTGCACTACATTTGTGCGTTCCATCCATGGGATGCAGGCGACCATCCACGTGGTCAGCGCGCCTGATCCAGACACAAAGTAGTCCGGCACACTCGGGGGCAGGGGAATTGGACCGATGCGACCAGCGGAGTCCGTCCCACGGCCTGGGCGCAGTGGGCGCAGGTCCAGCCGAGTACCCCGATCGTGCTCGCGATCAATCCTCCGTTCGGCCCACCGGGCGGCGGAAACACCGCTACGATCACGGCCGCGAATGTGGACGTGCCAACCGCCGTGCTGTTCGGGAGCGCGGCCGCGAGCGTGACCCGAATCACGCACACCGCGCCGATGACGCCAATGGACGTGCGTGCCCCGGCTGGAGGTGCTGTCGACGATGTCACGGTCCTTTCGCCCGTGGCTACAAGCGCGACCACCGAACAGGATGAGTTTTCCTCCAATTTCGGGTCCGTTCCGGCGACTGGGAACCCATCGCCAGGACGATTCTCAACTTTCTGCTGAAAGAAGAGCCTGGAGGGGAAGTCGCCATTCCTCTTCCGACACGGCTGGCCTGAAGCGCGCGCTCTCGTGGCCTCGTTTGTTCGACGAGCGCGACAACGTGTCCACCGCAGTCGGGCCCAAAAGTCTGGGCTCATCTTCGGTGGTGCGGAGCAGACGGCCTCGGCGGCTGGCACAACAACCTCGCCCGTCGGCACCGCTCAGACCACAACCACAGGTACAACTTCAGCACCCGCCGCCCAAGCACAAGTGAGTGCCGCCGCAGCGACGGTGAAAGTCCCGAGTATCAGCAGTCCACGCGGTGCGGTCTCGACCAACGCGACGAGCTTCACGATCGAGGGCAGCGCACCCGCAGGCACCCTGGTGCGCATCTACCAGGACGCCAATACAAATGGAGTGGTAAACGCAGGCGAGCCCATGGTCGGCTCGCAGCATCTCGCCGCCGGTGCCACCGCGTTCAGCATCAGCGTCCCGTCGCAGACCGATACCCGCAATCGATTGCTGGTCACTGCGAGCAACACCGCAGGCACGACCTCCACCGCGGCGAAGGTGCCGGTCGTCCTCCTGGATGCAACGCCACCCACAATGGAGGGAGGCGTCGAAGCCGGACGGCCGGTTCGGACCCGGCGGCTCATGAGTCCCAAAATCCGACGGACACGACAGATCGGGATTCCGCTGGTTCCCAAAAATCCGCTGTTCGTCGATGGAATATTCCGCTGGTTCAGAGGGCGTGCCCCACTTGCGCACAGAAACAGCGGAATTCTTCTCCGTGGTCACACGGGCTTTTTCTGCGACGTCGCTTGCGCAACAACACAGAACACGGAGCCTCGCGCCGGTGATGCAGGCCTAGGTTGAGGGACTCTGAGCGACTAGCCTTGGCGCTCTTCGCAACTCGCGTGCAAGCCAATGTGCTTGTGTTACGTCAAGCACGCCGCGCGCGCTGGGGCTCGGTGAAGGGCGACCCGCCCATGCCGTAGACTACGTGAGCCCTTGCCCCTCTAGCTCAATGGCAGAGCAGCGGACTTTTAATCCGACGGTTGGCGGTTCGAGCCCGCCGGGGGGCACCTGAAAAGCGAGTTAAAAACAGACCACCCGCTGGGTAGTGGGTATCGATAACAGATCACTTCGGTCAGTAATTTAGTCAGTAGTTTTCTGCGCCGCTGTCGATTGTTGGCCTGCTGGCTGGCCGGCGTACGAAAGAACTCTGCGAGAATGAGGTCAGTGGGATGGGATGCACTCGAGCGGTGGGGCGACGAGGTCACGCGTATCGAAGCGCTCACTGGCGGAGTTGGCGTCAACGAGGTGTGGAGCGTGCGCGTCAACGGGCATGTCGCGGTCGGTCGTCTCGGTCGGAGAAGCGACGCTGACCTCGCGTGGGAGACCGAGCTCCTCCAACACCTCGACCGTGAAGGTCTAACCGTGCCGGTGCCCATTCCCACGACGGACGGACGGTTGTTCGCCGACGGTCTAGTGGTGATGACCTACGTCGAAGGCGGACCGCCCGAGACGGAGTCCGACTGGGGTCGCGTGGCCGACACGCTCCGCCAGGTGCATCGGTTGACGCAGGGCTGGCCGCAGCGTCCGGGCTGGCGGTCGTCGACCGACCTCCTGCACGCCGACACCGGGACGAAAGTTGACCTCGGCGCGATGCCGCCTGAGGGCGTGGCTCGATGCCGAGCAGCGTGGGCGCGGCTCATCGGACGTCAGACATGCGCCGTCCACGGCGACCCCAACCCCGGGAACATCCGAATGACCACAGACCGTGTCGCGCTGATCGACTGGGACGAGTCGCACGTCGACGTCCCCGACCTCGACCTGGTGCTGCCCTACAACGCCGCAGGTCTCGACGACGGCGCGTACGACATCGCCGCGCAAGCGTCGGCCGCATGGGCAGCCGCCGTCTGCTGGGACGACGCGTACTCAGTCAAGCGACTCGCGGAAGTTCGAGCGGTCTGAGCAGCGGAGCAAATCGAGTGACCGCTTCGATACCGGATCCTCGGCGCGCCTGTCGGACGGACCCACCGGACGAACAGGTCCGCGCTCCCTCCACACTCAGGTCAAATGCGGCGGTCCCGGTGAGACGAGGCCGGCCCTCGAAGTATGGACGTTGCTTGTCATGACCGTGGAGCATCACAACGGCTAAACGGAACTATCTCGTGGAGGGTTTGTCTGGTGTCGGGAAGTCCTCGGTGTACGAGGAACTGATCCGACGCGGCTACAAGGCCGTGAGTGCCGACCGCGTCTGGTCCTACTACGCCGATCCCGAGACCGGCCTCCCGGGTGGACCCCACAGATTCGACACCTGGCTGTGGGATCGGCAAAGGGCTCTCGCCGAACTCGAAAACCCAGAACCAGAGGTGTTGTTTGTCTGTGGAAGCAGCCGGAATAGTTACGAGTTCTTCCCCTACTTCACCAAGGTCTTCTACCTCCGCATCGACGACGACACGATGCGTCGCCGCCTCGAATCGCGTACGGAGGACGACTGGTCGAATGGTCAAGAGGGAGTCGAACTCATGCTCGAACTGAACCGGAGCGGCGGTGTACCGGCCGGAGCCATCGACATAGACGCCACACAGCCTCTCCACCGGGTGGTCGACGACTTGCTTCATCTAGCAATTTCAGAGTCGAACACCGGCTGAGCCAGCGCAGCGAAGCCGTGCTGGCACCGGTGTACGTGGCTAACACTTCTGGCAGCGCCGGGCTGCTCGGGTCGGCGTTCGGCGTTGGGTTGGTCCTGGGCGCTGCTGGCTTCGGCGCCGTCGGCCACTTGCTACCGCGACGGACGCTATGGCTGGCTGCTTTCGTGTTGCATCCCGTGGGGCTGTGGGCGTTGGGACTCCAGCCGCCGCTGCCACTTCTATTGGCCCTGATGATGCTTGCCGGCATCCTTGGCGGCGTCATCAATCCCTTGTTTGTGACAGTCCGGCACGAGCGGATTCCGGACGCGCTCCGTGGCCAGGTGTTCAGCACGACGGCAGCCGTGGCAACGGGACTCCAACCGGTTGGCATTGCCTTCGCCGGAGCCAGCATCGACCGTCTCGGCTTCGAGCCGACAGTGCTGTTGTTAGCGATCGGGGCCCAGGCGCTCGGCGTGGCGCTGCTGTTCGTGCCGACTCTGCACGCGCTGAACCAGACACGGGACGGCCCGACCATAAGCACGCACTAGGCACAGCTACTCGAAACCTTCATCTAGCGCCTGCCCTGCATCGTCGGCGAGGTATTGTCGGACGTTGTGCTCGCGCCGAGACACGGGGACTTGGCGCTGAGTATCTCCCGAGCCTGGCGAGGTGACGAACCACTCGGCGATCTGTCCGAAGCGCTCACCAACGACGACACATGCCGGCGGCAGGCGTATTGATCACGATTCCGGCTCGGAGGTCCATAGACTCGCAAGGTAGGTCTTCGGACGCGTGGATGCGATTCCCATCGTAGGAAGTCTGCGGGCCTGGGTCGGACGTGGAGAAAGCAAGTCAGAGACGGTGCGATGATGTGTGGATTACGCCGGCCGGATGGATCTCATGCGCAAGTTCTGGCACACAGCCGCGGCCTGATCGTGGGGCGCGCACCCAGGGTTCATGGCGTAAACATCGCTCGCAGCCGATCGTGGGGGAGGCGATGCGCAGTAATGCCATCTCGCCCTGTCATCGACCGCGCCGACACGAGCGCGTTGACAATCGCCTCCTCGGTCGCTTCCACAACCGCCTGGAACAGGGGATTCATCGCTGAGTTGCGTAGCATCCTAATCTGAACCGACTCCTTGTACGAACGCGGTTCCGGCGGGAGTCCCTCGTTGCCGGTCGAAAACGCCAGAGCCGTCCGCGGTCGCCATTGGAGCAGGGTGTGGCAACGGTACTTCCGTTGCGGGGATCCGCTCGCCCGCCGGGACTCCGTTAATGGCACGGCGTTCGCGACGACCGTAGTTTGCCTGCACCAACACCCCTACCACGAAGTCACGGCTGTCCGGACTGGCCCTCGCCAATGACGAGAGGACCAGTCCCGGAGATGAGGGTTGTGTGGCCCAGTCGCACGCCTGGCACGTCAACGATGGCGTTGAGTGGACCTGTGGGTAGGGAGCCGATCTGGATGCCAAGGTCTCGGGCTCGAAGAGGCATGCCAGGATCGCAGTGAAGATGGGAACAGTCCAGTACTTCCGCGCACGGCTCTCGGGTTGATGGGCAGGCTACGGCCGGCTGATTGGGCTGACCGCGCGGCTTGGCGGCGCGCTGGCCGTTAGGGGAGGATCCACCGTTCGCATCACAAGTCCTTCACTCCACCAATTGGAGACGCCGACAACCAGACAAAGGATGTCAAGCCGCCGATGACTCCGGTGGCAATCGCCACACCCGGACCCAGTTGCTCGCCGACAATGCCTCCCACCACCAATCCGAGTAGCCCCGCAACCGCGTGCACCACGGTTCGGCAGGCCTGAATCCGTCCTCTCAAGTGCTCTGGCGCCAGAACTTGCTCCAAGCTCGTGCGATTGACCATATACACCGCATTTGCGGCGAGCTGCGCAAACTCACTGGCGAACACAAGTGGCGCTCCCCACCGCGGCACTGCAACGCTGGCTGCGAGCGGAAGACCGAAAATCCCAAAGAGCAGATGCGCAGCAATCATCGTGCGTCCGATGCCCAGCCGGCCCGCGATTGCCGACGCGCCCGCGGAGCCGATCAGCACGCCCAGCCCTCCGCCCACGCCGAAAACGATGCCAATAATCGCGGGCGACAATCCCAAACCGCGAGTCAGGTACAGCACATATACCGACATGATGATCCGGTAGAAGAAATTGGCGCTGAATGCGGTCGCAGCTATTGCGCGAAGTACGGGTTGAGTCATCAGGCCGCGCCAGCCCTCGGCAATTTCAGCAAGAATGTGGTGTTCAGGTGTGCGCCGAACGGGCACCGCCTCGCGGGTGCGCACAAGCGTCAGGCCGCCCACCGATGCGAGGAATGATGCCGAATCTATGGCTACTGCAACTGGTGCGCCCAACAGGGCGATCAGCGCGCCCGCCGCGGCGGGACCGACCACACCAGCTCCTGCACTGGTCGTGGCCCGTGCCGCGTTTACGCTGATAAGCGCTGTCGGCTCCGTCAGACTCGGCAAGTACGCGACGAATGTCGTGGTAAAAACGACATCCAGCGCGGCCAGCGTCATTCCCGCGGCGTACAGGAGTTCTGCATTCAACAGGCGACTGGCTGAAGCAACCGCGACCGCTGCGAGCACCGCCGCACGGATGACGTTGGCGGAAATGAGCACCGGCCGCCGCCGGAGGCGGTCGATCCAGCCGGTGGCGAGAAGCCCCACCACGACCCGCGGAATGTAGTCGGCGCTGAGGAGTACGGCCATCTGCGCTGGCGTCACCCCCAGTGAGAGCGCAGCAAGCAGCGGCAACGCGAGATCCCCGACCTGCGAGCCGAGATCGGAGATGGTTTCGCCGATCAGAACCTTGAGCAGGTTGGCGTTGCGCCAGAAGTGGCGCGGATTGGATTGCATGAAGACTCCAGGGATAGGCACGGCACGCTCTCGGCGCGTGCCAAGAGCTGCCGAAATCGGCCACCGATCTACGCATCGCGCAGCTGTGGCCAGGTCACCCTGGAAGTCAGGCGGCGACTGTGCTACCTACCTAGAGCGCGGTGGGTGGCCTGTGCTGCGCGATGCCAATTTCCAAAATCGGCCGCCGAGTTGTGGAGTTTCATCGCGTTTGCCCCCTCGCTGGTGCAGATCTGGGTCATGGTAGCAGTTGGACCACCTGGAGTTCGTCTTGGGTCCGGTCCGCTATGGTGCACCGCGTGGCAGGTCGCCGCGAGACCAGCCGCGCGCCGTCCGCGTCAGCTCTCGAAATCCGACCCGTTCAAGAAAATGCGCATTGCTCGCTCTCGTCCGGTCGGGCGTAGGCGAGCAGGCGTTCGAGCCGAGCCAGCTTCAACCATTCCGCTGCCTCGCGGACCAGCCACGTGCCGAGGCCGCGGCGGCGGTAGCGCTCAACCACGTGGACGCTGCCGAGATCGGCCATCTTCGGGTCGCAGCGATTCAGAGTCTGATCCGACTATGCGAACGGGAGGATGCTGGCTGGCACGAGTTCTTGGAGCGCTTAAGGCTGCGCGGCTCGGTCGGCATCAATGGAACACATTTGTCTGCCATGCTCGCCGAGGAACTCCTCGGGTACATCGAGGTTGAATCGCGCGAGGACGCCGAACCGCTGCCGCGGCCCGGAGGTTTGCCGTTAGGTGTAGTGCCGTACTCACGCACCCGGTCGAGGAACGCCTCGAAATCGGCTGGACCCAATGCTCGTACCAGTAGGAGCATTTGCAGAAGTATTCGTCAGGATGCCCGGCCACACCAGGCTGGAGAGCACTTCACATAGGAAGTTGCCGCCCGCGCGCGGTGTGGTGCACACCAAATATGACGCGCGTGTGTGCGTCAAATGGGATCCTCACGTTGAGCCGCGAAATGCGCTGCGACATTCGCGAGCGTAAGTCAACTCCGGTTGCCCATAGTCGCTCCAGTTCCGCCACCTCGGCGTACGCTGTTGCGCAGCGGACCGTGCCAGTGCCTCCACTGGGCATCAGTTGAGTCCACCCACTGGCTGGTGGAGCCAAAGGCGCGTGTCAGCCGTCGCGGCCTGCATGCTGCCGAGAATTGGCTGGAGTTGTGGAGCGCAGGCCAGGCGTGCGAAAGCGCTGCCGAACCATCTGGTGCAGGCCGCATGCAACCGCGACAATTCCTGCCCTAGCTCTCGCCAGGCTTCGCTCGCCTCTTGCGGCGAGAGCTCCATCGACTCCAGCGTCTCACCGTTGAGGCGTTGAGGCGAACGTAAACAGCGAACGGACAGGGCAGAAGCTCGCGTGTGTCATCAATTGCAAGCAGTTCCGGTATGCGCATGCCCGCGCCGCGAGCAATGGGGATGGCCACGGCCTCTCGCCAAAGCGCCACCCAATCGCGCTCAGAACTGCCTTTGAGACGACCATACGCTCCGGTAGCTTCACAACTACCTTTTTCCGCCTTCGGCCCGATTGAAACAGACCAGGCCTGAATGCACTCCCGGCCGCAGCTCGGCCCCATACATCCGGGCGGAGTCTTCGCTCGTGCCACAATTGCCCCAGCACATGACTGGTCTGGACCGCGCCACCCTACTCGAGGCGGCTGCCTACATCGACAGCTGGATCGCCTTTCGCCGCGAGCAACACGATCTGCCGGGGCTGGTTGTGGCGATTCGCCACGCTGATGAGCTCGTGCTCTGCGAAGGCTACGGAAGCGCTCATCTCGATCCGCCTGTCGAAATGACACCTGAGCACGTTTTTCGCGTGGCGTCGCACTCCAAGATGTTTACCGCGACAGCGGTCATGCAGCTTGTCGAGGCGGGCAAGCTGCGGCTTGATGATCGCGCCGCCGAGTATGTCAGCTGGCTCCACTCGGATGCCACGCTGCGGCAACTTTTGAATCACGCCGGCGGCATCATTCGCGATGGCATCGACGCGGATTTCTGGCGCGTCGAGCAACCGTTCCCAGATTTGGCTGCGCTGCAAACGCTCGCGTCCGATGCCAGCATTTTGCCCCCGAATACGAGCTTCAAATACAGCAACATCGGCTTCGCCGTGCTGGGTGAGGTCATCGAAACGGTCAGTGGCATGACTTACAACCGCTACGTCCAGGAGCACATCATCCAGCCTCTCGGACTCGCCAGCACCGGCCCTGAGCTGGTGCCGGACGTGCTCCAGCGTTGCGTGACGGGCTATACCGGCGAGATCCTCGGCGTGCCTCGTCGGGATGTGCCCACAATCGATACGCGGGCTCTTTCACCAGCAACAGGGTTTTATTCGACCGCCCCGGACCTGTGCCGCTTCGCGGCGGCGCACTGGCCAGGCGATACCACGCTGCTCAGCGATGCATCGAAGCGCGAACTGCAACACCCCGCTTGGGCCATCGAGCAGTCGGAGGAGCGCTACGGCCTTGGTTTCGTCGCCGAGCGCATCGGCGAACGCGAGACGCTCGGCCACAGTGGTGGGTTTCCGGGTCAGTCAACGCGCACGCTCTTCGATCCGGTCGACCAGCTGGTGGTGGTGGTGCTCAGCAACACCAGTGCGGAGGATGGTCACGCGGGGCCGCTGGCCGCGGAACTAGTGCGCTTCATCGATTTTGCGCCGCGTCATCCGGGCGGTTCCAGCTCCGACCTCGCGCGCTACACGGGTCGATTTGCGAATGTTGGCGGCGTTATCGATATCGTGGCGTTCGGCGGCAAGGTGTTTGGATTCGGGCCGCAGTCGGACAACCCGTCCAAGGTCGGCTGGGAGTTCGAGGTTGTGGATGCGGACCACCTGCGTATCAGCAAGTGCAGTGGCTACGCCTCTCCTGGCGAGACCATCCGGTACGAGCGTGATGCCGCGGGCAATCCGCGGCGCATCATCGCCGGCGGCGTCACCTTGTATCCCGAGCATTTGTTTCGCCAACGGTATAGCTCGCAGCCGCGCTGGATTGGGCCCGCCTTCGCATGACCCAACCCGGTCGGCGGGTGCAACCTGGCCTCTCACCCCATGAGGCCGTTTGCTGTGCGCGAACCAATGCCAACACGGGATGGCCGTACCTGGACGATCGCACGTCTGCGAGACGGTTCAGCCCAGTTGGCCAGCCTGGCGCATTGGATCGACGGCAGACATCCAGGTGCCACACGTACGCACATGCTCCGTCTCCTGGGTGCAACGCTCGCGAGGTGATCAATTCGGTAGTTCCAGCTTTGTACGCGCGATTGCCGCATCAGGTCGTGCACAACGAGTTTGTGCTTCCCAACGTGTTGGTGAGCGGGAACCGGGTGACGGGTGTGCTCGACAGCTGGTGCTATTTCAGCACTTGTTCGGTCGCTGGCGCTGCGGTGTCAGTGGCGCAGAAATGGCTCGTAGATTGTTGACGATCGAGCTCGAGCTGGACACCTGGGGCTGGTTCGCCATGAACAGGAGTTGATGGAGCGCTGCCTGTCGGCGATGCCGTAACCGCCGCGCACGCGGCTCGAGAGCGCCGATTGCGCTTCCCTGGACGAGAAAACCTGGTCCGGGGCCACGCGCAACGTCCTTGCTGAGCGTGGGTAGCCGCAGCTCGCGCGCGAGTGCATGTCAGAGTCCAGCGGCATCGCCATCTGCTGGAGCGTAAACCTCACCAGCCGCGCCATCTCGTCCGCGACCGGGGTGATCGAGCAGTTCCGTCGATGGCGATCGCGCCCAGCTCCAGCATCTCCCCCAGTCCACCTGGTCTAGACCGCCCGGACCACCCGGAGCACGCACATGTCGGTGAGCCCGGCCTGGACGATTGCCGGTCCGTACTGAGAATCGTACCGTCCTTGCTCGCACCGCCCGATTCACGTTAGCCTTCACTCTAAGCGCGGCCCAGAAATGGGCAAAGGAGGTTCATCCATATGCAGCTGGTCAACCATCGCTCTGCAATGGCCGCACCTCGTCGACCGGAGCTGCGCAGCTAAGCGTACGCCGAAGCTCCGGCATCGGGTGGCGGCCAACGATGATTGCCGCCCGCGGATCGCCGATGGCGATTCCGCACGCCATCAAGGATCGCCACGTCAACATGGATCAAAACCTCGTCCGGGTTCTCGCTTGCCCGCAGTGCGGCGAGACGCTTGATTGCCACTCCGATGATCGTCTGACGTGCACCGGCTGCTCGCTGAGCTACCCGGTCCACGACGGGATTCCAGCCTTACTCATCTCGGCTGCAGATGCGCGCTCCACTGAATTCAACGATCCCGAATTTGAGAAATTCCTGGCGGAAGCCGTCGCCGCGCCATTCAGTGGTTGGGACCTGTCCTGGCTTGCGGACCGGTGCACGACTACCACAGACGACGGTCCGCCGCTCGTCGAAGCGTATGACGGTCGCGCTCGTGAACTCCTGCAACAGACGAGTTCGGTCCTGGACCTGGGTACCGGTGGCGGTGAGCACCTGTCTCGGCTCGGCCCTCTTCCGCCACTTGCAGTCGCGACAGAGTCTTACCGCCCCAATCTAAGCGTCGCCGCGGAACGCCTCGCTCCCGCGGGGGTCCACGTGCTGCAGGCGGATCCGAACACGCACCACAGCGGCGGTCCGCAGCCGGGCAATCGCTGGCCCGAGCGTCGCCTTCCGCTCGCAGACAACACGTTTGATCTCGTTCTCGCCAGCAGCTCAGCGTTCAGTCCGATGGAGGTTGCGCGCGTATTACGCCCAGCCGGTCGAGTCCTGAGCCTTGAGAACGGCGTGGAATGGCGCGGCGAAACCCTTGCCGATGCCCTCGCTGGTACTCCCGCAGAGTGGACTATGCCCGGGCGCGGCTGGGACGTCGGTGAAACGTTTCGACAATCCGGTCTACAGATCGTGAACTGGCGTGAGCAAGGTACATCCACCACGTATCGTGACATCGGCGCAGCGGTGTACATGCTGCTGCACGTCCCGTGGCTGATTGTCGATTTCGACCTTGCGCATTATCGAGACCGACTGCATTCGTTACATGAGCGAATCCAACGTGAGGGCGGATTCACCACGCGTGGATACGCGCGTCTAATTGAAGCCGTGAAGCCGTGAACTACGTCGTGCTCGCCGAGGAATTGCCTCTCGACGTCGTGGGCTATCCCACGAATTTTCGGTCGTTCGAAGGCAATGAGGCGCACCTCGGCCATCTCGGTCACATGCACCGCGTCTCGTCACCTCCGATCAACCACGGCGTGATGCTTTCGACCGTGCCTCGCTATTTTCGAGCGAATCTCGGGGTGGACCCACTCCAGACTGTGGAGCCGCTGGATTGGCTGGTGATGTCCGAGCAGAGCCTGCCGATGCTCACAGCTTGGTGCGGTGTTCCGTGACAACATCGGCGAGTTGGCGCGGGCTTGTACGGCCCTGGCCT
>JAFAZN010000014.1 GCA_019239775.1 Chloroflexota bacterium
AGTGGGAGGGACCACTCTCCGTGACATTGGACAACCCTCGGTGGGGAGGGACAACTCTCCGTGACGAGGGACAACTCTCCGTGACGACGGACAACTCTCCGTGACAATGGACAACCCTCGGTGGGGAGGGACAACTCTCCGTGACGAGGGACACCTCCGTGACAACGGACAACTCTCCGTGACGACGGACAACTCTCCGTGAGATGGCTTGTCAGCTCGCGCGGGGCAGTGGGGTTGCCTTGGGGGCAATGATGGTTCGGTTGCGGCCTTCACGCTTGGCGGCGTAGAGCGCCTGGTCCGCTCGGCTCACCGCGTTGTGCACCGTGAGCTCGTGCGCCAGGCGCCTTGCCGCCCCGACGCTGGCTGTCGGCTGCAGCGTGGGATAGCCCTCGAAGCGCAGGTCGCTCACGGCGCGGCGCACATAATCCGCGATCCTGAAAAGCTCCTCATCATCCGGGCACTGGGCGATGAGCGCGCAAAACTCCTCGCCACCGAGCCGACTACAGAGCGCGATCGGCTCGAGCGTGCGCCGCAGCACGCCAGCCACTTCAACCAAGACGCGGTCGCCCACGTCGTGTCCAAAGGTGTCGTTGACGCGCTTGAAGTGATCCAGGTCCATCACCAGCGCGGCCGCGGGCGCCGGCTGCTCATCGACGGCTTCCTGGTACGCCCGCCGGTTGGCAAGCCGGGTCAGCGGATCCAGGCGTGCCTGCTCAGCTTCGACCTCGGCGCGGCGTCGCTCCGCCAACGCCTGTTCGCTGGCCGCGGCGCTGCGCTCGTATTCACCAAACAGCCGACGCCCCGTCATGGCGTGGCCAGTCACCAGCAGCACCACCACGATAAGCAGCAGCGGATGCGTCCACCAGGCCACCACGGCGAGCACGCTCAGCGCACCCTCTTGTAAGCGCAGCCAGCCTTCCTCGACTACAGCGACGCGCAGCGCCTCGCGCGGCGAGCGGCGACCTGCCAGCGCGACCATCGTTCCGACCAGCACCCCGTTCGAGAGCCACCACGCGATCGCGATCACCGCCGGCTCCAATCGAACATCCGGCGCCAGGCCGCGCGTCCACCAGCTGAAAAGGATGCACGGGCAGCCCCATGCCAGGTTGTAGACCGCCCGCACCCAGGCGGGGCGACGGCCCGAGACCTCCGGCGTGAGGGCACGCGCGACCTTCTCACCGACGAACGTGCAGAGAGCTGCCTGCGGTCCAAAGGCGGCCAGCATGGCGACCGTGGCAATCCCGCCGTAATCGAACGACACGACGAACGAGGCTTGGCGGTGCCGCGGCTTGGTCGCGACGACAACTCCCGCATTGAGGAGCGCCGCAAGCACGAGGACGCCGATAGGCAGCCCAACCTCGCCCTGGCTCAAACAAGCCGGAACCAGCGCGACCGAGAGCAGCACCACGCTCAGCCACCAGAGGCGGGCTGGCGTGGGAAGACTGCGAAATGCCTGCAGGCCCAACATCCCTTCTCGCAAGCATCGGCAGCTTTCGGCGTGACCTTTAGGCCGTTGACAAACCCCCCGACAGGGGGATCCCGAACCCCACTGATGGGTCAGTCTGGCTCAACCTCAGTCGCTGATTCTCTAGGTAACCCCGCTGCACAAGGAATCACGCCAGTTGATGTTTATGAAGTTGATAAAGCTGCGTCGCCTAGCCACCCGTCGCGTGATCGCTCCGCTGGCGCTGTTTGCGCTGGTCATCGCGAGTAGCGCACCGGTCAGCGCGCACGGCATCCAGAACTCTCAAGGCAACCAGAACAACCAATCGACTACCACTCAGACCCACTCGCACACAGGAGGTGTTCACCCCTATTCGATCAACTGGTAGCCGCACGCACTCCCGTTAAAACCCCTGTGGACTGCCCGGGTGGAGGCAACCTGGGCCAGCTCGACCCTCGCCGCGTTACGCCAGAACGCGTGCGGGGGTCGATCTTTTTTAAGCTAGTCGGACTTCGTCGAGGATGGCGTGGTCGTCGATGTTGTGGGAGTACTGGGGGCGCTGTCCTTTGGAGTTCCCGACTCGGATGCCTTTGACGATGAGTCTCCTTCCGATGATGAAGACCCCGTGCGGCCGTTGGCCGAAGCCGTCGACGAGCGCGAGTCGGTGATGTACCAGCCGCTGCCCTTGAACACGATGCCGACGGGATGGATGACTTTGCGGAGCGCTCCGCCACACTGCTCGCAGGTGGTCAGAGGCGGATCGGAAAAGCTCTGGCGCTTCTCGATGAGATCGTTACAGGCGGTACAGGTATAGGTATAGGTCGGCACGTACGTTCTCCGGACTGTGCCTGAGTGTAATCACTTAACTGTTTGAAACACATAAGTGCGGCCGCGCGGGCCAATACAATCGCCCGCAGCCATGACCATCGGCCAGGCCGCGCGGGACCTTCGGGTACGGCCGCGAGCCACGCCGGTCCATCGCACCCAACATGGACTGCTGAGTTCAGAGGCACTGCAGGGATACGGTTTTCTCCTTCCAGCGCTGCTCCTGCTTCTCCTGTTCCATCTGCTTCCCGTTTTCTATGCGCTCTTCTTGAGCCTGTTCGACGCTCGTGTGTTTCGCGACATGTGGCACCCCGGACCGTTCTCGGGCGCCACCAACTACGGCCGCCTGTTTACCAGCGCTGATTTTCGACAGAGCCTGACCAATACGCTGTGGTTCGCCGGCATCACCGTGCCTGGCGGCCTGTGCCTGGCCGTGCTGTTCGCGCAGCTCCTCAACGCGCGCATCTGGGGGCGCACCGGGTACCGCGTGACGTACTTCCTGCCGTACATCACTTCGACGGTCGCCGCGGCCGTCGTGTGGCGTTGGATTTTCCAGCCGAGAGTCGGCGTCGCGAATGCGGTGCTAGCCTGGCTCGGCCTGCCCGGCCAGAACTGGGCCGACGAACCGCGCGGGATCTTTCAATTAATCGGTCAATTGGCTGGCGTGCCACTGACGGGCTGGTTGGCAGGGCCAAGTCTCGCCCTGGTGACGGTCGCAATCGTCTCGGTGTGGTATTCGGTCGGCTTCAACACCGTCATCGCGCTGGCCGGCCTCACCACGATCCCGATGGATCTCTACGAGGCGGCACGCATCGACGGCGCCTCGCGCTGGCACCTGTTCCGACATATCACGCTGCCGCTGCTGACGCCGACGCTGCTGTTCCTGCTCATCGTGGAGACGATCCGCTCGTTTCAGTCGTTCGACTTTTTCTATCAGATGATGTCCGGGGTGCCGGTGCCCGGGGCCAAGGTCGTCACGATCTACCTCTATGAACAGGGCTTCAAAGCGTTCAACCTCGGCTACGCCGCGGCGATTGGCCTGGTGCTGTTCGCCATCATCTTCGTGCTGACATTGGTGCAGTTCCGCGCGACGCGCGATCGCGTGGTGTACGCCGACTGACGATGGCCACGACTCTCGCCGGCGGTCGCCGTACTGCCGTTGGGCCAACTCGCGTGGTCTGGTCCGAGGTCCTACGGCACCTGGTGCTCCTGGTCTTTGGCGCCTGGATCGCGTTCCCGTTCGTGTGGATGCTGCTCACCTCGCTGAAGCCATTCGAGGAAACCCTGCTCAGCCCGCCGAGCATCTTGCCCATACAGTGGCGGCCGCAGAACTACGCCGAGGCGTGGCGCGCGGCCGACTTTCCGCGGTTTTTCATGAACAGCGTTGTCATTTCCGTGACGACGGTGCTGGGCACGCTGGTGACGTCGGTCCTGGCGGGCTATGCCTTTGCGCGACTGCGCTTTCCAGGTCGGGACGTGTTGTTCCTGGTGTTTCTCGGCACGATGATGATCCCCCAGGAGGTCACGCTGATCCCGAACTTCGTGCTGCTGTCGAATCTGCCCTGCCCAATTCCCGTGGACACGATTTGCAATCCGAAGGGCGCGGGCTGGTTCGACACCTTCACCGCGATCAGCGTGCCGTGGTGGGTCAGCGTGTTCTCTATCTTCTTGCTGCGACAGTTCTTCCTTGGTATTCCCAACGAGCTATGGGAAGCGAGCCAACTCGACGGTGCAAGCCACTTCAAGTACCTCTGGCGCGTCGTGGTGCCGCTTTCGACCCCGGCGCTGCTGACCGTCGCGCTGTACGCGTTCGTGCAGAGCTGGAAGAGCTTCCTCTGGCCGCTGGTGATGACCAGTCGACCTGACGTTCGGCCGATCCAGGTCGGGCTCTCGACGTTCGCCCTGGAGAACGGCACGTACTATCACACGCTAATGGCGGCCAGCGCGTTCACCATCGCGCCCGTCGTGGTGCTGTTCATCCTGGTGCAGCGGCACTTCCTGGAGAGCATCGCCCGCAGCGGACTGAAAGGCTAAAGGAGTTCTCGATGCGCGTTCGACAGGCTGTTGCAATACTGATTTCCCTGGTAGCGATCGCGTGTTCGAGCTCTGCGCCGGCCACCGCACCAACACAGGTTGCGCCCGCGGCCACAAGCGCAAACGCTACGATCGCAGCGGCCAAACCAACCGTAGCGGCGGCCGCAACCGCCGTCGCGCCAACCATCGCGGCAGCCGCGACCAACGCCGCGCCGACTGTTGCAGCAGCGGCCACCGCGGTGGCACCCACCGTCTCATCAGCAGCCACATCGGTTGCGCCGACGGTCTCGGCGGCGGCGACATCGGTGGCGCCGACGGTCTCAGCCGCGGCAACCAGCCTTGCTCCAACTGTCGCAGCGGCTGCGACCGCGGTAGCGAAACCTGCCGCCAACGCCGCGCCGGTGAGCATCACCTTCTGGCATGGCATGAATGGGACGGATCCAGGCAGCCAGGGCGGCACCCTGCAAGAGCTGGTCAATCAGTACAAGCAGGTCGCGCCGAACGTCACCATCAACCTGGACTTCACGCCCTACACCGGCAACGAGCTGGAGCAGAAAGTCACAGGCGCCATCGTGGCGCACAACACACCGGACCTGGTCCAGGCATTCGAGTCGGACGTCGCGGCGTGGTACGACGCTGGCGCCATCGCCCCGCTGGACGATTACGTCAAGAGCTCGCTGACCGATGCCGATCTCGCCGATATCCAGAAGGCCCTGCTCGACTCGGGTCGCTTCCCCCAGTATCAGAACCAGCTCCTGTCCTTCCCGTTCAACCGCAGCATCTATGTCCTCTACTACAACAAGGATGAGCTGACCAAAGTCGGCTACCCCGACGGCCCAAAGACGTGGGATGACATGACCGCGATGTGCGCCAAAGTCGTCCCCGACATGCCGTGCTACGCGGTGCAACCCTCGCCCGACTCATTCATTCCGGTCGTGTGGAGTCGCGGAGGGGAGGTGCTCAGCGCTGACTTCAAGCACGCGACGTTCAATGGACCAGAAGGGCTTGCCGCGCTGCAGTTTGACGTCAACAACATCCAGAACAAGACTGCGTACCTGAGCAAGGGGTTCGACTGGCAGAACGATCTCGGCGCCAAGAAGGTCGCCATGTCGCCACCGACGACTATTGCGGGCGATCCTTTCATCGCGAAGGCGGTCAATGGTGCCTTTGAACTTGGCATTGCGCCCATTCCAACGGCGCCTGGGAAACCCGTTCGGTCGCTGTTTTCGGGGACCAATCTTGCGATCATGAAGAGCACGCCAGAAAAGCAGCAGGCGGCCTGGGACTTCATCGTCTGGCTCACACAGACCAAACAGTCGGCCTACTGGACGGTGCAGACGGCCTA
>JAFAZN010000119.1 GCA_019239775.1 Chloroflexota bacterium
ACGGCTCCGCGAGCGCGTTGTCGACGCACTTCTCCCCGAGCCTCCGCCGCGGCGGCCGACGCGCCCCGGCCGCGGTGATCGTCGCGCACGCATGGAGGCAAAGGTCCGACGCGGTTCCACCAAGCGGCTGCGGCGCTCGCCGGACAGCGAGAGCGAGTGAGCTGCTGTTTGTGCCCGAGAAAATGGCAACAAAAAAAGAGGCCCATTCGCGTGCACTGCTGTACCGCGGTGCGCGTAAGCATCCGATAATTTCAGTCGCAGGGCCCCGCGTAAGAGGACGCGGAGCCTGCTGAGACGAGCTAGCGCCTACGCGCCGATTGCCGCAGTAGCTCGCTCATCGAAGGGAAATCGCGGGCGCGCACTCTGATCTCGCCGTACATTCCGGCGCCCGGCTTGCGCCGGTGCGGAATGAGCCCCGCCCGTGCTGCACGCCTGACTCGCTCAGCCGGCAGCCCAACATAGGCCGCCAGGTCCTGCGCCGATCGCCAGGCCTGCGTCCGCCATTCGAGTTGTGCGAAGCTCGTGAGAGGGTGACCGTTCTGCATCCTGCTCACGTCCAGTAAATCGACATGCTCGCGGACGAAGGCCTCCACATCGTCCAACCGGAACAGCCAGCCAGGGTGGGGGACCTCGGCCTGACCAGCGTCGGCCGTGCAATAGCCCAGGTCCGACCCAGGCCTGCAGGATCGTTCGATGGTCGACGCCAAAGATTCGTTCGAGCTCTCGAAGACTCAGGCCCTCCATCCATCGCGATCGGCGACGCCGTTTGAGGCGCTCGCTGACGGCACCCGGCGTCCGCGCGATCCCGAAGCGCCCACTCAGTGTTGCGGCGATCTCTTCCGTGTCGTGCGTGCCGACAAGCGAATCGACCAGCGCATCTTCCGGCTCGGTCCATCGCCTGCATCGAGCGCACCGACCGCACGTTCCGCATCGCGAAGGTCGAGCCGATGTCGAGCTTCGGCTCACCACCGGAGTCACGTTGTTTGATCCTCAGGACGCAACTGAGGCGTGACCGCGGCGGTCAATGAGCGAGACGATCGGGACACCGGTGCATGCCGACACCGCTCGAGGTTCGGCCGGCACGCACCGCAGCAGTCCGTCGGTCAGGTCGAGATACGTGGCCATCCAGCAGCAGGTCCCATCCAGCAGCCGCTCGACGCATGCTGCGACCAGGCCCGCCATTAGCTGGTTGATGGTGCGGCCCTGCTCTCCGTCTTCAACCTGTTGCGCGCAACTGGGGTTTCGCGCGAATGCGGGGCTGGGTGGTGCGGACAGGAGGTCCGGCCGTTGCAGGCCGGGCGCGGGAAGTCCGGTGCACAACCTGGTGTCCTCGTGAAACGAGTGACGCAGCTGGGCAATAGTGACCGCGTTGCCGAGCAGTACCTGCCCGCTATCGCGCCCGTTGCCAGAATCCAGCCAGAGAATTGGCGACGGACCCTCTGCCCATCGGGTGTCACCAGTCCGCTGTTCGAGTGTGCGGGCGATGGCAGATCTGGCGCCTGCGTTGTCGACGGCACCGATCACCAGGCCGAGCCGCGTCGATTGACCGAAGGCCTCTGCGTGAATGCGCTGGTCGTACGGCAGGACCGAATACCCGATTTCGCGGCCGAACCGGTGTGACAATCGTTCAGCCAGCACCTCGGCCTTGAAGCGGCCCACGTCAGAACGGTCGAAGGCCTGACGCGCCACGTTCCGTTGCTCGACGCGGTCGGGGTCGACCAGGAACAACGAGGCTCGTCGAACTCCTACCATCAGGCGGCAGAGCGATTCGGCAACAAAACCACCCGTCCCGCCACAGCCGACCAGGACGATCGTCACCTGGAGCATGTCGCGTGTAGCGCCGCCAATGACGACCGGCGTCGGCCTGACGACGTACGTCACGGGGCGAAGCTCACCAACGCTCGAGCGCGTTCGGTCGACGGCTCGCAGAACGTATCGTCCAGCAGATCAGCGTTGCCGTCGAAAACAGTGGTCCATGGAAGCCGGAGGAAATGGCCGTAGGCTCCGGCGCGAAACGACACCTGCGGTCGGTCACTGTCCAGACGCCCCACGACGCCATAGATTCGCAGACGCTGTTCGTCCGCGGTATCGGTGCGGCTGAAGTGCGCCAGCGCGGCCCCGTGCGAGTGCAACTCAAGGGCCAGGTTGTCCTGAGGAGGATAGGACACTGACGCGGGCCCAACCGCTTGCGGCGGAACGATCAGCCGATATTCCGCTATTTCATAGCGTACGCCGACCATCATCTCGCAGCGGGCGATGTGCGCCATGTGCAGGTAATGGAGGAGTTCGTCCCAGATGGATTGCGGCACACGTCCCTGTTTGAGCGTGCAGGCCGGATACAGCGGCGGCAGGCCGCGCACCGCGCATGATGCAACTGGTATCCGCACGTCGAGATCAACATTCGAGGCACACAGAAAGAGCCCGTCGCCTGCAAGCACATAGTCATACGCACCTCCGCTGGGGGCTGGCATGCCGTGGCGTGCGACCAGGTAGTCGACAACCGGTGCAATCACACGCCGACCCGAAGCGCGTCGCCCAGACGAAGCGCGGGTACCAGATCGTCGAGTGGATAATCGGTCTGTCCGTGGAGCTCCGTCCAGTGGGCAAGCAGATCGTCGGGGTGCCGGCGTGAGCGCCCTCGAGTGTCGCCTGTCGGCGAAAAATGACTCCGGAAGAACTCGTCCGGGATTCGACCGGGATCGCGTGGGAACGCGTGGGTGCCCGGGCAGACACGCCCGTTGCGGAATACGTTAAACGACGGCGTGTGGTACAGCTCGTCGTCTGCGGACCGCGGTCGGGCCTTCGCGGCAAACACGTACGGTGCTTGCGCCCCCGGTACACAGATGAATACGAGTCCGGGCATTGGCAGACGGAAGCGCCTTGGCGCCTCCCCGTACCGTTCGTCCAATTTGACACTTCTGGAGCGCGGCGGAGCCCAGATGGCCACGCGCGGTCCTCCTGCCGTCTTCACGTACCACAGCGCGTCGACAGGAAGCAGTCCCGTGTCGAGGTCCAGTTCGCTGGCGAGCGCATGTGCGATGTCGATGGCCGAAACGAGCCGGCTGGTGGCGGTTGCCTCCGCGAACTCGTGCAGGATGACGGACTCCCTATGGAAATCGAGGCGAAGCAGTAGCGGGTCCATCTCCGCGTCGAGGTCACGCGGCAGCGCGCGGCGGTAGGGTGAGGTCCGCGTCGGCGCGTCGGTCTGAGGAACTCGGGCTTTTGTCCTGGGCATCATCACTCCCTGGCTGGTTGGCATCCGCGGGTAATCGGGTGAGAACGGTCTCAAGCAGCAAGGCAAAGTTGGTCGCCGGTGCCTGCTCCAGCCACGCTTCCAGGGCGGCGACGCGGTCCATCAACGCGCTTGCAAGCTTCCACTGACGCGCGAGCTCGCGGACATTTTCATCACTCCACTCCGCGTCGACGACCTCGACGTCGTCGTCGCAATCCAGAAACGCCAGGTCGGTCTGGCCCCAGGTCCAGTCGGCGAACTCCGCCGCAGCCGAGTACGGAGTCTTGTCGAGCGCGGTGTGCAGATCGGTCGGGCGGATCCCATCATCCGGGATCCGTACCAGCAGATCGTGTGGGATCGATACGTGCTCTGCGAGCGACTGGAGCAGGGGCACTCTGGCGCCGACGGTGCTCTCGTACGGCTCCGAGCACAGCGCACGCAGCAGGAGCCTGCCAACGCGAAGATCCAGATCGTGAAACGCGTCGTATGACCACCCCATGCGCTGAAACGGAATCGAGTACACCAGCGGCTCCAGCTCGTCGAGTTCGTAGATCGGAAAGTACTTCCGCTCGAACTCGGAGCAAAACGCCCACACGCGTTCTGTTGCGCGGTCCCGCCCGCGCCGGCCGCCTGTCAGGATCCGGCTGGCTGCGGCCGGCAATAACCGACGGACCATTTCTCGGAACGCCAGTTCCACATGTATGTTGCGAATGAAGCTAACGAGGACCATTGGCTGTGGCGGTCCGAGACGGAGGCGTCGCGCCAGCGTCTCGGGCCCGGTGACCACGGAACTCCGGCGACTACGTGCGGCCAACTTGTTGCAGCCGGCCGACTACCCGCTGGGTGGCGTGTGCGTAGGCCTCCGCCTCCGCCTCGGCGAGCGCGATCTCGGGCTGGCGGCGAGCTGCCTCATCGACGTCGAGTGTTCCGTCAGGAAGCAGCAGCTCGGAGGCCAGCTCGAACACGCGCAGTTCGCGCGGTGGGACGCTGCGTAGAATGGTCGGAATATCGGGTGGCCGGCGACGTCGCCGGCCACCTCCTTTCGTACCGATACGCCGCGAGAACGTGTAGATCGTGTCCTCCCCGCGACGTTCCTCGCGCGTGTCCGCGTTTGCCAGCTCAGGAAAATAGTCTGCGAGTTGTCGGCGTGCATCCTCCACTGACAGTCCGGGGTCCGGGTCAGGGAACGTACGGCCGTCGTATACAAACAGTCGTGGCATTGCAGTTGGCTCCTTTTGGCGCTAACCGAACAGTGACAGCTGGTCACCCTCGGGCGGATTCG
>JAFAZN010000181.1 GCA_019239775.1 Chloroflexota bacterium
GGTAGTGCAAGCAATGCCGCACAAACCGCGGCGCATAAACGAAAGGTCATATGGCTGCGGATGGTTATAGCCATCGCGCGGCCATCTGAGTAGGTTTCAGGCGGTCCGCGTGGAAAGAATCTGGCCGAGCGACAGGCGGGACCGCCAGAGCATCACGATGCCCATCACGATCACCGGGATGAACAGCGTGCCGTGCACCACTAGCGCGTACGCGGCAGCCTGTTCGGTGCTCACGCCGCCACTATCCATCACCACTTTTACGACTGCGCCGTCGAAGGTGCCGACCGCGGCAGGCGACGCCGGGATCAGTGTGGCGAAGTTGCCCACGGCCCCCGCCAGGATCGCCGAGCCAAGTGCGCCAGGCATCGCGAAAGCCAGCATCAGCACATAGAACAGGACGAACTGCGCGCCCCAGCCAAGGACTGATAGTCCGAGCAGAACCGGAATGCGGTGCCAGTGCCGCAACGGCGTTAACCCGTAGGCGAACCCGCCCGCCAATCGCTGGAGTGGCGCTCCAATCTTTTGTGGCAATCGCCGCGCGACCGTTGCCGCCATCGCTTCAAGTGCGTCTGACCGCCAGAGCGCTAAACCCACCACACCAAACAGCGCCAGAAAGCCGAAGGTCGCGATCAGCGCGAGGACTACCAGGTAGGTGGGCGCGGGCACGAACGCGAGAGCCAGCAGGAGGATCAGGGCGAGCGTGAGTCCGTCGAGAAGGCGTTCAACGACCAGACTGGCGGCGGTTGTGCCGTAGCCCACGCCGTGGCCTGAGAGCAGCACCGCGCGAGCGAGGTCGCCAGCACGGGCAGGCGCGAGGTTGTTGATGGCAAAGCCAATTACCTGGACGCGAAACAGACTACGGGTGGTTACAGCCGCGCCTGGCAGCAACAGTCGCCAGCGAACGCTGCGCAGCCACACGCCGATAAAGAAGGGCGCCACGGCGATTGGGACGAGCCGGAGGTCCGCATTATTCAGCGCCTCTGATAATGCCCGGAGGTCTACGGCGCGTACCAGCAGAACCAGAAGCAGCGCGCTTACGACCAGGCCGATGAGGACCTGAGCGGGTCCGAGGAATTTCTTCACGTTCTCGCCTGGCGCGTCTGCCACAGCGTGACGCACGCCAGGGCCGTCATAGCGAGCAGGCCGTACACGTGCATGCCCGTAAGCAGCACCTTGGCGCCCGCCACAGGGGCTTGCCAGTACTCGAAAAACACGCAGTCGATCGGCGTCAGACTCGGCAGCGAGAGGTAGCCAAACAGCAGGACAAGCGCACCCGCCAGCCCGTAGCGCACTTTCGTCGAGAGAGGCGTCTGTGTCAGCGCCGCCACCATCGCGACGATCGCAATGAGCAGATAGCCGTAGTGGCCTGCCTCACTCAACGGTCCCGCCACAAGCAGCCCGATGATCACGAGCGAGTACTCGAGGGCCTGCTGAGTGACCGGCAGGGTGCGAGAGCGTTTGACCAGGAGGCTCAGGCCGCCGAGCGTGGCCAGTCCGATGATGATGCGCCCGATGGTTGGCACCAGTGGCGCGACCACGAACGGGACCGTGTACGCGTTTGGCGTGAAGAAGCGCAGCAGCAAGCCCCAGGGCGACTGATTGATCGGACTGACGTCGAAGCCAGGACCGGAGGCGTAGGAGCTGACCGCGATGTATTCCAGGACGCCCTGCACGCCGCCCGTGATGGCGAACGGCACCAGCAGTAGGACGCCCGCGATGACGCAGCAGTAGATCGCGGCACGATAGGCGCGTTTCCACAACAAGAACAGCACCAGGAAACCGATCGTGGGTTTGATGGCGATCGCGACTCCAAGGAGTACGGCAACTCGCATGTCCTGGCGCTTCACGAATGCGCGGAGCGCCAGAGCCATCAGCATGATCAGCGCGACGTCGACCTGGCCTGTGATCAAGATGGTGCGCATCGGCTGGAAAAACGCCGCCGCGGCGGAGCCGATGACCGTGAGCGTGAGCAACGTGGTGCGACTGAGTTTCGGGAACAACGTGTCGAGCACCACCCAGGTCGAAGCGACCAGCGTCACGAAGAGGATGCCCAACCAGATGGCGAAGCCGGTATCGATCGAGAGATAGGTGAATGGCACGATCGCTACCGCGAAGGCGGGCGGATAGAGGAAGGCCATGCCGTCCGGCTTCGGCATCGGGTACTCAGGTGCGTAGCCGACGTCTCGCCACAACAGCGAGCGCTCGTAAATCGAGTGGCCCTGGCGGACCCAGTTGCCGGCGTCGAAGTACGCGGAGTAGTCGAGACCGCCGGTGGTGATCGAGCGCGCGTACGTCACCAGCAGCAGCGCCGCCGCGAACACGACGAGAAGCCAGGTCGCCCACCGCCGGGCAGCGAACTGCCACTGCGGCGTGACGGCATGATGTGAGAGGTCGAAGGTCGAAGACAACGCAGAAGCCCCTTCGCGGTTTCTACCGAGAGTGTCGACGAGGGGGCTGGCCCCCGCCGTTCTTCACCGGTTGAGTTCCAGTTGAGCCGCGTTTCAACCTCGCCTCAACATCCGCCACACTTCGAGCGCCACGCCGAAGCAGGAATATCGGCGACACATGCTCGAACGCAACCCTGACATCTCGCTCATCCTGCCCGCATACAACGAGGAGGGCCGCTTGCCTGCGACCCTGACCGCGATTCGCGACTGGATTGAAGCGCAGACGGCGGTCTGTGAAGTCATCGTCGTCGACAATGGCTCCACCGATCAGACCGTGCTTGTCGCCGAGAGCGCGATGCAGGGTTTTCCTCATTTCCGACTGTTGCGTACGGACCGTCGAGGCAAAGGCCTGGCGGTGCGCATGGGCGCGCTGGCCGCGCGTGGCTCGGTCGTCATCTTTGGTGACTCGGACCTGTCCTGGCCCGTCGACGAACTTGGCCGTTTCCCCGAGCTGATCAGCCGCACCACACCAATTGCCATCGGCTCCCGAGAGGGCCACGGGGCAAGGCGGGTGGGCGAGCCCATTTACCGCCACGTGATGGGGCGGATCTTCAACATGATCGTGCGCTACCTGGCAGTGCCCGGCGTCGTCGACACCCAGTGTGGCTTCAAGGCCTTCCGCCGCGACGCCGCGCACGCGATTTTCGAGCGCCAGATGATCGACGGCTTCGGCTTCGACGTTGAGCTGCTCTTCCTGGCCCGCCGCTTTGGCTACGACGTCCGCGAAGTGCCGCTGCACTGGGAGCACAAGGACAGCAGCCGGGTCGAGCCGGTCCGCGATTCGCTGCGGATGCTGATGGATGTGCTCACCATCCGCCGCAACAGCCTGTTCGGCCGCTACGCGCGCGTCTCCTCCGAACTGGTTCCGGGCGTCTAATCCGCCGCGGGGGCCGCGCAACCGTAACTCAACTGCGTGTCGAGCGCCCATTCAACCCCAGCCGCCCACAGTAGGGCCACCGAGTGATGAGGCATTGAGTAGACCGATGAGTCAAGTTGTCCTTTCTGGCTCTTACAGCGGCCTCGGCGCGGCACAGGTGCTGGCCGGGCTCATTCGAGCCGTGCGTCCACGCCAATGGCTCAAAAATGGGCTGTTATTCGTTCCGCTGGCCTTCTCACTCAATCTCGCTGAGTCCCAGCTGGTCATTCGCGCCGCTATTGCCTTTGCCGCGTTCTGCGCCGTCTCCAGTGCGGGCTACCTGCTGAATGACGTTGCCGACATCCGCGCTGATCGTGAGCACCCGCTCAAGCGACGACGCCCCGTGGCTTCGGGCCTCGTTCCCGTACCGCTCGCACTTGGCGTCGGCGCTGGCCTCGGGATCTTCGGCCTCGGCCTTGCCACGGCGCTGAGCCTGCAGGTGGGCGTGGCAGCTGCGAGCTATCTGGCGCTCACCGCCGCATACACCATGTGGCTGAAGCGCGTCGTGCTGCTCGATGTCTTCGGCATTTCCGTGCTGTTCGTGTTGCGTGCAGCGGCAGGGGCTGTGGCCATCGGCGTCCCGATCTCGCCATGGCTGTACACCGCCACGATGCTTGGCGCGCTCCTGATCGCGTTGGGCAAGCGGCGCGCCGAACTCGTCGCCCTGGGTGACGACGCGCGCGACCACCGCGCCAACCTGGAGCACTACTCGGTCGAACTGGTGGACCAGGTGGTTTCGATCATCAGCGGCGCGGCCGTCATGACCTACGCGCTGTACACGTTCTCAGCCGAAAACCTGCCCAAGGACCACAGCATGATGCTGACTCTGCCGGTGGTGCTGTACGGACTGTTCCGCTATCTGCTGGTCACACGCGCAAGTAGCGTGGGTGGCGCACCTGAGGACCTGCTGTTCCGCGACAAATCACTCCTGGCAGCGGTCGGCGTGTGGGCAGCGATGTCGGTTGGCATTCTCTATCTGGCAGCCCACTAGCCCGATGACCGCAGTTCTCAACAGAGGTTGGGTTCGCGTCGCCTGCGGCTGGCTCATCGTCCTCATGACGGCGCTCGCGCTCTTGGCCTTTTCGGCCTGGGACGTTGTCGACGACGCCTACATCAGCTTCCGCTACTCATTCAACCTGGCCCACGGCAACGGCCTGGTCTTCAATCCGGGCGAGTGGATCGAGGGCTTTACCAACCTGTTGTGGACTGTCCTTATGGCTGGGCCAATCGCGGTGGGTATCCCCGTCGACTCGGTTGCCGTGTACGTCGGCATCGCCTGTGGCGCATTCGCGGTGGTCGATACATTCCGCACCGCGCGAGCACTGGGCGTGAACCAGTGGATCGCATTGGCAGCCTCGGCGCTACTCGCCGCGTACCCGGGCTACTGGCTGGTCATGGGCAATGGCCTCGAAAGCGGCCTGTTCACGTTCCTGCTCATGCGCACCATCTTTACCTTGGTGGCTGGCAGCTCGCCGTGGACGCCCGGACTGTGGGCCGGACTGTTATTCGCTACGCGGCCCGAGAGCCTGTTCGTGATGCCGCTGGCCGTCGCCTACCGATTGCTCGCCGGCGGCTTCTCACCGCGTGAGTGGCTCCGCCGCATCACGACAACAGACATGACCCTGCTCGTTGGGCCATGGCTCGCGATTGTCCTGGCGATAAGCCTCTGGCGGCTGCATACCTACGGGGCGTTGCTGCCAAACAGCATCGTCGCCAAGTCTGTCCCCGCGTATACGTTGGCATTCCTGCTGCCGAACGTCCGAGAGGGCTTCCGTTACATCGAACGCTTCGTCGGCACGGCCGCGCCGCTCGCGCTCGGGGTACTGCTCGCGCCGCTGTTCGCCGCCCGCCTGCGCGCGGTGTGGTTCTTTCTGGCGATCATCGCGGCGCAGTGCTTCATTCTCCTGGTGAACGGCGGAGACTGGGTCCCCAATTACCGCCTGCTGGTGCATTACACGCCGGTGATGAGCGTGCTGCTTGCAATCGGTCTGAGCGGCCTCATCCGCCGCGCCGCTGCTCTCGGTCTTACACCTCGCTCGCTGGCACTTGGCGGCGCCGCGGTGCTGGTGGCAGGCAGCGGCGGCTTCTTCTTGGAGCACAACACCTGGCGCAGCACGCCTGACCTCGAGTCCACCCCGCATATCACGTTCGACTGCTATGGCGCCATCGCCAACGCGATCAAGCCAGCGCTCGTTCCAGGTGACAAGGTCGCGCCCGAAGCGCTGGGCGAATTCAGCTACATCCTGTCGGACACGTACTCGCACGACATGCTCGGTCTGACCGACAGCTACCTCGCGCGTTACGGCACCTTCTATATTCCGATGTTCGGCAAAGAGGACCTCACCTACACCTACACCCACATCCATCCCGATGTGTTCATTTCGCACACGCAGGACGCTAAGGGCAGTCTGGCGCAATTCGCGCGGGCAGTGGGACCTGAGTTCGATTCTGAATATTCCACTTTTCGATTCCCGTCGCTGGAGGGCTGTGACCGCATCAGCATGAGCGTGAGTCGTGAAAGCGCCGATCGAATCGTGCCCGCATTGCAACCGCTGAACCCGCGGCTGATCTCCGTGGCCGCACAGCTCGCCACCTATAACTAGCCTTCCTCGATTGGAGTTCTGAGAGAGCAGCCGCCATGTCATCCAACTTGCTTGCGCTGCGTCTGCCCGGGCGCACCGAGATCGCCCTTTCCTTCGAGCAACCCATCGGCCGCATCTGGCTGCGCGGACTCGCACGCGTGATGGAGTACGCGACTGAATTTCGTCGGCGCGAGGTCAGCATCTCGCGTGTGACGCCGCAACTTTCGGTTGGCGGCTCGTTCACGGCGGACCAGATCCCGGACCTGACTGCGCGGGGTATTACGGCCGTGGTGGATTGCCGCTCAGAACGCAGCGATGACGCGGCCCTGCTCGCCGAGGCGGGTGTTCAACTGTACCGGCTCCACACACGGGACAAGTTCGCGCCGGAGTACGCCACCTTGCGCGCCGCCGTCGATTGGGTGAGCGATCACCTCGCCAAGGGCGGCCATGTGTATATCCACTGCGAACACGGTGTCGGGCGCGCACCGCTGCTGGCCTCAGCCACGCTGGTCGCCCACGGGCACTCCGCCGGCGACGCACTTCGTATGGTCCGGAGCGCGCGCTGGCAAGCCCTGCCGAACGATCGCCAACTGCATGCTCTGCGCATGTTCGAGGTGCATATCCGTCAAGGAGGCGCCGAGGCCGCGTGAAGCTGATCCGGTACGGCGTCCTCGCCCTCGTCCTCGCCGTGCTGGCTTCGTCTGTCTGGACGTTGAAAGACGACGCCGGCTCCATCCTTGACTCGCTGAAGGCTTTCCCGACGATCTGGTTAGTTCCCGCGCTGGCCTGCGCCACGTGGAACTACGCCGTGCGGTTTCTACGCTGGCAGTTCTACGTGCGCAAGCTCGGCATCAGCGGCGTCCGCTCATGGAGCAGCCTGTTGGTGTTCGTTTCCGGCTTTGCCATGACCCTGACCCCTGGCCGCGCCGGCGAGTTCTCCAAGAGCTACTGGCTGCGTGAGCTGGCCGGACCCGAGCAAGCACCCGTTGCGCGCACCGCGCCCATGGTTGTGGCAGAGCGCCTCAGCGATGGCCTGGGCATGCTGTTGCTGGCCTCGGCTGGGTTCGCGGTCTACCAGTTCGGCGCCGCCACGCTTCTCGCGCTCGCAGCGGTCTTTGGCGTGGCCGTTGTGCTTCTGCAGGTACCTGGTCTTCCCACGAAACTGCTGGCCGTTGTGGCCAGGGTGCCGGGTCTGGGTCGTCTCGCCCACGCGAGCGCGATGGCGGTGGAGAGCACCACGTCGCTGCTGAGCGGCTGGACGCTGATCATCAGTGTGGCGATGAGCGCGGTGGCCTGGGCCGGTGAGTGCACGGCGCTCTATGTCGTGCTGCTGGGCCTCGGCATACCACCGGGCGTCGAGACGCTGAACCAGGCGTTTTTCTCGTTTTCAACCGCGTCACTGGTTGGCTCGGCATCGTTGTTGCCGGGTGGACTCGGCGCCGCCGAGGGTGCTCTGGCGGCGTTGCTGCAGGCGGTTGGCAACCAACCGCGCGCGATCGCCGTCGCGGCCGCCCTCATCGTGCGCCTGTGCACGCTGTGGTTCGCAGTTGGTCTCGGCGCCTTGAGCCTCGCTGCGTTGACGTATCAATCCCGCCGCCGCGAGCAGCCGCGGATGGCGCAGCTGCCCTCGACGGCGCAGTAACCCTTCGCTCTTACCAGCGAAGCTGCGTGATCTGGATCAGGTTGCCGCAGGTGTCGTTCAGCATGGCGATGGTCGAGCCGGTGACATCGGTGGGCGGCATGGTGAATTCGGCGCCTTTGCTCTTGATGCGCTCGTAGTCCACCTTCACATCGTCGGAAAAGAAGTTGGCGGCGGGCTGGCCTTGCTCACGAATGGCGTCCTGGTACGTCTTCGCCGGCGGGTTGTTGTTCAGCGCCAGCTGCAGCTCAGTGCCATTCGGGTCTTCGGGCGAGGCGACGGTCAGCCAGCGAAATGGCCCCTGGCTGAAGTCGTTCTTTTTGGTGAAGCCGAGCACGTCGGTATAGAAGCGCAGCGCCTTTTCCTGGTCGTCGACGTACACGGCCGTCAACTTAATCTTCATTCCTAGCCCCTCCATGAGGTCTGTGTTCGCGGTGTTTGCCGCGTCACTTCTTTGACGGTACGCGGCAGAAGAGTGTGACCGAAGGGGCGCCGGCGACTTGTCGCGCACCAATGACGCGTCGCGGGACTGGGTGGACGGGAGCGGCGGTTAGCTCGCGCGACGTGTGCGGCGGGCGGCCACAAAGGCCAGTGCCGCGAGCGCGAGCAGGCCGTACAGGTGGGCGCCCGTTAAGAACACACGCGCACCGCGCACCGGGCCTTGCCAAAACTCGAAGTTCGCGAGGTCCAGCGCGGTCAGTCCAGGCTGCGACAGGTACACCACCACGACCGCAAGCGCCGCGATCAGGCCCAGGCTCGCCCGCGAACGCGGGCCGAAGACTAAGACCCCAAAGGCCGCGAGTATCGGGAGCACCAGGTACGTGAAGTGGTTGTCCTCACTGAGCGTGCCCGTCAGCAGCGTGGCGATCACCGCGAGGCCATACTCCAACGCCAACTGGCGCATCGGCACCTCGGAGCGGTGGACGCTCAATGCGAGCAGCACCGCGACCACCGCGATCACCGCGAGCTGCAGCACTTTGGCAACCAGCGGCGCGTCGACAATTGGCACGGTGAACGCATTCACGGTGAAGAGCCGCAGGAAGAAGCCGTACGGTGCCTGGTTCACCGGCGTCACCCCGAACGTCGGGCTCGACCAGTACGCGGCCACCGCAACGTAATCGCGAATCCCGTCCAGGCCCACCAGGAACCAAGGCAGCACCAGCACCGCGGAGACTGCCACGAACGCGGCAAACGAGCGGTACGCGCGCTTCCACAACAGGAAGAGCACCAACACACCCAGCGTTGGTTTGATGGCCACGGCCATCGCCAGAAAGACACCTGCCCACACGCTGCGACGACCGAACGCGACCAGCGACGCCGTAAGGAGCAGCAGCAAAACGCTGTCGATCTGTCCTGTCGAGAGCACCGTGCGCACTGGTTGGAACAACGCCATCAGCGCGCCGATGCAGACCGTCGTGGGAACAACATATCGCCGTGGTACCGGCAGAATGAATCGCGCGAACAGGTAGGCTGTGCCAAGGATCGACAGCGCAATCAGCCCCAGCCAAACCAGACCCGCCGTGTAAGGCGACAGGAACGACAGTGGCAGAAGCGCGACGGCAAGCGCGGGCGGATAGACGTAGGGTGAGTTCGGAATCGGTTTTGGACCAGGAAACATGGTCGAGTAGCCCGCGTCGCGCCAGGTCAGCGCATCCGTGTACATCGGCGCTCCGGTGCGCAGGGCGGTTGCACCGGCGTAGTAGGCATCGAAATCACCACGAGTAAGGGTCACCGCCCGTGCGAACAGGCTGGCCAGCACCGCCAAGCCCACGAGCGTGAGCACAGCGGCCGCAACCAGGTGCAGGTTGAACCGCAGCACGAAGGGACGGCGCCGCGCAACGATGGCGCTCATGCGTCCGACCCTGCATTCGCCACACGCGGGGAAAGCCTCAGGCCCCTCGGGCGTTGCAACGTGCCAAAGCGCGCGCGCAGGAGCGCATAGGCGGAAAGGCTGCGCATCGCGCGCTGGAGCTCAACGCGAGCCGTGCGCGGGTCCCGCCGAGCCACCGCGTGGAGCGCAACACGCGCCTGCAAGTACGCGGTGAGCTTGCGATCGAACGTGAATGCCTTGCGAACACGAGCGAGATCACTGACGGAAACTCCAGCTACGGGTCTTTCTGAGGTCAGCCACTTCGCGCGCAGCTGCTTGAGGCCGATCCACAACCGAACGCTCGAAGAATTGCTCGGATGGCGGCGGTAGCCGACCAGCCGCAATGGAAGAAAGTGGACCGGCGCCAAAAGCGCCAGCCGAATCACCAGGTCCGCGTCTTCGGAACAGTTCCTGAAGGATTCATCCCAGCCACCGCTGCGCGCGTACACCGTGCGGCGGATCAGCGTGCACGAGGGAATCGCATGAAAACCAGCGACGGTCTCTGCGAGCGACACCTCGGGCTCATCTACGGCAACCCGACGGAACCAGGTTCGCGTTGGCGCGAAGCGGACGTGCCAGTCCTCAGCGAAGCCCGCCTCATAGATTGGCTCATCGAATGGATCAATGGTCTGCAACGAGCAGAACGCCGTGCCTACCTCGGGTCGGGCGTCCAGGTAACCGACCAGTGTCTCGAGGAAGTTCGGGTAGAGCACGTCGTCGGCATCCAGGAACAACACGTACTCGCTCTCAGACGACGCGTGCGCATAGCCGTTGTTGCGTGCCGCGCAGACAAACGAGTTCGGCTGCCGCACGAGCCGCATTCGCGGATCGGCCGCGACTCGCTCAGCAGCGACTGCCGCCGAATCATCTGACGAGCCGTCGTCGACGACGATCAGCTCCCAATCCGCAAACGTTTGACTGCCAACGCTGTCGATCGTGCGCCCAATAAACGCCGCCGCGTTATAGAGGGGAATGATCACGCTGACCTCTGGCGTCATGATTGCCGCGTCCAGACGGAGTAGTACGCATCTTGGAAGGCAAGCGTGAAATTGGACCGCAGATACGCGTCGGCCTGGGGAAAATCGTTCAGCTCACCGTCCCAGAGCACGACTGCTCGAGAGCCCTCAAAAGCCCCAATGAAGTCGTCCGCCGAAAGCTGATTGTTGATGCGAGGGATCAACGCATCGGCCGCGTAATACCACGCGTACTCAGGCCGCCCCGACCACAGCGCAAACAGCGGATACATTGAGTAGATCGGTCCGTCGCCGGCCTTGAGGATCGGCACGATCTGCGCGGGCGAGGCTACATGCAGCGCGCCGCCGCGGTTGTACATGACGTCATAGCCCAGAGGCGCCACCACTCCGAGCAGGAGTACAGCCGCCGCCACCAGCGAACGCCAGTACCTCGAAATGCGTTGCGCCACCCGCATCGTCAGGACCACGAACACAATCGCGACCCACGGCATTAGCAGGACGATGTAGTAGGTGAAGAACGTTTTGAAGCCTATGAGTAAGGTAGCCAGCCCGAGGAGTGCCGCCAGGGCGGACACACGTATGTCCAGTGCGGTCCGTCTGCTTACCAGCAGCCACACTGAAGTCAGCAGTGCGAGGGGGATTGGGGGGAACCGCACGAAGTCCTGCGCCAGGTAGCGCGCGCGCAGTTCCAATGGCAGGCCGCCGCGACCAAGTTGCGACCAGATGACGTCGTCCAGGAAGTGCGGCTGGCTGAGTAGGTACAGGCCCGCGGGAACGAGCACAATCAGCGCGCCGGCCGCGGCAACCGCCCATCTCGCGACGAAGGTTCGGCGATCGCCCCAGACCAGGTCGGCGAGAACGATCAGTCCAACGGGAATGATCGCAACGAGTTTCACCAGGAGCGCAGCGGCGACAAGCGCCCCGAGGAGGACACCCCAGGCCAGGGAGGAGCGCCTAAGGACGTAGATCGCAAACGCCCCGATCAGAAAAGCGTTCATGATCGGCTCGAGCTTGATCGTGCGTCCCATGTTCGCCAGCATGAGGTTGCCGCTCATGTACGTGGCAATCGCCAGCAGCCCGGCGACGCGCGAAGAAAGCAATTTGCGCACGACCAGGTACAGCGGGACAGTCGAGGCGAGCACGAACGCGAGGTTCGCCATGCGTGCAGGCATGACGTCGGCGCCGGCCAGCCAGACCCACGCTGCTGCGAGATAGACGGCCAGCGGTGGGTGGCCGAGCAAGAAATCGCGGTAAGGCACGAGTCCCTGCGCGACCAGTTTGCCGGCGTACAGGTAGGTGCCTTCGTCCATGTCGGAGATGAGCACCGCGCTGAGTCCATACAGGAAACTCGCGAACATGGCGGCGAGCAGAGCTCCAACTGCCAGCGGTTCACCCCAAGTCGAGGTCGCAAGCCGCCCCAGCCGCTCTTCGACATCCACACCGCGCGATCGGGTGGGCACAGCTCTCGCTAAAACGCCGCTCTGCATCTGCAGCTCACTCTAGTCTTGGGCCGCCGCAGGGCCCATTCAGCGACGGTTAAGTCTCGGTTGAGGCCGCCACGGCAAGCGCCGGCGCCGTGCGAGAGGTGCGTGCGGCGCGCCGATCGGCGCCCCAGGTCCAGTAGACGTTCGCCGCAAAATTCCAGGAGGTCGCCAGTCCAATGCCCACGAGGTTGGCCAGCAAATAGTGGACGCCGAGCGCAGTCGTCAGTACCCATACGGCCGTCGTGGTGAGCAGGAGACCACCAAGTGAGACAACGTTGAACTGCACGAAGCGCCGCAGAGATGGACGCCGTCGGTCAAAGGTCCACCGGTCGTTCAACAGGTAATTGGTCACGATGGCAACTTCCACTGCCAACGCAGAAGCAACGACGACCGGCAGCCCAGCGACCTGGTGCAGCAGAAACAGGATCGCCGTGTTGACGGCAACGCCGGTTCCACCAACGACCAGGAACTTGCCCAGGCGTCCGTATTTACGGACCAGCTGGCGTCGCATCTAGGACCGCGACTCGGCCGGGACCGGCTGAGTCACGCCGAATCTCCCGACCAGGCGCAGTGGCGCGAAGGCGGGCGAGCAGTCCATCGCCAGACGCGCCAGGTGGTGCAAGAAACGCACGCCCTGACGGAAGTCGGCCTTGGATTCGCCGTGTTGTCGCGGTTGAAACGCGTACGGCACCTCGGCGGACCGCTTCCATGAGCAGCGCACCAGGATTTCAAGCAGGATCTTGTAGCCGATCGGGCGCAGCATGACGCCCTGCACCACGTTGCGGTGGAGCAGAAAATAACCGCCCAGCGGATCGGTGATGCCAGAGAGCCGCCGCGGAAACACCGTTTGGCTCAATTGTTTGAGGCCGCGCGAGTAGAACTGGCGCAGCGGCCCATCCAGGCCGCCCGTACTGCCGCCGGGAATGTATCGACTTGCGACGACGACGTCGGCCGACTCGGCACGTGCGGCGGCCAGCAAGCTCGGCAGGCGCTCCGGTGGATGCTGCAGATCTGCGTCGATGACGCACAGGTAGGTCCCACGCGCCTCTTGCAAGCCGTCAACAACCGCTCCCGCAAGCCCGCCTCGGTTGACTTCTCGGTGCAGCACACGCACGCGCGGATCGGTCAGGCCGATCTCGGCGAGCAGCACGTCGGTACCGTCACGACTGTCGTCGACGAACACCGCCTCCCAGACGATGCCCTGCAGCGCCGCATCAATCGCCTCGAGCAATGGCTGAACGCTTTCGCGCTCGTTGTAGGTGGGGATAATCAGCGTGAGCTCGGGGACCGTCATACGTGCCATCACTGTCCGTCCCGCGCACGCCGCTCGGCGTTAAGCAAGGATTTGGTCCTGGTTGAGAGCCAGCAGGACGCGTCGGCCGCCTGATTCCTCACAGATGCCTTGCCAGTACAGCAGGCCGAAGATCGCGCTGAGCGCTTGCTGTGCGGGGCGATACGCACCCAGCTGCGTCGCCAACCGCATCACACCCGAGAGCAGGCCAACCGCACTGTTGACGCCTCGTCGACGACCCGCCAGGAGCCGCACCAGGGCTCTGTTCAGGGGATTGCGATTCTGGAATTCGCGCAATGCCCAGACAAGTGTCTCGCGCCCGTTGCGTTGCATCACCACGTCATAGCGGCCGTATTGATAAGGCGTACGACACCACGATTCGAAGCTGCGATAGGCGTAGTGCAGTACATCAGCATCTGGGTTGAACACGAAACTTGCCCCGAGATCGTGCAACCGGTAGCCCAGCTCGACGTCCTCGGCGCGCTGAAAGGTGGTGTCGAAACCACCCGCCTCGAGGAAGCGCGAACGCGCCAACGAAGCATTGCCCGTGTAGAACTGGCGCGCCGTACAGCTCCACACTCCCGCAATCATCGCTTCGTACTGACTGAGGAGTTGTTCCTCCTCCCAGCGCACCCAAACCGGCCGCGGCCAGTCGCCGGGTGGCGACATGGGACCAATCACGACGGCATTCGGCTGAGCTTCGTGCGTTCGCACGTGCTGCTGGAGGAGCGCTGCGACCGGCGCAACATCGTCGTCGAGGAACACAATCAACTCGCCGTTCGCGGCGCCAACTCCGCGATTGCGTGCGGCCGCGGGACCCGCGTGCTCTTGCTGCAGCACGCGCAGCCGATACGCCGCCGGCCACCCGCGCACAAAATCGGGCGTGCCATCGCCGGAACCGTCGTCCACCACGATGACCTCGAAACGTGAGACCGGATACGTCTGGCGATCGAGGGCTTCAAGCAGCCGCTGCAGGCTCGTGCGCCGGTTGTACGTGGGCACAACCACGCTGATAAACGGCTCCGTCACTCGCCCCTGATCGTAGGTCGAGCGTGTTGAGTGGCCCGCGTATGCATGTTGAGATCTGGTGGAGCCAAACCGTTTTGCTCTTCAAAAGTGCCGGCAAACCGTCTTTTGTTACCGAGTCGGTCACAAATCGTTACGCCCACTTGCGATTTCGGCCGAATGCTGCTGCTACCCTGGGCGCAGGTACCCCGATCCCCGCACGGTGGTCGCACCAGTTCAGCCGCGCTGCACCACGACGGCTGGAGACCCTCCGCGATCAATCAATAGGGAGTTAGCTTTCGATGAGACTTGTGTTGCCGCTCGGCCTTGGCCTGAGTCTGGCGCTTTCACTGTGCCTGCTCAGCTCCGGCTTGCCCACTGCGACAACGGAAGCCGCTTCGGGTCCATGTGGCCTGGCCCAGGCCGCTTTCTGTGACACCTTTTCGCAGCCGACGGCAAATGGACCCGATATTCGCTCCGGTGACCTGAATGGCGTCATCTGGGGCGTCTCGCGCAGTGGCTCCAACGACGATCCCAATCAGGGCGCGACGGATTTCTGGGCCGCGGCCACCGCCAACAATTGCGGTACCACCACCACGGTGTCTCCACCGCGGGATATTGCTATCTGTAATGGAACACTCTTCGATACGGTCAACGACGGCGGTGGCTTCACCGTCCTGGGAATGTATCCTCGCCAACCGTTCGACATTGCGGGCCGCACGGGCACCGTCGCATTTGACGTAAGCGCAGACTCCCAGTGTTCGCACTGCGCGTGGCCGGCGTTCGTGTACACGGACCAACCGGTCCCGGCGCCTTACAACAGCCAGGACATCCCGCGCAATAGCTTCGGCTTCGCCCTCGATTCGACGCCCGGATTCGGGAATTGCGACGCCAACCACAGCACCGTCATGGACATGTGGATCACCCAGAATTACCAGGAATCTGCAGTTGCCATGAATGCCACCGGGTGTGTGGTGAAAGGCATCGCGGGTGGTGCGCTCAATCACATTGAGGTCCGCCTGTCCCCCACTCGCGCGGAGGTCTGGGGCACTGATCCAGGCGTCAACAACCTCCACCAGCTGGCCTGGGCGAATCTTCAAATGCCGCTCACGCGTGGACTCGTATGGATGAGTGACATCCACTACAACGCGGCAAAAGACGGCACGCAGCGCAACCACACCTTTGCGTGGGACAACTTCGGCTTCGATGGACCGGTTCTGCCGCGCGACCTCGGCTTCGACGTCAAAGATAACCAGAATAGCGGTGGCGTCCTCGACGAAATGCTGGGCTACAAGCTCCAGCAGTCTCTCACGGTCAACATCAACAACGTGAACAGTATCGGAAATGCCAGCGCGGCATTACTGGAGTTCACTTTCACACCGCACGTCCAACTGGCAATCAATTACGCCTTCAATGGCCATCCGGCGCATACACAGGCCTGGCCATACGGCGCCACGGCACAGACGTTCCAGTCCAAAACCATCGCGGTACCGGTGCCGCTGAACGAGCTGGTGACGGGCACCAATACGGTGGTGTTCACCGTCACTCCGGCCGACATCATGACCATCGCCAATATTGATCTGATTCTCGTTGGCGCCGGAGGCGGTGGTGGCCCCCTGCCGGGCAGCGGCGTTGGCGCGGTCTTCGTGCCGTTCACCAACACCCCAACGCCCACGTCAACAGCCACTCCAACAGCCACTCCAACGGCCACGCCAACAGCCACTCCAACGGCCACGCCAACCTCACCTCCACCGTCAGGCAGCAGCAACAGCACCAGCGGTGGCAGCAGCCACAGTGGTGGTGGCGGCGGTGGCGGAGGCGGCGGTGGCGGCGGTGGCGGCGGTGGCGGTAGCGGAGGCGGCTCCAGCAGCAGCAGCCACTCTGCACCTGCGTCCGTCAACCTCGGCGGCGGTGGTGGTGGCGGCGGTGGTGGTGGTGGTGGCGGCGGCGGTGGTGGTGGTGGCGGCGGCGGCGGCGGCGCCTCGTCTCTCGCCTTCGCGCCGCTCCCGGTTGCGCCTGTCGCTGCGCCAGCACCGGTCGTCGTGACCCGGGCCAGCACACCGCTA
>JAFAZN010000252.1 GCA_019239775.1 Chloroflexota bacterium
GGAGTAGTGTCCTCACCACGGAGTAGTGTCCTCACCACGGAGTAGTGTCCTCACCACGGAGTAGTGTCCTCACCACGGAGTAGTGTCCTCACCACGGAGTAGTGTCCTCACCCCGAAGTGATGTCACCCACGGAGTGATTCAGCCACCAAGGGATGTCGGCCACGGAGTGGAGTCTCGTCACGGAGTGAAGTCACCACACGGAGTGATGTCTCCACCACGGGAGTGAGGTCTTGTCACGCAGTGATGTCACCCGCGGAGTAGTGCCTTCTCAGGGACTGTGGTCACCCGCGGAGTAGTGCCTTCGCACGGACTGTGGTCACGCATGGAGTGATGTCGTACCTTCGCTGTATGACCTCAATGGCTGAGACTCAGGGCTCCTCTCCCAATCCCCAGGCGGTGCTTACGGTGCTTACTACGGAGCACTTCACGCTGCAGGGTGCGCGGGGGTCGACCATCAGTGAAAGCTCGGCGCGTGCGGCGCTGTATGTTGGCGCGGTTTCAAGCGGGCTCGTGGCGCTTGGATTTTTCGGCCAGGGCGGCCAACGCTCCGACGCGTTTACCGTGTTCGCGCTGGTCGTGCTGCCCACGCTGTACGTGCTGGGCGTGTTCACGTTTGCGCGGTTGATCGCCAGCTCGATCGAGGATCTGCTGTACGGTCGGGCGATTAATCGCATTCGCAACTACTATCGCGATATCGCTGGCAGCCAGGGCCGGTATTTGTTGCTTGGCGGACACGATGATCCACTTGGAGTGCTGGCAAACATGGGCATCGATCGTCCGTCACGCTGGCAGCTGCTGTTCACTCTGGGCACGATGATCGCGGTAGTCAACGCGATTGTCGGCGGCAGCGCCGTTGCGCTCGTAGCAGGCGCGGTTGGCGCGTCACTGCTGGTGGCTGTGATCGTGGGCGCGCTCGCGGCAATTATCTCGATCGTGCTGCACGTGCGCTGGCAGCGCCACACGCACGACGTTGCGCGCGCGGGCCGCGAAGTGCTGTTTCCCAGTCCCGACGCCGCGTGACGGCCCATCTACCAGCCCTGGCGCTGGCCCGGTGAGCTACCGTAACCGGCATGAGCCTGGACGGCAAAGTGGTTCTGGTGACCGGCGCGGCTCGCGGGATGGGGCGGGCGTACGTCCGCGGGTTCCTGGAGCGTGGCGCGCGCGTGGTGGCAACCGATCGTGGCTGGGCGCCGAGCGGAGTCTCGGGCGACGACGAAGCGTTTCTGTCGGAGATAAGCGATCGCGGCGATGTCCTGACGGAGGTCATGGACATTGGCATCGACTCGCACGTGAAGCGCGTCTATCAATCAGCAATAGAGCGTTTCGGCACGATCGACGTGATCGTCAACAACGCCGGGTTGCGTCAACGCGACCTGTATCCGCCGCATGGCAGCGTGACCACGCTCGAAACCGAAGTGGGCGACTGGCAGGCGATGTTCGAGACGCACGTCTTTGGCACCCTGCGCGTGATCAAGTCATTTGTCCAGCCGATGCTGGCGCAGCGCCGCGGCAGCATCGTGTGCGTCGGCTCGGATGGATATACCGGCTGGAGGCCGCAGAGTCGCGAAATGCCGTATCAAGCGGCCAAAGCCGGGATGGTGACCATGGCGTTGTACCTGGCGCACGAACTCCGCGACGCTGGCGTGGCGGTAAATGTGTTGCTGCCGGGCCACACGCGCAGCACCGGCTCCGATGAGCAAGAGGCCGAGCGGGCATTGATCCGCGAACGTTTGGGCCAACCGGCGGTGACCCCGAGGCGTCTGCGGCCGGAGCACGTGGTGCCGCTCGCGCTGCACCTGGCGGAGCAGGGCCCAAGCTCCGGCCTCACCGGTCAGGTGCTGCGGGCAATGGAGTGGAACCAGCAGCACCAGACGCCAGCCGAGCTGGAGCAATGGGTGTATCCAGCAGATGCGCGTTCCTAGGCGCTATTTGTCACAGAAGTTTTATCCAGGCCACTGCGACTCGTGCTGCAAACCAGCTTGTCGGCCGAACTTCTAAGTCTTCAGGCGTAATCGAACTGAAACATGCGCGCGCCCGGAAAGCGCGTATTCTGCCCCAGATGCGTTCACTTCTCCTGCGGACGGTACTCGCGGCAGTGCTGCTCGGGACCAGCCTGTTCGCCGCAAATTCCAACGCCGGCGCCCAGGCCGATGATCCGCGCTATTTCGCGCAGACCGGCTATCGCGTCGATACCGATGCGTTCTGGTCGTTCTTCCAGGCACGCGGCGGAGTGCGCACGTTCGGCTACCCGGTATCGAGCACCTTCAAGCTCGATGGCTTCCCGGTGCAGATCTTCCAACGCATCGTGGTGCAGCTGCAGCCGGACGGCTCAGTGGCAACGCTGAATCTGTTGGACGCGGGGCTCATGCCGTATACGCGCATCAACGGCAGCACATTCCCAGCCCCGGATCCGACCATTGTCAGTCAGACCCCGAACGTCAGCGATCCGGACTACGCCACCAAAATCATTCAGTTCACGCAGGACAACGCGCCAGACGTCTTCCAGGGCAACCAGGTCAACTTTTTCCAGACATTCAGCACGAGCGTCAGTTATGACGACGCCTTCCCGAACGGCGACGGCCCCGACTCGCTGGTTCCGCTCCTGAATCTCCAGATCTGGGGTGCGCCCACGAGCCAACCGGCGGTCGACCCGAACAACAACAACTTTATCTATCAACGCTTCCAGCGCGGCATCATGCATTTCGATAAGAACTGCAACTGTACCCAGGGCCTGCTGCTGGCGGACTACCTGAAATCGCTGCTGACAGGCCAGAACCTGCCGCCAGACCTGGAAGCGCAAGCGCGCACGTCGAAGTACTACCACCAGTACGCGCCCGGGCAGCCGCTGAGCATCGCGCGACCGAATGACCTGGTCGGCAGCGATCTCACCAACGCATTTTCACCTGGCACCGGGAGCACCACCGCGCAGACACCGAGCCCATCGACGAATCCCTCCCCATCAACCCAACCAACCGGAGCGTTCGCCTATGGCTTCCAGGTCCAGCTGTGGGACTTCAACAATGACGCCAAGCGGCAAACCATGGGGCTGGTGCAGCAAGCCGGTTTCAATTGGGTCAAGCACCAGGTGGAGTGGGCCACGATCGAGCCAAAGCCGCTGCAGTACGACTGGTCCGAGCTGGACGGAATCGTGGGCGCCGCGGCCAATGCAAATCTGAAGGTGCTGCTCAGCGTGCAACATGCTCCCGCGTTCGACAAAACACCGGCGAGTGGCCTCTTCCCGTCCGATCCGAACACCTATCGAGTGTTCATGCAGGCGCTCTCCACGCATTACAAGGGCAAGGTCACCGCGTACGAGATCTGGAATGAAGAGAACCTGTCACGTGAAGCGGGGCCCGGCAACGTTGATCCGTCACACTATTTGCCAATTCTGGAAGCCGGCTTCAACGGTATCCGCGCAGGCGATCCGAACGCGCTGGCGTTGCTCGGAGCACCCAGCCCCACCGGCGTCAACAGCGCGGATGCCATGGATGACGTGCAGTATTTGAACGCGCTGTATGCAATCAACGGTGGCGAGGTGAAGAAGTTCTATGACGCCCTGTCGACCCACCCGAGCGGATTTTCCAATCCGCCAGATTGCACGCCGCAAACACCCCAGTGCAGCCTTTCCGGCGGCTGGAACAACGATCCGAGCTTCTTCGCGTTCAGTCGGGTAGCCCAGTATCGCGACGTGATGGTGCGCAATGGGGAATCCGCCAAGAAGATCTGGTTCTCGGAGTTTGGCTATTGCTCGGGCGCAACGCCACCGCCCGGGTACGAGTACTGCAAGTATCTCACCGCGCAGAACCAAGCCGATTTTCTCGTGCAAGCGTTCACCAAGGCCCGCGCCTTGGACTATGTCGGTGGCATGGTGGTGTGGAACCTGAACTTCCAGCTGGCGGTACCCGCCACTGATGAAAAGTGGGGCTTCAGCGTGCTCCGCGATGACTGGACACCCCGCCCGGCGTACTCCGCTCTGGCGGCGATGCCAAAGAGCTAGTCACTGCACAACTGAGGTCCAGGATCCCTCCTGTATTCAAGAACTAGGAGACGTCCCAGGGTTGGCGGTTTTCGCCGCCAGTCACACGTTCGGGATCGATCCGCACAATCATCCGTTCGACCTTGGGCGCCGGGTACAGCCTGCCGTTGTAGCGCATCGAAAGATGGTCGATGTGGTCATCGGCACCGTCGAACGTGGTCTCAGCCAGTCGCCCCTGGATCTGGACCCAGCGGAACATGTTCTTGGGATCGACCAGGAGTAAGGTCACCCGTGGATCGCGCTGCATGTGCTTGAACCAGTCGCGGCGCGGGCCGCCGTTGAGCCAGATCTGCCCATCGCGATACTCGAACCAGATGGGGGCCATCTGCACGCTGCCATCGCGGCGGGTTGTGCCGAGCGCGATGGGCGCGGGCTCGTCGAGGAAGGCGCGCAACCGAGGACCGAACGTAAGCGGCATGACCCAAACTGTATACACTGGACAGCCGTAACCGTCTTTCTCAACTCACCTCAACTCAAGTCCAGGATCCAAAACTCAGCATGCTTATTGAACAGCGCATTACGGTGCCCGCACCGCCCGAGCGGGTATGGGCGTTCATGATGGACATCCCCGCGGTAAGCCGCTGCGTGCCAGGGCTCGACAACGTTGCGCGCATCGATGATCAGACCTACTCAGGCGTGATGAACGTGCGCGTTGGCCCGATCGCGGTCAAACTGGACGGTCGCGTGCTGCTTGCCGAAACGGATGAGGCGGCGCGAAACGCGCGCATGGACCTGCAAGCGGCCGACAAGCGCGTCAACGGCGCCGTCAATGCCCGCATGCGCATGGCGCTGGCGCCATCGGATGGCGGCGCTGCCACCGATGTCGCAATCCAGACCGACGCGAACGTCATGGGCAAGCTCGGCGAATTTGGACAGGCGGTGATTCGCAAGAAGGCAGACCAGATTCTGCAAGAGTTCGCGCGCAACCTCTCGACCGCGGTAACGACTGCCACACAGTGACCGCCTACGACGTCGTGGTGGTTGGCGGAGGCAACGCGGCATTGGTTGCTGCGATGTCGGCCCGCCACGTGGTGGAGTCCGTCCTGTTGGTGGAGCGTGCACCCACCTGGTTGCGCGGAGGTAACAGTCGGCATACGCGTGACATCCGCTACGCGCATCCGCCAGGTGAGGCGTACACCACCGGCGAAGCGTATCCGGTGGACGAGCTCATGGATGACCTGCTGCGCGTCGGCGGAGGTCACAATGAGCGCATGGCCCAGCTGGTGGTGGAGGGCTCGTGCGGTGTCGCGGAATTCATGACCGCGCACGGCGTGCGCTGGCAAGAGCCATTGACCGGCACGCTTCACCTGAGTCGCACCAACCGCTTTTTCCTCGGTGGCGGCAAGGCGCTGATCAATACGTACTATCAGACGGCCGAGGCGATGGGCATCGACGTGCAGTACGAGACGTCAGTGGAGGAGATCGTCCTCGATGGTGCAAATCAGGTGAATGGGGTAGTCATCGAGCGTGCAGGAGCGCGCGAGGAAATCGCTGCCCGGGCAGTAGTCGTTGCCAGCGGTGGATTCGAAGCCAACCTTGATTGGTTACGACGGTACTGGGGCGATGCGGTCGACAACTACGTGATCCGTGGTACGCCATACAACGACGGTCGGGTTCTCGCGAATTTGTTGGACAAGGGTGCCGCGACGGCCGGTGATCCCAAGGGATTTCATGCCGTGGCGCTGGATGCGCGCTCTCCGAAATTCGACGGGGGCATTGCCACTCGGCTCGACTCCGTGCCTTTCGGAATTGCGGTCAACAAATTCGGCAAACGATTTTACGATGAGGGCGAGGAGTTCTGGCCGAAGCGTTACGCGATTTGGGGGCGGTGGATCGCCGAACAGTCGGATCAGATCGCGTATTCGTTTGTAGACTCACAAACGATTGACTGCTTTTTGACGTCGCTGTACCGCCCGTACGAAGGTCAGACAATTGGCGAGGTCGCGGAGATGATGGGGCTCGACCCTCTGGTGGTGACGGAGACAGTGCGCGAGTTCAACGCCGCGATCGTTCCTGGCGGGACATTCAATCCGGGCATTCTGGACAACTGTCGGACCGAAGGGCTGACGCCACCGAAAAGCCATTGGGCCGTGCCGCTACGGGATCCGCCGTTCTACGGTTATCCGCTGCGGCCGGGCATTACCTTCACCTACCTGGGCCTGGCGGTGGACGAATGCTGCCGGGTGCAGATGTCCTCGGGCGAGACGGTGGGGAATTTGTTTGCAGCCGGCGAGATCATGTCCGGCAACGTCCTTCGCAGCGGCTACCTTGCCGGGTTTGGGCTTACCATCGGGACCGTTTTCGGACAAATCGCGGGCACCCAGGCGGGTCGCTATGCCCGAGGTTAGTATCAAGGAGCACACGTTCTGGGAGCTGGAGGTCTGCAACGCCTGTCGCTACTGCGAAGGGTATTGCGCCGTTTTTCCCGCGCTGGAGCGACGCCGGCGATTCTCGCCGGCCGACGTGGTGTACTTGGCCAACCTGTGTCACGACTGCCGGGCGTGCTTTTACGCCTGCATGTACGCACCACCCCACGAGTTTGGCGTCAACATTCCCAAAGCGCTGGCCGAGGTCCGCGAACAGACATACGCGCAGTACGCGCTGCCGCGCGTCGTTTCGGACCTCGCGCGGCGCAATGCCTGGCTGCTGGTCATCGCGACTATCGTGAGCCTGGCATTGTTTGGATTGGTCGCGGTGCTCTCGCCGACTGGCATCTTCGCGACGCACACCGGCCCGGGTGCGTTTTACGCCGTGATCCCTTACCTGGTCATGCTGCTGCCAGCGCTGCTGGTCTCGCTGTACGCGATCTGGGTCATGCTGGCGGGTGCCTTCGGCTTTGCCAGAGACATCGGTGGACAGCACCTGGTCGCAGCCAGCTGGCGACAGATTCTTGCCGCGGCCGGCGAAGCGCTCGGCTTGCGCTACTTACGCGGCGGCACCGGCGGTGGTTGCTATTACCCGTCGGAGCGGACCTCCAACTCGCGGCTGCTTTTTCACATGCTGGTGTTTTATGGGTTTCTGTCGGCGTTTGCCGCCACCATCGTGGCCGGCGTCATGCAGGACATTATGGACATCCTGCCGCCATATCCGCTGCTGAGCGCGCCGGTCGTGCTCGGCTCGCTCGGAGGTGTCGGCATTATCGTCGGCGCAACCGGCATGCTGGTGCTGAAGTGGCGGAGTGATCGCGCCCCCGCTGATGGGCGTAGTCTGAACCTCGACTGGCTTTTCCTGCTAAGTCTGGACGTGGTGGCGCTCACCGGCATGTTGCTGCTGGCGCTGCGAGAAACGCCGGCCATGGGGGTGCTGCTGGTGGTGCACCTGGCGACGGTGTTGGCGCTGTACGTGTCGGCGCCGTATGGGAAATTTGCGCATTTCCTGTACCGCTACGCCGCCCTCGTGCAGAACCAGATGGAGGCCGCTGCACCCGCGCGGCAGAGTCACTAACCACGGAACGAGGCGGTGAGCCCAGGGTTTGATCTTCTGGTGCGCGGCGGCACCGTGGTTACCTCGCGCGCGACCTACGCTGCTGATGTTGCGATTCGCGGCGAGACCATTGCGGCTATCGCCGCGCCTGGCACCTTCGAGCGCGCACAGGCGGCAAACGTGCTGGAGGCGCAAGATCGATACGTGCTGCCGGGTGTCATCGACGAGCACGTGCACTTCCGTGAGCCCGGGCTCGAGTACAAGGAGGACTTCGGCACCGGCTCGCGTGCGGCGGTCATGGGTGGCGTGACCACGGTCCTCGAGATGCCCAACACGTTGCCGCCGACCAGTACGGCGGCCCTGGTGGAGGACAAGCGCGCCCGCGCGGAGGCGAAGTCGTACTGCGATTTCGGCCTCTACGGCCTGCTCGTACAGGACAGCGTGGAGCAACTTGAAACCATGGCCCATGCCGGCGTCGTTGGTTTCAAGTGCTTTCTCGGCCGCTCAACCGGCGACATCCTGCCGCCGGATGATGGACGATTGCTGGAAGCGCTCGGGATCATCGCGCGGCTCGGCCTGCGCTGCGGCTTTCATGCGGAAAACGACCAAATCCTCCAGCACGCATCGAGCAAGCTGAAGTCAGCCGGTCGCACGGATCCGCTGGCGCACGTCGAGGCGCGGCCGGTCGTCGCAGAAGTAGAGGCTATTCAACGCGCCGGGTTGTTCGCCGCAACCAGCGGAGCCAGGATTCATATCTTTCACCTGTCGTCCGCGGCCGGACTTGCCACCATCGAGGAGTGGCGGCGCAACGGTGTCGACATCACCTGCGAAACCACGCCACAGCACTGTTTTCTCAGCTCGGAACAGATGCAGCAGCTCGGGTCGCTGCTGCGCATCAATCCACCGGTGCGCGAGGCAGGACACGGCGCGGCGCTGCTGGACGGGCTGATCTCAGGCCGTATCGATGCGCTTGGTACCGACCATTCGCCGCACTCGCCCGCCGAGAAGTCTTTGGAACGTGGCGACATCTGGCAAGCCGTATCCGGGTTTGCCGGCGTGGAGATCAGTCTGCGGCTATTTCTTACCTACGCCGTTCATACCGGCAGGATGAGTTTGCAACAACTGGTGCGGGCGACGTCCGAAGCCCCCGCCCGGGCGTGGGGCCTCTTTCCGCGCAAAGGCGCGCTGCAGGTTGGGTCCGACGCGGACCTGACCGTGGTTGATCTCTCCGTGCAAGACATGGTGGAGGAGCACCGACTGCACGGCAAGAACAACCTCACGCCCTTTGAAGGCCACCGCACCGTAGGCGCAGCGGTGGCCACCGTGTTGCGGGGCCAGGTGGTCATGGAAAACGGCCAATTGCGCGGCGAGCCGCGAGGCCGAATGGTGCGCCCTGGCTAGCCGCCGATCGCAACGCAAGCACAACCGCGGGCGGCTTGCGTCTTTTCAGAACCTTGATTAGTATGGGCTAATCCAGGACGTTAGTAGAGGGATGTGGAGTGCTCGCGACGTTTGTCATCGGTCTGCGTGAAGGGCTCGAGGCCGCGCTCATCATTGGCATCATCGCCGCTTTCTTGCGGCAGCGTGGCGGCGAGCACTTGTTGGGCAGAGTATGGGCTGGCGTCGCGCTCGCGACAGGGCTTTGCCTGGTGGCCGCGGTTGGGCTTCAGTTGGTCGATGCCAAGCTCCCGCAGGCGCAGCAAGAGGGGCTCGAAACCATCGTCGGCCTCGCGGCCGTGGGAATGGTCAGCTACATGATTGTGTGGATGCAGCGGCATTCGCGCTCGCTGCGCGCTTCACTGGAGCAGGTCACCGCTCGAGCGGTGGCCAGTGGCTCGGCCTGGGCGCTGGTGGGGATGGCCTTTGTCGCCGTCCTGCGCGAGGGACTGGAGACCGCCGTCTTCCTGCTGGCGACGTTCCAGGCAAGTTCGGATCGTGAGCTGGCTTCGGTTGGAGCCGTGTTGGGCATCGGTGTGGCGGCCGTGCTCGGCTATGGCCTGTATCGCGGCGCGGTGCATATTGACCTGCGGCGCTTCTTCATGGCCACTTCCGTGGTGCTCGTGCTCGTGGCCGCCGGCCTGGTCATGGCCAGCCTGCATGCGGCGCACAATGCCGGGTGGCTCAGCGTGGGCCAGGAGCAGGTGCTCGATCTGCGCTGGCTGGTGCAGGCAGGCTCGGTGCAGGCGGCGCTGCTCACGGGGATGCTTGGGCTGCAGGCCCAGCCACGCCTGATCGAGGTGATGGGTTGGCTCGCCTACGTGGTGATCGCCGGCGCGTTTGTGCTGTGGCCGCGAACCGCTGCCGCCCCGCGCAGGTCCCAGCGCGCAATGGCAGAAGCCTGAGCCGCACCGGCGCGCCTGACCCCAGAGAGGCACAGAGGCGTCCGTTGTTGACCACTGTGTTCATCGACGCCTAGAGTCGATGCCATATGAGCTCGCTGCGCCTCGGATACAAGGCGTCCGCCGAACAGTTTGGGCCCGCCGAGCTGCTCGACTTTAGCATCCACGCCGAACAGGTCGGCTTCGACAGCGTCGTGGTCAGCGACCACTTCCAACCCTGGCGACATACCGGCGGCCACGCGCCGTTTTCGTTCGCGTGGCTGGGCGCCCTCGGCGCCAGCACCAAGCGCATCGAGATGGGCACGAGCGTGGTAACGCCCACCTTCCGCTACCACCCCTCGGTGGTGGCACAGGCCATGGGCACCCTGGGCGTGCTGTTCCCAGGTCGCGTGATGCTTGGCATTGGCACCGGCGAATCGCTCAACGAGGTGCCACCGATGGGCATCGAGTGGCCGGAGTTCAAGGAGCGCTGGGCGCGCCTGCGCGAGGCGGTCACGCTGATGCGCAAACTGTGGTCGGAAGAGCGCGTAAGTTACACCGGCACCTACTACAAGACGGAAAACGCGACCGTGTACGACCGGCCTGACGGCGGCGTGCCATTGCTGGTGGCGGCCGGTGGTCCGCAAATGGCCAAGTACGCCGGCCGGGTTGGTGACGGTTTCATCTGCACCAGCGGCAAGGGCGAAGAGCTGTACCGCGATCAGCTGCTGCCAGCCTTCGAAGAGGGCGCACGGGAGGCAGGTAAAGATCCAGCGAAGCTCGATCGGATGATCGAAGTCAAAGTCTCGTTCGACACCGACCGCAAGCGCGCGCTGGAGGATACGCGGCATTGGGGCGCGCTCGCCCTGTCGGGCCAGGAAAAAGTTGGGGTTGAGGATCCGATCGAGATGGAACGACTGGCCGATGCGCTGCCGACCGAACGGACCGCGAGCCGCTGGATTGTCTCGACCGATGCGGACGAGCACGTAGAAAAGATCCGCTTTTACACCGACCTTGGCTTCAATCACCTGGTCTTCCACGCACCAGGTCCGGATCAACGCCGCTTCCTGGACCTCTACGCCGAGAAAGTACTGCCGCTGCTGCGCAAAATTCCGGTGGCGGCGTGATCGTCGCGCAGCCGTCTTCTGCCGCGGCATCCGCGGGTGGCGGTCGTACACCCGAATACGGCTCGGACCTGGTGGTGGACGTGCTGCGCGCGCTCGGCATCGAATATGCCGCCTTAAATCCAGGCGCCAGCTTTCGCGGACTGCACGATTCACTCGTCAATTACGGCGGCGACGTCAGTCCGCGCACGGTGCTGTGTTGCCATGAAGAGATCTCGGTAGCGCTGGCGCACGGCTACGCCAAGGCCACTGGTCGGCCCATGCTGGCTGCGCTCCACGATGTAGTCGGACTCCAGCACGCGTGCATGGCAATTTTCAATGCATGGTGCGACCGGGTGCCCGTCCTGTTGCTGGGCGGTACCGGGCCGATGGATTCATCGCGCCGGCGTCCGTGGATCGAGTGGATCCACACCGCACTGGTGCAGGGCAATCACGTGCGCGACTTCGTCAAATTCGACGACCAGCCGTCGGGGGCGGCTGCGGTTGTGGAGTCGCTGTTGCGGGCGTATCGACTCATGTCTGCCGAGCCGTGCGGGCCGGTGTATGTGTGCCTGGATGCCGCGATTCAGGAGGATCCGCTCCCGAAGGGGCTCGGCGTTCCAGCGGACCTCGACCGCTGGATTGCGCAGTCTCCCGTGCAGGCGGACCCTGCCGGATTGAAGACCGCCGCCGAATGGCTCTCCGATTCAGAACGACCGGTCATTCTCGCAGACACCGTCGGTCGCACACGCGAAGGCGCCGAAGCCTTGCGGCAGCTGGCGGAGCGGTTGAATGCCCCGGTGGTGGATCTGGGCTCGCGCTTCAATTTTCCGTCGGACCATCCGCTGGAGGCCAGTGAACGTCGCGAGGAGTTGCTGCGCGAAGCGGACGTCATTTTTGCCGTGGATGTGGTGGACCTCTGGGGAGCGCTGCAGGCGAATGCGGCGCGGCACCGGCCGTCGGGGTATGCGCCTTCGCCAGAGGCGCGCCTCATTTCTCTGTCGATGAGTGAAATGCTGGTGCACAGCTGGACGTCGGATTTTCAGCGGATGCAGCCGGTGGACCTCAACCTCGTTGGCGAGAGTCGACTGACGTTGCCCGCCCTTGTGGACCAGGTGCGGGTTGCCGGCGCATCGGCGGAGGCGCGGCGGGCGCGGGCGGAGGCTCTGGCAGAGGAGGGTCGGCGGCGACGGTCCGACTGGGAGTCACGCGCGCGCACGGTGAGTGGTGAGGATGCCGTACCGCTCGGCGCGCTTGGACTTGCGCTGCGGGATGCGTTGGCGAGGCACGACGTCGTGCTGTCCAACAGCGATTTACGCGGCTGGGCACGCCGGCTGTGGCGGATCGATCAACCGTATCAGTACACCGGCACGTCTGGTGGCGCCGGATTGGGGTACGGCATTGGGGCGAGCCTGGGCGTTGGGCTGGCGCACCGCGGGACCTCGCGGATTGTCCTCAACTTACAGCCGGATGGCGACATGCTGTACTCCTCCAGCGCGCTGTATACGGCGGCACATGAGAAGCTGCCGCTGTTGATGGTGATGCTCAACAATCACAGCTACTACAACTCCGAGGAGCACGGGCTGCGGATGGCTGAGCGGCGCGGCCGCCCGGCTTCGCGGGCGGGGATAGGCACACGCCCAGAAGCCCCAGCAGTTGACTTCGCTGGAATGGCGCGCAGCTTCGGCATCGCCGCGGCGGGACCAGTCAGTTCCGTTGGAGAGCTGCCCCATGCGTTGGCCACGGCGGTGGAGGCGGTCGCCAGCGGCGAGCCCTACCTGCTGGACGTCGTGACCGAAGTGCGCTAGCGCGCGCATGCGCGGGTTCCCATATACTGAGTCTTTGCACCTGTCAACCGAATAGGTCGTCCCAGCGGGGGAGCGAGTAGCTGAGAGGCGGGATCAAGCCCACCAACTCTTCGAACCTGATCTCGTTAGAACGAGCGTAGGGAAGCGGGACCACCAAGGCGTACAGCGCGAATGCAGCACGCGCCGACGCCTCTGGCGAGCATGTTTGTCGTTCCCCCGAGGATTGCCGAATTCTCAAACCTGTGGGAGGGAACTCACAACAATGCTCGGATCCGCGGCTTTCAAGAATGCGCGTGCGTGGTCCACGCGCGACATCGTCGTCACCGCCGCAATCGCCGTCGCCAGCGGCATCGCCTTCATTCTGTTCGACTGGTTCTACAGCGTCGCCCAGGGCATCGGTGGCAACTTCGTGGGCAACGCGCTGGCAGGCTTCTGGTTGATCGGTGGGTTGCTGGTGCCGTACATCGTGCGCAAGCCGGGCTCCGCGCTATTCGGCGAGCTGGTGGCATCGCTGGTGGAGGCCTCGTTCAATCCGTGGGGCGCCATTGTCATCATTTCCGGACTGCTGGAAGGCCTTGGCAGCGAGGTGGTGTTTCTGGCGACCGGCTATCGGAATTTCAGCGCCAAGCTGATGGCATTCGCTGGAGGGTTCGGCGCGGCGGTGTTCTTTGTGACCCAGCCGCTGTGGACGCAGGGCTATTACAAACTGGAGATTCCGACCATCGTCGCCTATTTCGTGCTTCGCACAATCAGCGGCGCGGTGCTGGCGGGATTGCTCGGCAAGGCCGTCGGCGATGCGCTGGTGCCGACCGGCGTGCTGGACAGTTTTCCCATTGCGGAAGGCCGGCACCAGGAAATCTAATCCGTTGTCGACTGCGATCAGCGTTGAAGGGCTGACCTTCCGCTACGCGGGGCGGAAACGCGCTGCGTTGACCGACGTCTCGTTCACTATCCATGAAGGTGAGACGGTGCTCGTGCTCGGTCCAAGTGGAGGCGGCAAGAGCACACTCGCGCTGTGCCTGAACGGAATGATCCCGCACGTGGTGGCGGGTGCGCTCAGCGGCAGCGTGCGGATCCATGGCGAGCCCGTATCGACACGCGCGTTGGCGGAAACGGTGCGCCAGGTCGGTATCGTCTTTCAGGATCCGGAGGCGCAGCTGTGCATGCTGCGTGTTGCCGAGGAAGTCGCGTTCGGGTTGGAGAACCTCGCCCTGGCGCCAGAGCAGATGCCTGGCCGGATTCAGCGTGCGCTGACGTTGACCGGACTCGAGTGCGACGGCTCCAGCCGGGTCGACTGGCTGTCCGGAGGAAACAAGCAGCGATTGGCGTTGGCGTGTGTGCTGGCGATGGAGCCGTCGGTGCTGGTCTTCGACGAGCCTACCTCCAACCTGGATCCCGCCGGCGCCCAGGCGGTCTTTTCCATAATCGAGCGGCTGAAAGCGGAGGGTCGCCACACAATTGTGGTGGTGGAGCACCGGCTCGACCAGTTGATGCATTTGATCGACCGGGTGTTGGTACTCGGGCCGGACGGCAGGTTGGTGGATGATGGTGAGCCCCACCACGTGCTGGAGCGGCAGGCGCAAGCGCTCGACGCGTTCGGCATCTGGAAGCCGCAAGTCAGCGAGCTTGCCGCAGCGCTGCGCGCTCGTGGGTTTGCGCTGCGCGACTTTCCGATCACCGTCGAGGAAGCGGAACGGAGTCTGGCGCCGCTGACCCTGGATTCATGGACTTTCGGGAACGCTTCTCCGAGGGCCGAACATTGTTGGAGCTCGGAGTCTCCAGCGATTCGTGTGCATGGCTTGAGCGCGGCCTACGGGCGCGGCACCAACGTGTTACGAGACGTACATCTGGATGTCCGGCACGGCGAGCTGCTCGCGCTCGTCGGACCAAACGGCGCCGGCAAAACGACGCTTGCCCACCACCTGATCGCGACACTCACCGCACCGAAGGGAACGGTATTTCTCGAGGAGCGCGACATTCGCCACATTCGCGGGAACGAATTGGCGGAAACGGTTGGCTATGTCTTCCAGAATCCGGAGCACCAGTTTGTGGCGCGAACGGTGTTGGACGAGCTGGCGTTTGGACTACGACTGCGCGGATGGTCCGAAGACGAGGTCCGCCGGCGAGTGAATGAGATGCTGGATGATTTCGGACTGGCCGGGCTTGCCGCGGCGAATCCGTTCAAGCTCAGCCACGGCGAAAAGCGCCGCTTGAGCGTGGCAACCATGCTCATCTTGAAGCAGCGCGTGCTGGTGCTGGATGAACCAACGTTTGGTCAGGACCGACGTCATGCGAACGCGTTGTTGGAGAAATTCGAGGCGCTGCACGCGGCGGGCACGACGCTGCTCATCATCACTCACGACATGCGGCTGGTGGCCGAGCACGCCGATCGCGTTGCGGTGCTGCACGGAGGGCGGGTATTGGCACATGCGACTCCGGATGAGGTCTTCGACGACGAGGAGCTCCTGGCGACGGCGCATCTGCAGGTGCCACCCATTCGGGCGCTGGCACAACGGGTGCTGGAACCTCAACCGGGGGGAGCATTACCGTCCACGGTCGAGGGGTTCGTGGCCTGCCTGCGGCCGCAGTCGGTTGGTGTGGCATGAGATTCCTGCTCTTCTACGAGACGGACTCGTTTCTCCACCGCGTGAATCCGCTTACGAAGCTGGCGTTCACGGTGGTGGTGATGGTTGTGCTCACGGTTGTCGTGGACCCGATCACGCCGCTGGCTGTTGCGTTGCTGGGCGTCACCGCCATCGTGCTGTTCGGTGGCGTGCCGCTGGGGCAGATCCTCCGGACGTTGCGGCCATTTGGCATCGTGTCTTTTGGATTGTTCTGGACCACTGCGCTGTTCTATGCAAGCACGATGGAGCCATTCGCGCGCTGGGGACCGCTCGCGCTGACTAAAGACGGAGTGGCCTACGGAGTGGCCATCATGCTCCGCATACTCGCGATCTTTGCGGTCTCACTGCTGTTCACGCTGACCACGGATCCAACCGCGTTCCTGCAGGCGCTCGTCCAGCAGGCACATGTCAGTTCACGTTTTGGCTACGGCATCATCGCTGCGTACCGATTCGTGCCACTCTTCGATGGCGAGCTTGCCAGCATCCGCGCCGCGCATCGCATTCGCGGGGTGCCGCTTGGGGGCGGCGTGGTGGCGCAGTACCGTCGGCTGGTGGGCCACATGGTGCCTTTGCTCGCGGGCGCCATTCGCCACGCCGAGCGGGTTGCGCTGGCGATGGATGCGCGCGGGTTTGGTGCGGTTCCTGATCGCACCTATTTCCATCGCTCGGTATTCGGCTGGCGCGACGTGGTGTTCGCGACGACGGCCGGACTCGTGCTGGCGCTGTTGCTCTTTGGATTGCATGCCGCGGGGTGGCTCGGCGAGACCATTCCGCCATTTGTGAATTAGCGTGGATCGCAGGATGTGGCGCTGTTTTGACGCGAGGTGTCTGACTCTGACGTACATGGCGCTCGACCCAGTAGAGAGGACACTTGGGCCAGACTGGGCGTGTTTTTGGCGACGCTTGACAGGTTAGGAGTGAAGAACGTGGAAACTGCAACGAAACGATGGACATTCATTCTCATCGGAGTCCTGGTGGTATACGCCGCCCTGTTTCTGGCCCACCAGGCAGGTGTGCAGGTGCTGCCGTGGTAGCCGCCGAGCTGGTGGGGGCAGCGGTAAAACCGTCTGAGCGCTTGCGCCAGATCGCGGCGCCGGTCTGGGATCGGATCCTCGCGCACCCCTATTTGCAAGAGCTGAAGGCCGGCACGCTTCCAACTGACACCTTCCGCTTCTACGTGCAGCAGGACTGGCTGTATCTGCAGGAGTTCGCTCGCGCCGCGGCCGTCATCGCCGGCCGGATGCCGGACGCACGCGGGGTGAAGTTCATGCTCAACTGGGTGGAGCCGCTGGTTGGTATGGAATACCACTTTCACCGAGCCCACGCTGCCGAGCTAGGACTGGACTTCGATCACATCAACTGGGAGATGAACGAGGCCAACTGGGCGTACAGCCGACACATGCTGGCAGCCGCCCACGGTAGTTCGCCTGCAGAGGGATTGGCGGCGATGCTGCCGTGCCCACATGTGTATGCACACGTTGGGGACGTTTTGCGTGACGGTGCGCTTCCGCCGAATGCGATGTACGCGGACTGGATCCAGTTCTACGCTCCAGGCAAAGTATCCTCCGTCGAGGACCGAACCTACGATCGCGACGCGCGGATTATCGGGCTGACTGCGCAATTTGACGAGCTCGCAGCGGGCCTGGACGCCGACGCCCTGGCCCGCTGCGAGCGGAATTACGTGATCAGCAGTCGCTACGAGTGGTGGTTCTGGGACACCGCGTACCGGCGACAAACCTGGCCAGTGTAGGGTGTGGGGCGCCTACTCTGGCATGTTGCCAGAGCGGGTGCCCATCTCGAACGGGGTGGAGTAGCCCACGTAGTTGATGCTCGTGGTCATGCCCATTCCCGCGTGGAGCAGCACGTGGCAGTGGAACATCCACACGCCTGGATTGTTGGCGGCGAAGGCCACGTCCACTGTTTGATGCGGCGCAACCAGCACGGAGTCCAGGTGGATCGGGCTGCCTTCGACCGGCTGGCCGTCGATCGCAATCACCGACAGCACGTGGCCGTGCATGTGCATCGGATGGTACTCGGCGGTGGTGTTGACGATGTGCATCCGCACGATCTGCCCTTCGGTAACGGTGATGGGCTGGATATCGGGTGAGGCGGCGCCGTTGATGGTGTGGACCAGTTGCGGCACGCCATCACGGATGCCAGCGTGCTCACCAAGCACCACTGGTACCGTCTGGTCTGGAGTGGCAGACGCCACTTCATCGAGAGTCGGCACGCCGTAGTGGAGCGCGTCGAACAGCGGCGCAGATGCGGCGTTGTCAGTAGCAGGCAGGTCGCCTGAGCCGATGGTGACCGTCGGATAGTGTGGCTGGGTCCCGTTCTGGAAGAACTTCTGGACCGATGAGACCTCGCCGATAATCTCGCTATCCATCAGCTGTACGCTGCCGGACTGCGGCATCGTGAACACGAGGTCGGCGCGCTGGCCCATGCCGAGTGGAATGCGCGTGGGGCCGAGTTCGGCGGGTCCGTTGATATCGCGGCCGTCCAGCGACGCCACCTGCAGCGGTGCGCCGACGAGCTCGGGAGTTTCGGGACCGCCATCCATGCCGGGTGCCACCGTGTTGATCAGCCGTAGGCGGACTGTCTCGCCCGGTTGCGCATCCAGGTGGAGGTTGTCGAATTGGCCGTTGACGGATACCAGCCCTTCGCTGCCATGGAAGAGCAGCGTGTAATCGTGCTGCTGCGCCACCTGGCCGGTTGGCGGCAAGACGACTAGCGCTCCGAACAGGCCGCGCGGCAGCTGCTCTTCCGTTTGCTGGTGCGAGTGGTACCAGAAGGTGCCAGCTTCCCTTGCCACGAACTCATAGGTGTATTCGGCGCCGGGCGCCACCGCGTCCTGCGTCACACCAGCGACACCGTCCTCCGCGTTGGGCAGGACCACGCCGTGCCAGTGGAGCGTGGTGGACTCCGGCAGGTGATTGACCAGTGTGACTTGCACGCGATCGCCCTGGTTGACGCGGAGCTCCGGACCGGGAACGCTCCCGTTCAGCGCCCATTCCTGCTGGCCGTTAATGTCGGTTGGGGCGGCGACAAGGGTGAAGTGTTTGACGGGCTCATTGCCCGGCGCCTCGACCAGGGTGGTGATGGAGGTTGTAGGCTGGCCAGGGATCGCAGGGGCGGCATTGGCCGCTTCCGGCATGCCGTTCAGCGTGGCTGCAATTGCGAGCGCGGTCATTGCCGTGGACACAATTGCGGTCGGCGCCGAGCCGAGGCCTACCAGCCAGATGCGGCGCTGGCGCCGGCGGGGCGGTCGGATGGCAAGCGCCATCAGCGGCACGGTGCCGAGGACTTCCATCGTGGCACACACGATGTCCGTGAGACCGACGGCCTCGGGCTGTCCTGGGGTAGGGCCGATCGGCAGGCCGACCGTCCTCGAGGTGTACCAGAGCGCGAGCAGGCCAACATTGATCAGGATGAGTGAGAGCGCGAGTCGTCGTGTTGGGCGCGCCAGCAATTCGACGGCCAGCACGATCTGGATCGAGCCGATCGTCAGGAAGAACACGCCGAACGGCGCCCACTCACGCAGGTGCTCCGGAGCGACGGCGAGATGGATCAATGCCGCGCCAAATGCCAGGAGCGCGGCGGAGTACACGCGCACACCCGCATAGCTGCACTTGGGGGCTCGCTTGGATGCCTGTGTTGTCGTTCGTTCGAGCGTGATCATGCGCCCAATCTACGAATGGTTGGGGGCACTCCGAATCGGCCGCGGAGGTGATTGCACGCGCCTCACGAGGATGATCTGCGCACGGCATCATCCTCGAGATGTACGCCGCCTCACTCGCGCGATTGACGCCCAGCGTGGTATCCACGTGACAGAATGAACCCCGTGCGTCGGGTGTGGAACTGGATCTTGCGGATCGATCCGCGCCTGCTCGATGGCGCGCTCGCGGTTGCGCTGGCGGTCGGGGCCAACCTGCAATTGCTGTCCGAGGAACCTGGCGACTACCGCGTTCTCTTCACGGGCACGTTCACGTGTCTGCCACTGGTGGTGCGTCGCCGCTATCCGCTGGGGATGCACTTCGCGCAGATCGCTGCCGCCAGTCTGGGTGCCCGGCAGCCCGTGGCGTTGTCGCTGGTGGCGATATTCATCGGCGTGTATTCGGTGGCGGTGTACAGTCGCTGGCGCTGGCCTTACCTGATCTGGCTGGTGATCGGCGCCACGATCCTGGGCATCCTGTTTCCGGAGTCGTCTCCCTCCATGCCTGCCTGGGCCTTGCAGCTGGTTGGCGGCTTTGGCCTGTGGCTGGCGGGGAACAGCGTGCGCCAGCGCGGTATGCAGGCGGCCATGCTCGAGGAGCGCGCGATCCGGTTGGAGCGCGAACGCGAGCTGAGCATGCGCGTGGCGCGCGCGGATGAACGCGAGCGCATCGCGCGCGAGCTCCACGATGTGGTCGCGCACAGTGTGAGCGTGATGGTGGTGCAGGCCGGCGCGGCGCGGACCTTGATTGCGAGCCAACCCCAGAAATCGGTAGACGCGCTGCTCGCGGTTGAAGCCAGTGGCCGCGACGCGTTGCGCGAGCTGCGCAACCTGCTGGGGCTCCTGACTGCCGTTGACGACCAGCCAGCGCTGGCGCCACAACCGGGGCTGGACCAGCTCCAGCCGCTGATCGATCGCATGTCGCAAGCAGGTCTGCCGATTGACATGCACGTGGAGGGAACGCCGCATCCGCTGCCACCTGGACTGGACCTCACCGCCTATCGCATTGTCCAGGAGGCGTTGACGAACGTCTTGAAGTACGCCAGCGGAGCGCGGACCTCGGTGGTCTTGAAGTTTGCCGACGACCAGCTGCAGCTGGAGGTGGTGGACACCGGCGGGGCGCTCAGCGATGGCGCCAATGGCAGCGGCCGCGGATTGATTGGCATGCGCGAGCGCGTCACGATGTATGGCGGCCAGCTGGAGGTGGGACCACGCGCCGAGGGCGGCTTCCGCGTTTTGGCGCGCTTGCCGCTGCAAGTCGCTTGATGCTCCGCGTCGTCATTGCGGATGACCAGGCGCTGGTACGCGCTGGATTTCGCATGATCCTGGAGGCCGATCAAGCAATCGAAGTTGTCGGTGAAGCGGCTGACGGCGCAGCAGCCGTGGACGTGGTGCGCGCGCTTGCACCGGACGTGGTGCTGATGGATGTGCGGATGCCGGAAGTGGATGGCCTGGAGGCTACCCGGCGGATCATGTCCGCGCTGTCAGCGCCGCCCCGAATCATCATGCTCACCACGTTTGACATCGACGAATACGTCTACACCGCATTGCGAGCTGGAGCCAGCGGATTCTTGCTGAAGGACGTCACGCCCGAGCAGCTTGTCGCATCCGTCAAACTGGTGGCGGCGGGGGATGCCTTGCTGGCACCATCCATTACGCGGCGATTGGTGGAACGCTTCGCTGCACCGCCGGTTGCCTCTGCGCCGGCGACATCGAATGCCTCGGGCGCCGTCGCGGATTTGACCGCGCGCGAGCGAGAAGTGCTGGTGCTCATGGCACGCGGTCTGAGCAACGCCGAACTCGCCGAGCGGCTCATCGTCTCAGAAGCCACCGTGAAGACGCACGTGGCCCGCATTCTGGCGAAACTGGACCTGCGCGACCGCGTGCAAGCAGTGGTGCTGGCCTATGAGACAGGCCTGGTGACGCCCGGCGAGACATAGGAAGGGTCCAGGACTCGGACGGAGTGCACCGCACGGGGTGAAGTCCCTGGGGGGTGGAAGTTCCTCACGGACGTGGCTTCGTACGGACGTGATTCCTCAGGCAGTAACTGTCCGGACCAAGGTGGAATTCTCTCCGGAGTGAAGTCCCTACGGAGTGATGTCCCTGGGAAGTGAAGTCACTCCCGAGGTGAAGTTCCCACGGAGTGATGTCCCTGGGAGGTGCGCCGACGCGTGGTGCGCCGAAGTCAGGCGCGGGCGCCGGGCCAGGGCGCGAAGGCGTTGTCGGGATTTGCCACGCTGCGCAAGCTGGGGTAATGGCGCGCGAGCACATCGCCCATTGTTGAGTTTTCGATCCAGTCGATCCCTTCGGGTGTATAGACCTCGGGCGTGTAGTCCAGTCCAAAGAATCGATCGCTCTTGAGTCGGCGGGAGGCCATCAAGATGAAGATGCGGAAGGCGGTGTCGCTGAAACCAAAACCGGTGGGTTTGGGCTCGGCGAACAGACCAATCATGAGGTCGAGCCGGTCGATGCGGCCGTCGTAGACCTCGCGCATGTGGCGCACCCAATCCAGGTTGTCGGTGACATCCGAGAAATCGCGCACCGGTTTCAGGTGCAAAAGTTCGCGGAACAAGGTATAGCGGGGCACGCCGAACTCGCGCATGCGCATCACGTCGATAGCGCCGAGGTCCGCGACCTTGCCATCGGGCCGCGTGAAATGCTGCAACAAGCGCGGATAGTTATGGAGCTGCAGCGCGCCCGGGTAGAGCGTGCCGAAGGAGTACAGCAAGTCCGCAACGGACGCGGAGGTCAGCAGTTGGTTGCCCTTCACGTCGGTAACCTGATCGAAGCTGCGCTGCTCAATCGCGGCGTCATCGGAGCTACGCCGGAAGGCGTAGTCGTCACGAATGAGCGGATGCATACGGTACACCGCGACGAATTCCTCGGTCAGCGAATACGGCGCGTTGTGGTGTTCGGTGGGTGTGCCGGGAATTCCGCGAATGACTTCGTCGTCAGAAACGCGTCGCAGCAGCGGCGCGAGCTGCTGGCCGCCGACTCCCCACCAGTTACCTCGCAACGCGTAGACCGTCGTGGGATGGGCGATGATCGCCGGTGTCCACTCCACCGTGTGGATCTTGGCCATCAGCGCGGCATTGATCAAGCGGGCTTTCTGGAAGAGCTGCTCGTCACTCCAGCTTGGATAGGCAGCGGAGAGTCGCTCGCAGATGGCGTTGTGCTCGCGGGCGAAGAGGGTTAGCAGCAGACCGAGGCCAAGCCACCAGCCTGGAACTTGCGCCAGTTGGTCGAGGAGCGGAGGCGGGAGATGGTCCTCGCCGTTTTGCTGTACCAGGCGTACTTTGCCGCCGGACCCGGTGCGCGTTGAGGCTTGCAAGGAGGCGTCCGTCGGGTAGAGCTGAGAGGCGTCCCACCACGGCGTTTGCAGGTTGACATGTGTTGCGGGGCCGGCGCTCTCGGTATTGGGCGGTCGCGTCGGATCGGCGATGGTTTTCGGAATGAGCATCGGGTTCTGGGGAAAGTCATCCCCAGGTGGCAGCGGAATCTGCCACATGTTGTTTTTGTCACCGGTGCCATGAGTGAACCAGTCACGTGTCATGAACTGAATCCACGCCGCCGCGAGCATATTGAGACTGGTGGCAGGCACGAAGTTGTTGCGCGTGAGCAGCTCCAGACTTACGACTCGAGGATTCGGGCTATAGATTTGTGGCTCCGGGTCCGGGAAGGTGAATTCGTTCGGTACATTTCGGCCGAAGCGCGTTCCAGCGGAGCCCATGCGAGGATCGCGGAGATCGTTGAACGTCCCGTCGATGGTGCGTTCCGTGAGATAGTTGGTGTTGTCTGTTTTGAGGTCGGGCAGTGGGGTCGTGGGAAGGACGTTGGTATCGTGCAGGTTCTGCCAGCGGAGCATGATGCGTTCGCCGAGCAGGATGGTCAGACCGAACGGCAGCGGCAGATTCGGCCAGCCGATGTGCTGGTCGATCCACACACTCACGTACGCAAACAGTTGTGCCGCGAGGGACGGCGTGTAGGAGTAGCGGCCGCCTGGCCCCTGGATGGCGCGTCGCGCGATCTCACCTAGCGTGAGGGCCAGCGCGACCGCGTTCACGATGCGGCGCAGACGACGTGCCTTGCGGCGTTGCGGCGTCACCAGGACGAGACGTGGAGCCACCATGCAGTCAAGAGTATTCCCCGGAGGGAACCCGCGTGGGCGCTTCGCGGCTGTGAGCGCGGTCAGGCCGAACTGGTCAGTCGAGCGCAGACCTCGTCGAGAGCATCGCGGGTATCGGGCCTCGAAAGGTAGTCCTGCGTCAGATCCATCAGGTGTTTGATGTTGGCGTCGCGGGCGTCGTCCATCTCGGTCGCATCCTGCGTGAGCGACAGCTGGAAGCGGAAGTAGGCCTGGTCGGTGCCTTCAGTGGCCAGCAATTGCTGCAGCTGGTAGTCCACCGTTGCGCTGGAGCCCTGGAGCGCAATGTCGAGCACCGGGCGGGCCCACTCCACCTGACCCCATTTGCGCGCCTCAGTGTACTGAATGGGATGGCGCAATTCGCCGGTGCCCAGCGAGACGATGAGCACACCGGTTCCGTCGACCCGACCCATCTTGATCGCTTCGGCGTAGGCGCACATTGCCGGGTTGTTGGCGATGACGCCGCCGTCGATGAGCGCGTAGTACTGCAGCGGATCGTTGGTATCGACCTTCTCGGGCGGAAAGTACGTCGGCGCAGCGGAAGTCGCTCGAGCCACCTGGCGCATCAGGAAATCAGAGTCGGGGCTGGTTTTCGCACGCTCGCTCTTGAAGAAGATTGGGACCTGTTTTTCGATGTCGTAACTAGGAATGACGACCGGCTTCAGCGCGTCCTTGAGATGCGCATCGCCGAAGTACCGTTGCAGGGTCTTTTCGATGCCGTCGGCGGGATATTTGGCGCCGAGAACGGTCTCGACGTGCAGCACCTCGCGCAGTGAGGTCGGAAAGATCGTCGTGCCTTCGCGTTCGTAGAGTCCGACGATGTCGTGGGCGGACTTGGCGGGCTTGCCATCTGGGCCTGGCAGCGTGAGGCCGAGGGCGATGATGCCGCCGGTCGAGGTGCCGGAGAGCATGTCGAAGACGTCGCTGATCGGACGTTTGGTCCGCTTCTCGATCTCGTCAAGGATCAGCGCGGGAATGATGCCGCGAATCCCGCCTCCGTCGACGGCGAGTACCTTGAATGGCAGTGCCATGAGGGTTGAGAGTACTCCGATGGATCGACGGGGTGGGCCCGGGTTCGGCATGCCCCTGGCCGACACGGGCAATCCCGTGCTCGATGCGATCAGTAATGCGTTGCTCGGCCTCGTGCAGGCCGAACGGCGGGTTGACCCGTTCTTCAGACCGTGGTTCGACGCGCTCTTTCGCGAGCGGCTCTCGCAGTGGGTCACGGACCTGATCAACGCGAAACGCACTGACGATGGGCTGCATCTGGCTGAGGAGCGTGAGCTGCCGAACGAAGAGAAGTACCTGCAGGACATCATCGACAGCTTCAACGCGCAGATGCGGCGGCTCTGGAATCCGGGTTATTTCGAGCGTGGCGGCAACACCAAGACGCATGGTGTGGTGCGGGCCGAGTTTCGTGTGCGTGACGACGTGCCCGCACACATGCGCCACGGGATCCTTGCGACGCCGCGTACGTTTCCAGCATGGGTGCGGTACTCGGGGCCGGGGCCGGTGTGGTCGGCGGATATCGACGACATCGGGTTTTTGAGCATGGCTGTCAAGCTCATCGACGTGCCCGGACCCAAGCTCATGGATGATGAGAGGTTCACCCAGGACCTCTTCGGCACCTGCGCGCCGACCTTTGTGACGCCGGATACTCGAGCGAACGCCGCGCTCCAGCGCTGGAGTTACGTGAACGCGCCGGTCTTTTACTTCTTCAACGTGCGCGAGCCACACGTGCTCGACGCGATCATGAATTCGCTGTGGACCCGAACCCAGACGTCGCCACTGGAGTGCGATTACTTCAGTACGGTGCCGTACTTGTTGGGCGAGGGGCAGGCGATGAAGTACTCATTTCATCCTCGCGCCTCTTCGCGGAGCTCGGTACCTGGGTTGCCGGGCCGGCCTCCTGCTGACTATTTGCGATTGGCCATGGCTTCTACGCTGGGGCGGCGCGACGTTGAGTTCGACGTCTGCGTGCAGCTGCAGACGGATCCGTTTTTGATGCCCATTGAAAATGCGGCGGTGATGTGGCCAACGCGCCTGTCACCACGCGTGCCTGTTGCTGTCATACGCATTCCGAGGCAATCGTTTGATTCACCCGAGCAGATCGCCTTCGCGCGGGTGCTCAGCTACAACCCCTGGCACTGCCTGCCTGAGCACCGACCGCTGGGCAACATCTCGCGAGCCCGCAAACGCCTCTACTGGGAGATGTCACGGCTGCGCCAACAAATGAACGGACTGGCGCACTACGAGCCCAATGGATCGGAGTCGTTTCCCGGTTTTGTGCCGCCTGACTGAATGAGTGAGTTGTTTTGGAAGTCGAAAGACTGCGGTCTTTCTCCCGAGGGCCTACTCGGCCCTCGACCCCGCCGGTTTGAGCGCTCCAAACTCGCGCACAATCTGGCGTCCAGCGCTGGCTGCGACATGACCCGTGGTTCGACCCTGTTTGGGCGGCCCGCTTCCATCTCGCGCGGACAACGGTCCGAGAGTCAGATACGTCGACGGGCGGAGCGCAGTCCGCGTCGCGGTGCGGGACTACCGAGCGCTAGACTCGCGAGGTCCAGGGCGAGTAGCCCTTGTATGACTGAACGGTGTTCCGCCACTGTGGTGGGGCGCGATGTGGCGAGGCAGACCCGGAGCCCTGAGATCCACGAGATCGTTCCCCAGCTCGGTCGCCTCGCCTCACCTGTATCGAGCCC
>JAFAZN010000283.1 GCA_019239775.1 Chloroflexota bacterium
GCATCGACTGGGCTGAGGACCACTACGACGTCGCCATTGTCAACGAGGGTGGGGCCGTGCTCGCCAGGCGGCGGATCGATGACGACGCGCTCGGATATCAGCTGCTGCTCGGATTACTTGCTGAGCACGGTAATAATGTCGTTCCGATTGAGATGCCAACTTGCATAGGTTGCAAAAATCCTGGCATCGTTTCCGCGGAAAGGCACGACTGGCTCGGGTTGGACGCTCGAAGCCGACCGACTGACCATGTGCGAGTTGCTGGCTGTTGCGCGAGTGATCGTTCAGCGGTCGCTACCGGTGACCTTGTAGCCCTTTGGAAGCGTGACCGCCCGTTCGATTGCACGTACAGCTTCTTGCGGTGTCAGCAGCGGAGTAATCCGTATCGGCCCATACTGCCCGCGCTGCACATATCTGAGGCTGCATGCCACGGCATCGACAACGTCGGGCAACTCAACGATATAAACGAGCTCTGCATTCGCCGCCGATAACCAAAGGCCTGACAGCGTGCCGCCAATCTGTTCGAAGCCGGCTGCCAAGACCTTGGGATCGCTCAGGGGGTGGGGATCCATCTGACCATCGAGGATCGTTGTCCACGATTGCCAAGAAAGCGCTTCCTGCATCAGGAACGTTGACATGACTGTCTCCTCTCCTGTCTTCTGCGCCACAATCTGCGCCAATCCACAGCGTAAACCGCGGGACAGAAATATTGCAACAATGCGATATTGCAGAAGTGTAATAATATTGATGGGCCGATTGGTGTGACAACCGGTCACATCGCATCGCTTCGCGAGCGAAAGCGGCAACGCACTCGCCAGGCGCTCATTGACGCCGCCGCCGACCTGTTCGAACGCAAGGGATATTCCGAGACGACGGTGGCCGAAATCGCCATGGCCGCTGATGTCAGCCCACGCACGTTCTTCAGCTACTTCGTGAGCAAAGAAGAGCTCTTGTTTCCCGATACCGCCGCCAGGGTCGGAGCGGTCCTCAGCGCCATCGACGCGCGCCAACCAGATGACGCGCCACTCGACGTTCTCCTGCGCGCCCTCCAGCAGGCGATTGAGGTTGATTTCGACGTGCTCAGCCCGATGGCTCGTCTCCGACTGCGACTTGTATCGTCCAATGCCTCGATCCGAGGCCGCATCGTGCTGATTCAGCAGGCCGCTCAGCGCGAGATCGCGGAACGCCTGGTCGCAGCCTTCCCGAAGTCACTCGATCGTCTTGGCGCCGCAGCTCTTGCAGGCGCCTTCGTCGGTGCAATCTCGGGCGCTCTCTTCGCCATGCTCGAAGACCTTGCGAGTGGCGTGTCGACGCCAAGTGACTTTCCCACGTTGCGCGAAAATGTTCGTATGGCGGCCGAGACAGCACTCATGAGTCCATCTCGCCGCAAAAGGGCCCAGAGACAATCGCGCTAGGCGCTAGCGCTGCCTTTCCGACGCGATTCACGCAGTCCATACTCCAGCAAGCCAATCACGCGGTTCGCAATGGTCTGCGTGCGACGCCGCGTTGGCCGGTTGACGCCTGACGTGTTGGATGTGCCGCGTAATGCAGACATGAATGCGCCGATTATCGCCGCAGCCAGGATGTCATCGAGCTCTTTCGGAAACGCGGCTTGCAAGCGTTGCGCTAATTGCTGCTCCGCTTGCCACAGGCGCACGAACGCCGCCCCCATCAGCGCAGGTCGGCTAACCGCGAGTTGGGCGCGGACGCGAGCCAAAGGGTCCGAAGAATTCGCGCTCACGATCGAGACCATCGCCGTGCCGATCCGACGCAGCGCGTCGTCCAGAGTTTCTTCCGGCAGGCGGATCACCACGTTCGCGAGTGACAACAACCGGTCGTCGAGATCCACGAGGAGGACGTCCTCCTTCGAACGAAAGTAACTGTAGAACGTGCGCGGAGCGACCTCAGCGACCTCTGCCAGGTCGGCGATGGTCGTCTCGTCATAGCCCCGCTGGATGAACAACTGAGTAGCGGCGGCAGCGAGCGCCGCGCGGGTGCGCCGCTTCTTGCGCTGGCGGAGGCCTGCCGGCTGGTTCACTGCGGCAAGCATACTTCGCATGTCAACATGCATAGAACGCGTATTTGCATGCAGTGCAATTCACGTGCAAGGATGTGAAGTATGTCTGGCGCGCAGCCTCAGGCCGCCGACGTCGTCATCATCGGTGGTGGTCCTACAGGTTTGATGCTGGCCGGCGAGCTTGGCCTGGCCGGTACCTCGGTAATACTCGTCGAGCGACTCGCAGCACCGACCGGCCTCTCTAAAGCCCTCGGTCTGCAGTCTCGCTCAATGGAGATCCTCGATCAACGCGGCATTCTGGAGCGTTTCGAGGCAGGTCACGCGCCTGCACCCTTCGTGCAGTTCGCACTGTTCCCAATTGATTTGCGCAAGCTCGTGTTTCCGCATCCCCACACACTTGGCATCCCGCAAGCGGAGGTCGAAGCCATTCTCGAGCAGTGGGCACGTGAACTCGGATGTGATATCCGCCGCGGGCACGCAGCCATCTCTCTCACGCAGGACAATGCTGGCGTGTCGGTGGAAGTCAGTGCCGAGAACGGAACGTACGCAATCCGCGCCCCGTACGCGGTTGGCTGCGATGGTGCGCATAGTTTGGTGCGGCATACCGCAGCTATCGATTTCCGCGGAACGGACCCAACGGCAATCGGTCGACTTGGAGATTTCCGTTTAGATGCACGTGACGTGGAGTTGCTGCGCGCCGCTCTACCGGACTTGCATGGCCGAGACGTTGGTGTCTTCCGGACGGCTACAGGCAACTTCGCGATCGTCCCGCTGGGAAACGCGATGTACCGCCTGGCTGCAATCGAGTGGGGCCACGTAGACGTGGATCGAGAAGCGCCGGTCACATTGGAGGAAATGCGCACCGCAATCCGCCGGGTTACCAGCGTTGATCTTCCACTGGTGGAGTCCACCTGGATGTCGCGGACAACCGATACGGCCCGTCTCGCAGCATGCTATCGATCCGGCCGCCTGTTCTTGGCCGGCGATGCAGCGCATATTCACTTTGCGTACGGGGGCATGGGACTGCAGACCGGGCTACAGGACGCCAGCAATCTGGGCTGGAAGCTCGCCGCCGAAATTCGTGGGTGGGCTCCGCGAGGCCTGCTGGAAACGTACCACCAGGAGCGACACCCGGTTGGCGAGCGATTGATGATGTCCACGCGGGCGCAGGTTCTTCTATCAAGCCCAGGCGACCACGTGACCGCGCTCCGGCAGATTTTCTCGGAGTTGCTCCAAAATGAAGCCACCGCCCGCCACATCGCGGAGTTGTTTACCAGCGTTGACGTTCATTACGCGATGCCCGGTTATGGCGAGCACCACCCGTATATTGGGACGTTTGCACCAAACCTGCATCTCGCCACTGACTCCGGAGCCGCCACGGTGGCTCAGTTGATGCGGCAAGGTCATGGACTGCTGCTCGATCTTGGCTTCCGCACTGCAGATCTGTGCAACGTCGCAGCCGGGTGGAGCGATCGCGTGCGAATCGTACGCGGCTCATGTTGGGACGGTCCGCCACCCATGCGCGCGGCGCTGATCCGACCGGACGGATACATCGCCTGGGCCATCGACAGCGATTCAGGTGATGCGGCGATTGCTGGACTGAAGGCTGCATTGCAGACGTGGTTTGGCGACGCGCAGCGGAGGAAATCATGAGATTCTCACCCGTCCTGCCGATCTGCCGCGAAGCGCTTGGCTACCCGATTGGCTTTGCCACGCCCGACGGCCTCACCCGAATTACCGAGCGAGCCGAGGCGCTTGGCTACTTCGCGGTCGTGCCCAATGAGCATCTGTGCACTCCGCGCGTGCTGCGCGATGACACCCAACGGCCACCGAGCTTCTTTGAACCGCTGGTCACGTGTGCATCGCTGGCGGCGCGGACTCGCTGCATTCGACTGCTGCCAGGCCTCATCGTCCTGCCACGCGCGCGCGCCCCCCACTCGCGCATCACGCGCGGAGCTTGTTGATGAAGGCCTGGAAACGCTTCGGCGGCTGCTCTCCGATCGCCGCGCAACGTACCAAGGCCGCCACTACGGATTTGAAGATGTCGAGCTCTATCCGAAGAGCAGCCAGGCCGAATTGGCGTTGCTCATCGGCGGCAACACGGATCGTGCGATACGCCGCGCGGCTCACTTCGGCGACGGCTGCTTCCCGGCGGGGCTAGGTCCTGAGCAGCTTTGCAGACGGCCGGCGGCTGATGCGCTACGCGACGGAGGCGGGGCGTGATCCGAATCGCATGTCCGTTTCCGTGCAGCTGACGGTCTGCCTGGGCGCAATGCAGCGCGAAGCGGAGGATCGGCTCAAGCGGACCAGGGTGTGGCAACAGTGGACCAGTGTCGGACTCCACGGCGTCACACCGGAGGGCTTGGTGCATGCAGACCAGTCATGCCGAGGAAGAGTTCCACGGCGACCTGGTGGGCACCGGACTCGCCTTGCACGTGTGCGGCCACTCAATAGGCATAGTCCGCGGCTGGTTTGAGCGTAGTCGCCGACCTGACAGAAGATAGGAGGGTTAATGAAAGCAGTTCGTCTGTATGAGCCGGTCGGCATCGATGGACTGAAGTACGAAGATGTACCGGAGCCGACGCCCGCGATCGGGGACGTACTCGTGCAGGTGCGCGCGTGTGGCATTACGCCAACCGAGTTGGAATGGCCGCTGTGGACGGACGCACTCGGCCACAAACGCGACTACATCGTTCCAGCTCACGAATTCTCGGGCGTCGTGGTTGCGCTCGGCTTCGGCACCGCTGGGGTGGCGGTGGGGGACGAGGTCTACGGGCTGATCATGGGCTACCGCGACGGCGCAGCCGCTGAATATATCGCCATCGAGGCGTACAATGTGGCGCCAAAGCCCAAAACGCTCGACCATATCCAGGCGGCCGCGGTGCCCCAGGCTGGGCTCACATCATAGCAGGCTCTGTTTGACCACGGCCATCTGGGGGCGGGTCAATCCGTCGTTATCCACGGGGCCGGGGGAGCCGTTGGATTGGTGGGCGTACAGCTCGCTCATAGGGCCGGTGCCTTCGTGATTGGAACCGGTCGCGGCTCCGTCAAATCGCGCGTACTCGAGATGGGCGCTGATCGCTTCGTGGACCTGGAGCAGAACCGGTGGTGGGAAACAATTGGTCCGGTCGATGTTGTCTACGACATCATTGGCGGCGAGGTGCTGGCTCGGTCGGTGGCGATCGTCAAGCCCGGCGGTGCACTCGTGAGCGTGACGTTTCCGCAATCAGAGATTCGCCCCGACATTCGCACAGTGCATTTCGTACGCGAACCTAGCCGAGCGCAATTGAGAGACCTCGCGCAGATGGTCGACGCCGGCAAGCTCCGCGCCGATGTCGGTGCGGTGTATCCGCTTTCGGAGGCACGCACTGCGTTTGCGGATCAGTCCGGTCGCAAAGTCAGAGGCAAGGTCATTCTGCAGCCCTGAGCACACGCACCTTGCCCACGAATGAGCGGTACGCTCTGGGCGTGGTGAGTCCAGTTTTTGTCGGCCGCGGTGCCGAGCTGACTGTGCTGACCAGTGCATTCGAGACCGCCACAACGAGAAAACCGAGCACTGCGCTGATCGGCGGCGAGGCCGGCGGTGGCAAGTCGCGGCTCGTCGCCGAATTTGCGACCTCGATCAGCGGCCGCGCATTGGTACTGACGGGCGGTTGCGTAGAGGTGAGCGCCGGAGGGCTGCCCTATGCGCCATTCACGGCCATATTGCGAGAACTGGTCCGCTCGCGGGGAGCTGGCGATATCGCCGCGCTTGTATCACCTGGCGGCGTGGGCGAGCTAGCAGGACTCCTGCCACAGCTCGGCCCTGCGCCCTCTCCGGACCATGCTGAGCTCGCACGCGCTCGACTATTTGAACAAGTCCTCCGACTGCTGGAAGCACTCGCAGAGCAGCGCCCGGTGGTCTTGGTCGTGGAGGACATCCACTGGGCTGACCACGCGACCGGTGATTTGCTGAACTTTCTTGCCCGCAACATGCGCGACGTGCCGGTTCTACTGGTCGTCACGTTCCGCTCCGAGGAGGTGGAGCATTCTCCGCTGCTACCGTTGCTGGCTGGGCTCGGTCGCGTAGACGGGGTTACACGCGTGGAGCTTGCACGCCTCTCGCGCGACGAAGTCGGCGCTCAGCTGGCCGGTCTGCTCGGCCGGCCGCCCGGCGTAGCGCTTACCGAGGTGGTCTACGAACGTGGTGGTGGGATCCCACTTTTCACCGAAGCCCTTGTAAATCAAGATGGCACGGTTCAAACGGGGCTGCCGCTTGCGCTACGGGAATTCTTGCGAGCGGTGGTGAAAGGGTTGCCGGAGCCAACGATCCAGGTGCTGCGTGTTGCCGCGGTAGGCGGTCAACGGATAGGCCACGCGCTACTAGCGGCGGTGACCGGAATGGACGAGGCAGCCTTTACCACCGCCTTGCGGCCGGCACTTACCGGTAATGTCCTGCTCGCGGACGGCGATGGCTACACGTACCGGCATGAATTGTTCCGAGAAGCGGTCCTTGCCGACGTCCTATCGAGCGAGCGCGCTCGGGCGCACCGGAGCTATGCCGAGGTGCTTGACGCGGCACCCTTACTGAGCATGGAGGGCACTGTATCAGTCGAGCTGGCGCTCCACTGGCGTGGCGCGCACGAAGATACGCCAGCGCTCACGAGTGCGTGGCGGGCCGTCAGCAACGCCGGGGCTACGCTCGCATATGCGCAACGCCTCCGGATGCTCGAGCAGGTACTCGAGCTGTGGCCAAGAGTGCTCGACGCGTCGCAGCTCCTCGGCGCGACATCGCCGCGGAGCTCTTCATCTCGCCGAAAACCGCCAGTGTGCATGTTTCCAACATCCTGGGCAAACTCGGCGCCGCGACACGCGTCGAAGCCGCCGCCGCCGCGCACCGACTCCACCTGATGGAGCAATCGTGAGCTCGCCATAAGCCGATGCTTAAGTCAGTGGCACGCTTAAGCTGCGCGAAATAGGGCGGGCGCCCGATGTGGCCGCCTTCGCCTCAAGCCTACCGTGGTGAGCATGAAGGACTTCAACCCGGCAAGTAGCTTTGGATACGCCGTCTCACGCCGCTACGACGAACACCTCCGCGGCGACGAAGCGGAAACGGTGGCTTTCCTCGCCCGAATGGCCGACGGACGCGACGCGCTGGAGTTCGCCATCGGAACCGGCCGTGTCGCCTTGCCCCTCAGCAGAACGGGCGTGCGCGTGGATGGGATCGAACTGTCGCTGGACATGGTGGACCGCATGCGCGAGAAGCCGGACGGCAGCGACCTCCAGGTGATCATCGGCGACATGTCGCGCGCCACAACCGGCCGCACTTATGGTCTGGTGTACCTCGTTTACAACACGATCGGGAATCTGCTCACCCAGGACGACCAGGTCCAATGCTTCAAGAACGCCGCCCGCCACCTCACTGACGACGGCGTCTTCGTGCTCGAATGTCGCATCCCCACCGCGCTCGCACGACCTGGTCATCAGTTCGTCGACGTCGAGGAGGTCGAACTGGAACACGTCACTCTTGGAGTGTCCCAGTATGACGCGGTGTCACAGATTCTCGACTGTAACCATGTGACAATCGGCGTCGACGGTGTGATCCTCTCGCCGATCCGGCTGCGGCTGGCGCATCCGCCGGAGTTCGATCTCATGGCGGGAATCGCGGGGCTCCAGCTGCGCGAGCGCTGGGGTGGCTGGAGGTGCGAGCCATTCACGGCCAGCAGCTGGCGCCACGTGAGTGTCTACGAACGCGTCCGGTGTGGTGACGCCATAAACCCACACGGCAGCAAAACAATCAGCCGTGCAACCGACCTGGCTGCGGACGCGTCATAGCAGTAGAAGACGCGTTGTGAAGCCAACAGAAACACGCGAGGTGCACAGATGATTTCCGAACCACAACCCCAGATGTCCACTGCGACCACGCTTGGCACTCTGGACGGCGACGGTGCCGGTGACCACGACCTGCCTTACAGCTTCGGTCGCCACCCGACCGTTCAACAGCCATTTCCGTTTTCGACGCGTGAGTTTGCCAGGCTGTTGATCGTGCGCAGCCGTGTTCAGTCCAGTCTCAATCGATACGGAGAACCGAACTCATGTCGTACTACACGTTGATCGCTCCAGATCTTGTCAGAATGCACAACCAGGAGCTCTACCGCGAAGCCTCCATTGCCCGCGTGGCCGCCGAGCTTCGGCCAAGGCATACCAATCCGCCTACAAGCGCGCCGAGCCCTGTCGCCCGAATCCCGTCGTTGAAGGTGTTAACCCTTCGTTGGACGTCTCGCTCGAATCGGCCAGCTGCTGCTTGAAGTCTCAGCGTGAGCAACGTTGACAACTCCGATTCCAATGCTCTGCCGCACTACTGACGGCCTCCGCCTTGCGCCAGGTTAGCAGCCAGTCCCGCAGGGGCATCCACCTGACATTTCAGGGCCAACACCGCTCAGCGGTATGCCAATCCTGACAGTTGCCAGACAAAGCGGCGACTCACGACTGGACTCACCAATCCAATCGCGAAATTGCGCACACCGCGCAACTGGCGGTCCATCAGCGCCAGCTGCGTCAGCCAGTTCGTCAACCTGACCACTTGCCGGGCTACCGGCAGACGTTCCTCCGCGTATGCGTCTAGCAAGATCCGGGGCGTCATGCTGAATCGCGCGGTCCAGCGCTCCAGCGAGAACCACCGCATCGCCAATGCCAGTATTCATCCCCTGCCCACCGTGTGGACCATTGTCGTGCGCGGCATCCCCGGCGAGAGCAACGGGCCCTGCTCTGAAACGGTCCGCTCCATCGTGGTGTATGCGAAACCGGGAACTCCACACGATATCCCGAATTCGTGGACGCTGCGATTGTGGACTCCGAGCCGTCCAGTAAGCGCTGCATGAATTCGACATCCGGCTGCTCGGGTGCCTCGGCCACATTGGCGACCAGCTTGAAGCTGCCGTGCGGAAACGGCACGCATGCGAGCTGGCCTTCAGGCGCGAAATACACCGCGACCTCGTCTTTCGGGATGCCGTCGGAGTTGCTCGCAAATCGCACGTCAGCCAGCGTGTGCGACTGATTTGAGCCGCCTCGTCGATACTCAATCTGCGCCCGATCGCGAACGGTGATGTGCATTCCTCCGCTCCCACCAGCGACTTTGCCTCCATTCGTTCCGCTGTCTCGAAAAGCGCCGTCACCGCGGAGCCGTCGTGAGTCAGGCTGCTTACGGTGTATGGCCGTAAGACGGTGGTGCCGAACTCCTGAAGGCGTTGCGGCAGAACCGATTCAGTGACCGTCTGCGGAACGAGCAATGTCAATCGAAAAGCTGTGGGTAGGCGATCGAAGGGAACAGTAATAAGAGTCCGGTCGCGGTCCCGAGTCGTGAAGCGCCTGGCACGCAGCCCCTCAGCGATGAGACGTTCGGCGACACCGTGCGCGTCCAGGATTTCGAGGGTCCGCGGATAGACCACCGAAGCCCGCGACGTGTTGGCGCCCTGCTGCGGCGGCCCAGCTCCGCAACGGAGCCGAAGCCGCCGCGTGGCGCGCCAATCCACTCCGCCGTTCACCGGATCTCGACTCGGCGAAGCTGATCCCGCTTACGCCGGCTGCTCAAACGCAGTTGCGGGTTGAGGAAGTGATCCTGGTACGCCGCTCCACACGACACTACGACACCGCGCGGTGGGCACCGTCGGCCGGGCACATCCGCACGTAGAGATCAAGGTCGTCGATCCGGAGACCGGGCGGACGATGCTACGCGGTTCAGTCGGCGAGCAGTGCACGCGTGGCTACAACGTGATGCTCGGCTACTGAAACAACCCAGAGGCGACGCAACGTTCGATCGATCCAGCACGGTGGATGCACACCGGCGACCTCGCTGTCATGGACGAAGACGGCTATGTGAGCATCGTTGGACGAATCAAGGACATGCTGATCCGGGGAGGCGAGAACATCTACCCACGTGAGATTGAGGAGTTCTTGCACACGCATCCCGCTGTAAGCGATGTGCAGGTCATCGGTGTTCCGGATGAGCGATACGGCGAGGAGGTGATGGCCTGGATCAGACTGCGCGACGGCGCCCACACGTCGCAGAGTGAATTGGAGACGTTCTGCCGAGGCCGCATCGCGACATACAAGATCCCGCGCTATTGGAAATTTGTCGAAGAGTTTCCCATGACCGTGACCGGCAAGGTCCAGAAATTCCGCATGCGGGAGCTGGCCATCGGCGATCTCGGGCTCCACGTCCCAGTTCGCTAAAGGCAGGGCCATGAGATCCCGCTCTTGTCA
>JAFAZN010000315.1 GCA_019239775.1 Chloroflexota bacterium
GACCTGAGCGCACGCGTGCGGGTGGACGTTGACGAGAGGCTCGCGGGCGGCGCGTCACCGGGCGAGGTCGCACAGGCGGTCGCCGACAGCGACCGTGGTGAGGGTGACCTGTGGGTGTCGCTTGTTGCCTCCGACGGTCGTGTGCTCGCGCATTCGAGCGGACCCGAGTCGATCGTGCAAACCGTGCCCCAGGCCGGGCTGCAGGCGCTCGCGGGCGGAGCGCCGGAGTACCTGGTGATCATCTCGAACCAGGACCCGGCGGTCGCCCTGTCGCTCGCACCTCTGGACACCTCACCTCCAGGCACGGACGGGCCGCGCTATGTGCAGATCGCCACGCGCCCGACTCCGCCAACCGACGGACGCATTTTGCTGCCGTTGCTGGCGATCGGATTCACAGGCAGCTTGCTCCTGGCACTGGTCGTCGGGCCACGGATTAGCGGACGTGGCCTCCGCCCGCTCCGCGAGATGGCGGTCGTGTCGCGGCGGTTGGCCGCGGGCGATCTGTCAGCGCGTGTGCCACAACCGCGCACACGCGACGAAGTAGGCGCACTCGCGCGAGCCTTCAACGATATGGCAAAGCAGCTCCAGGCCGTATTTGCGACCCAGCAAGCCTTCGTCGCGGACGCCTCTCACGAATTGCGCACGCCGCTCACCGCGCTCGGCGGTCAGTTGGACGTCCTGCGTGGGTTAATCAGTGGCCAGTCGGAGGAGGCAGATCAACTGATTGACAGCATGCGGCGCGACATTACGCGCATGTCGCGGCTGGCCGAGGATTTGCTCATGCTCGCCCGGCTAGATGCCCAGGGGGCCGACGCCTTGCAGTTGCAGAAGGTCGACCTGACCTCAGTCGCTCGTGATGTGTACGAGCAGACGCGCGCACTGCCCGCGGCAGGTGACAAACAGGTTCGACTGGAAGTCAATGGTCCGGTCATTGTGCGCGGCGATCCGTACCGTCTGCACCAGGTCCTGCTCAATCTCACGGTGAACGCGGTGCAGCATGCACCAGCCCGAGTTGGCGAGGTGGTGCTGAGGGTTGACTCACCACAGATTGACGTGGCTCGCACAATCGTTTCCGACAACGGTCCGGGGATCGAGCCTGAACGCGCACGGCACCTGTTCGATCGTTTCTATCGGATTGACACCGCGCGCTCACGCGCCAGTGGTGGCGCCGGGCTAGGCCTGGCCATCGCGCGAGCCATAGCGGAGGCGCATGAGGGGACCATTGTCGCTGGTACTTCACCTAGCGGTGGTGCCGAATTTATCGTGTCGCTGCCGGCTCAGAGTCGCTGAACGACCTACTGAGGGCCGCCGTCGACTGGGCTGCCCAGAGTTCAGAAAGACCAGCTCGCGCCTGTCAACCCCAACGACCAAGTGGTCATCGCGGCTGCCGACCTGGTGCAGGTACCAGCCCGCCTAGCGATTCCTCGCCTACTTCGGCCGCGGCTGCCTGCCGACTGACATGCCCGGCGACGATCGACCTGACCTGACCGCGCCCCTCTACGCCGAAGCCGACGCCTGGCTCACACCCAGCCGCTGAATGTCGAAGTCCGAAGGCTGACCCCACGTCTCACCGGACGCGTCCGCGTGGGGGAACCCTTGCTGCCAGCGCTGCTAAACGGAGGTTTTCGGGCCGATGTGCCTAAACCCGGTGCTTGACGACTCGAGGTCCACTCGCGATCGTCAGCGCGTGTGGCAACCGCGACCGACCTGCGAGACCTGACCTAACGCCCGGCAATCGCGGCTCGCGGCCGAGTACGTCGCTGACCGGCCGATCCGGGCTACCTCAGTCAGGCACGGTTAAGCGTAGTCTGCCGCGCGGAAGCGTAGACCGCTTGGGCGTCGTCCGGATTTAGTTACCCCATTGAGGCCCCGGCGGCGACGCGCGCCGGCTCCTGGTCGAGGAAGCTGCCATAGGAGATCGAAGCTAGAGGGGCCACGATTCTCTTGGACGCGGGAGTGGAATGTCGACATTCCACTCCGGTGCGGTCAAGCCGGAGCGCCGACCCAGCTCACGATGCGAGGGCCGATGGGAGCATCGCCGGCCTCCGCTTGCACTGGCGCACCTGCCGTCGCGCCAAGCATCCACATCAGTCGGCGCATGAGCCGGTCTGCAGCGCGCTGCTCGTCTGGAGTGAGCTTGTCGGGGGGAATGTTCTCCAGCTCACGGAGGACTGCATCCATCTTTCCGTCGAGCGGAGCCCGACCAGTCTGGCCTGGAATGTCGACATTCCACCTGTCCACTTCCTGACGGATCCGCAGCCTGCTCCAGTCGCCGGCCAGCGCTTGCTCAACAATCCGACCTCGAAGCTCTGGGTCGGCTACTCGCAAGAGCTCCTGCGCAGAGCTCACGTCGAGTTCGTTCGCCATGACCGGGCCAGCGAGGACATCGTCGGCGAACACGCGACAGCGCTGCCCGACATAGGTGTGCGACAGCTTCAAGACCTCCGCCGCCTTGCGTACACCGCCGTATTTGCGCACATACAGTTCGAGATAGAGCGCCTGATCGCGGGGCGAAAGGTCCTGGCGCTGCAGGTTCTCCTGACCTGCCAGCAGCAACGCTCGTTCGTCATCCGCCGTATGGACGATGACCGCAACCTGATGCCATTTCCGGAGGCGCTCGGGATCCAATCCACGGAGATGCTGAATTGCGGCCAGACGCCGGTGACCTGCAATCAGTTCATAGTCGTGCGCGGTCTCGCGAACGATCAGTGGCTGGAGCAACCCGTACGTGTCGATCGACTCAGCAAGCTGTGTGATGTCGCCGAGCTTGCGGCGCGGGTTGTTCGGGGCGGGCGAGATCCGCTCTACATCGAGGTAAATCGCCGGCGTCGGGACGCTTGATGCCGCTGCAACACGGGTGAACGTCTGGCGGGGGATAGAAAACGACTTCTTGTTAGGTCGCGACGAGACTGCCTGCACGCAGCACCTCGAGAACTGCCTCGGCGGCAGGTCGGTAGTAATGCCCTTGCGTGGTGATGCGCATGCCGATCCGCGGCGAGAAGGGAACAACTGCCAGGATTCGAGTACCCAGACTGGCGGCGAAGTCTTGTACTTCAGCCAGGCTGCGCTGGTGCTCGACAGACCGAGCCGCATAGTGCGTTACCACGAAACCGAGTAGCTCGGGCGCCCCGCCGCGCATCTGTTGCACGTCCTCGACGACCGGCAGGAACTTGTTCAGCGCCTGAAGCGTCATCGTTTCGAGTCGGACAGGCACGATCACGTAGTCGACGTGCCTGAGGATCGTCCTCAGCTGGGAGAGATCGCCAGGGCCCGTATCGATCAGCCGGACGTCACCCTGGGTCGCGCCGAGTTGATCGAGCTCGAACGGGGCCGAATCGTCGTCCGGCAACATGGTCGTAAGGTGACGATCGGGGTCCTGGTCTTCGAGCACAATGCGAAGCGCTGGCCAGGCGTCCGCCAACTCTGCAGCCAGCAGGATCGTCGTCGTCGTCTTGCCAACACCACCCTTCTGGTGAGCGATGGCGATCGAGCGCTCGGGCACTCTGGAAGTCTAGGGCGCGTTCCGGTCGTCCTGCCGGGTTGGCCGTCTACCAGCTACATCACGAATACTCGCCGACGCGGTTAGTGGGCAAAGCGCTCAGAATCCGATCATGTGCCCACTAACTGCAAGGCTGGTCGTCGCTCGACTCATCCCTCAGCAACCCGACCTCGATACCGAGAATCCAGGCCAGAGCTTGCGCCGTGGGTCTCTGCGCTCCACGATGGCAGCGCTCGAGGCGAACAACCGTCTCGCGCGCGAGCCCCGCCCTAGTGGCGAGCTCTGCCTGCGTCAGGCCTGCGGCACACCAAGCTCGGCAAGTCTGACGAGTAGCACGTGCACTCGCGGGCGGCGCTTTCGTGGCACGAGTGTGCGGGGGTCCGCCTGCTTCTGATGCTCGGTTTCGTGTGGCATCCTGAGCGGCGACGTAGCTGGTTGCGCCGGCTACGCGCAATCGCGGGTGCTCGCAAGGTCGGGCTCGATCGGTACCGCTCGCGCGCCCGCCGGTTCCTGCATTCGCGGCAGCGGCCGTAGTACGCGCTCGCCGTGCCGGCGATATGTATGAAGCCAGTGACGGGCTTCACTTGCTGGCATTCGGTGCACCTCCTGGTCGCGCCTTCGACGACGCTATCAACGACCATCCCGCGCGCTGCAAGCCTCGTCAGGCGGCCTCGATCGGCTCGCACAATCGATTTACGCTCCAGCCATGGACGACGACGTGATCGACCGAGTGGAGAAGGCCTATGCGGCGGCGGTCGCCGCGAACGCCGCGCCCATTCGCCTCGAGTTGACCAGGGCTCAGTACGAGGAGTTGTGTCGGCAGTACGACGCGCCCGATGGGATCCGGATGTATCGGCGCAGGCCCATTGCGATTGCACCTGAGTTTCGCTGGGTGACCGACTAGCGATTCGACACTGCCGCGACCAGAGATGGTCTCATTTGGCCTCCTCATTTGTGAGACATCGCCGCGCAACACTAGGCACTGACGTGCAGCTCTCCCTTGAGTTCGGCCATCAGGGCTTCGATCCCGAACGTCACGAGGACCTCGTTCCAATCCTTTCGGCTCGGCCTCCATCGTTCGACGTCGCAGCCCATAGCCCGAAACTCCGAGGCCGCCCTGGTACTTGCTGACTCGCCGGCGGTATCCGCATCAAATCCGAGGGCGATGCGCCGAAACGCCAGCGCGCCGGGTAACCATGGGGGAACGTTCGTCCCACACAGTGCGATCGCTGGGATTCCCGCGGCCGACAGTGTCAACGCATCAATCGGCGCCTCGACGATGCACACGAGTGCTTCCTCCAGAGCTTTGCCGGTTGTTTGAAATAGACCGGCACCGAGATCTCCGCGCGTGAACACCTTCGGCCCACGCTCGTCCGGCCCGATGACTCGGCCCTGGATCGCGACGAGGCGCCCTCGCTGGTCCTTGACGGGAAAGACGACGCGTCGACTGGTCGCCACGAGACTCCAATCACCGTCTTCAGTACGCGTCCAGTGTGGCCACCTGGCTGCGTAACGAACATCCGCTGCCGCGGCGACTTCAGGTGAAATCCCGCGGTACCGCAGATACGTCGCTCCAGTGTCCGCGCGGACTGGCGCGGCTGTTTCGAACAACTCCCGCCATCGATCCTGTTGGACGACACCCGGATTCGCACCCACGCGTGTCGTACACGCTAGAGCCGTGGGCTCGGGTGTGCGCGCCAGTGCGAATGCGCGGCGCGAGGATGCCCGCTTCGGGTTGAAGCGTGGCTCGCGAGGCGCCCAGCGTTCACGAAGAGTCCCACCAGCGCCGCATCGATGACAGTGCCAGCGACCACTCTCCACGTTCAGGGATAGCGATCGGTGTCGTGCGTCGAGGCGTTTGTCCGCGCAGCCAGGTAGCGGACAGCAAAACCGACGTTCACGCCCTCGTTCTGGCGCCGAAGGATCAAAGCTCTCGAGCTCTGCCAGGCTCAGTACCGGACGATCGGATCCATCGTTCATCGGTTCTTACGGCTCCGTGAATCGCTGCAAGGCGCCGTTGAACAGCAGGGGGAGACGCTTGCCAGCGGCGCCGTTCCTGTTCTTCTCGATGGTCAGCGTTACTTTCGCTTCACCGTCGGCACCTTCGTCCTTTTCCCGGTTCAGAGCGAGAACCGACTCCGCTCCGTACTCAAAACGTCGGGAGCCTGCCGAGGCGTCCAGGCCGCCGGCGCTCATCTTCGCCCTGTTCCGCTCGGCGATAGCCAGCACCGGGCAGATCAGGTTGCGGGCGATCCGCCGGAGCGCGGCGAGGCCGTCGTTCAGCGCCGTGTACTCGTCGACGTCCGTCGGGGCTGCCTCGGCCCAGCTGTGGACGCTGTCGACGACGATCAGGATGTGACTGGCATCGCCCTTGACAGCAACAGCCGCCTTCTGCAGCCAGTCCGGTGGGGCAAACGCGTGCGTTGCATCTCCGAACGCCAGCCTGGGTGCGGCCGCGGCCGCCTGCCTCGCCAACCCGACGGAATAGGCGGGATCGAATTCTCCTGATTTGAGCCGGCCCAGGTAGGTGCTCGTGACGCGAGCAGGATGGCGACGGAAGAGCTCCAGCGGCGCCATCTCACAGGTGAGGTAAAGCGCTGGAAAGGGGGACGTGGCAGCGACCTGTAGGCAAAAGGCCGTTTTGCCGACGCCCGGCGAAGCGTGCACCACATGCAGTCCAGGAGCGAGAGCTCCGCCCAGTTCACGGTCAAGACCCTTCAGGTTTGTGATCGGCCCGCGTGGAGTGTTGGTCGTGTACGCGAGATGCGCAGCCTCCGCGTCCAGTTCCCACTCGTTCAGCAGGCTTTTGAGCCGCAGCAGGCGCGGGCGTTCGTCGTCGACCGTCCCGTTCGTCCCCGGCGCTTCCCTGCTGTGGGTCTCGACCACACCGACACGCTACGGGCCGCGGCGGACCCCGACGAGGGGTACGGCCGCGCCGTGTTTCTATTGTTGTTAAGCACGCGATTTGAACTGGAACTGCCGCAGATTTGCGCGAAGGTCCCGCAGTTCTGAGTCTCAGTCCCGAAGTTCCGGGGTGGACTCCCGCAGTTCTGTGCGTCAAAAGACGCCGGCGCCTGGTTGGGAGTGTGCGCCCCTCCAGTCCAGAGCTTTCTTCTGCTGGTTGCCATGTGCATCTGGCATTAGCCCAGCTGGCGGGATACTACTCC
>JAFAZN010000012.1 GCA_019239775.1 Chloroflexota bacterium
GTACTCCACGTAGCCGACGCGGGCGTACAGCGCACGGTTTTCGGTCATCAAGGCATTGGTGTACAGCCGTACCTCGCTGAAACCCAACCGCTTGGCCTCGCCTTCGGCGAACTCCAGCAGCCGCTTGCCCAACCCGCGCCCTTGCCACGCGGGCTCAACGGCCACGTTGTCGAGCAGCAGGTGATCGACCTGGGGCACCAGCACGAGCACCCCGACGCACTCGTTGTCACCAAGCGTGCTCTCCAGGAGCCAGGTGAGCGTGCTTTGCACGACAGCCGTGTAATCCGCCAGCACCGGCTTGGGCGGTCGCGCCAGCTGCCCTTCATAGCGCGCGTAGGCATGCTGCACGCAGGCCGCAACCGCGTCCGCATCAGCCGGCTCGGCACGGCGGAGCTTGACCTCACTCATAAGTGAACACTAATATGTCTTCTGAGATGGACGTGGCGGGACCGACCGACGTACTGCAGGCCTTGGCCGATCCCACCCGACGCGCCGTCTTCGAACGCCTGGCGCAGGGTGAGGCCACGGTCTCAGAGATTACTGCTGGCCTGTCGGTCTCCCAGCCAGCGATATCGCAGCACCTGGCGGCCTTGCGGCGCGCTGGCCTGGTGGCCGATCGCCGTGACGGTCGCTTTGTTTACTACCGCGCCGAGCCAGCCGGCCTGGCCCCCCTGGTCGACTGGATCACGCGCTGCCAGACCTTCTGGCAGTCGCGCATCCAGCGCCTCAGCACTCTCCTTCACGAAATGGACGAACATTCCCAATGAGCTCCACACAAACCACCAACGACACCCGTTCCATCGTCGTCGATTTCGACCTGCCGCAGGCGCCCCATCGCGTCTGGCGCGCGCTCACCGACTCGAACCTCATCGAGCAGTGGCTCATGCCGAACACGTTCCGAGCGGAGGTCGGCCACCAGTTTCAGTTCAAGACGGAGCCAGTCGCGGGCTGGGATGGCACGGTGCAGTGCCAGGTGCTGACAGTCGAGCCCGAGAAACGACTTGCCTATTCGTGGGCAGGCGGATCCGACGCGCTACAGGGCTACGGCCATCGACTGGACACCACCGTCACCTGGACCTTGCAGCCCACGCCTGGTGGCGGGACGCACGTGCGCCTGGAGCACACGGGCTTTCGCGCCGAGGACACCTTTGCCTATGAGAACATGGGCAACGGCTGGCGCAACAACGTCGCGAAAGGTCTTGCGCGCGTGGCCGCGCAGCTGGATTAGCTCAGCGGTCCAGCACTGAGAAGATTTCGCGGAGTGGCAGTTCGGATCATCCGCTGGCGACAGAATCTCAATAGAAACGTTCGCGATTTCGAGCGCATGCTTTCGCTTCGACTGCCGCGGCCGCCGCCGGTAGAACGCAACATCAGGCAGCTTCGAGGCACCCGCGACGTTGGTTCGGAACTCCGTCTGGACATAGCCCCGTCGCCGCTCTGCATCGGCATAAAGCCATGCCCACAGCAGGTAGGCCAGGTGGCTCTGCAAAGCGCCGTGGTCCCAGTTCGGCGACATCTTCTGGTGAATACTGCCATCGGCATCGAACTCGAGACCGGGCTTTTGCTCGGGGATCTCGAGGAACTGCTTGAGAGTCAGTCGCGTGGTGGTCGTCATGCGGCGTTCAGCGCAAAGTATCGCTTTTGGCCTGCACCGCCATCACGAATGCCGCCCACGTACATGCGGCGATTCTAGAGGGGTACGCTACTTCTCACGGAGGGGGATAGATAGATGCCCATGCCTGAAGCCGTCATCGTCGCCGCCACACGCTCGCCCATCGGCCGCGCCAACAAGGGTCACCTGGTGGACGTCCGACCTGACAACCTGGCGGCCTACGTGGTCGGCAAGGTCCTCGAAAAAGTCCCCCAGCTCAAACCCGAGATGATCGACGACCTTCTGTGCGGCTGCGGACTGCCCGGCGGCGAGCAAGGCTTCAACCTCGGGCGCGTGGTGAGCGTGCTCAGCCGTGTGAACTCACCAGGCTGCACCGTCAACCGCTATTGCTCGAGCTCGCTGGCGACCACGCGCATGGCAGCGCACGCGATTCGAGCGGGCGAAGGCGACGTCTTCCTGTCGGTCGGCGTGGAATGCGTCTCGCGCTTCGGCAACGGCCACTCCGATCCGCGCACCGCGCGCAATCCTCGGCTCGAGCCAGGCAACACCGAGGGCTACCCCGACATCTACATCTCCATGGGCCTGACCGCCGAGAACGTCGCGGAGCGCGAGGGCATTACGCGCGAGCAAATGGACCGCTTCGCGGTCAAGAGTCAGAACGCGGCGGTGGCGGCTCAGGCAAGCGGCTTCTTCGACCGCGAGATCGTGCCCGTGCCGCTGCCGAACGGCGAGATGTTCACCAAGGACGACGGTCCGCGTGCTGGCACCACGCTGGAGGTGCTGGCCAGCCTGAAGCCAGCGTTCAAGGAAGACGGCCTGGTTACCGCGGGCAACGCGTGTCCGCTGAACGACGGTGCCGCGGCGGTGGTCGTGATGTCCGACACGAAAGCGAAGGAGCTTGGCATCAAGCCACTCGCGCGGATCATCAGCACCGGCGTTTCGGCGCTCGACCCCGAGATCATGGGCCTCGGGCCGGTCGATGCCTCGCGCCAGGCGCTCAAGCGTGCCGGCATGACGATCAACGATGTCGACGTTGTCGAGATCAACGAGGCCTTTGCGGCGCAGGTCATTCCATCGGCCGAGAAGATCGGCGTCGATCCGTTCAGCGACAAACTCAATCCGCACGGCGGCGCGATCGCACTGGGCCACCCCTACGGTATGACCGGCGCGCGCATCCTGTGCACGCTGCTCAACGACCTTCTCACTCTCGACAAAAACGTAGGACTCGAAACGATGTGTGTAGGCGGGGGCCAGGGAATGGCGATGCTTATCGAGCGATTGAACTGAGCCGCGCCAACACGGCGTCACAGACAGATGTCCAGTCGCCCGGTGAAGGCTGGCGGAACAGACGCATGCTCGGATACCAGGGCGAGTCGCATCGGTCGGGGCTGAGCCAGCGCCAATCGGCATCGGCTGGCAGCAACGTCCAGGTCGGCACGCCGAGCGCGCCAGCCAGGTGCGCGAGCATGGTGTCGGGCGTAATGACGAGGTCCAGCGCGCGCACGCGCCGAGCAAGCACGAGCACGTCCGGCGTGCTTAAATCCCGCACGCCAGGCAGCGGCTGATCCACTTGCAGGTTGCACACTTCCACCCTAGGCAGAGCCCGAAGGCGGTCGAGCAACGCGCGTGGCAGGGAACGGCGGCGGTCCCAACCGCCACTGGCCAGCACCAGCCCGACCACGAACCGCTCTGCAGCGCGTGGTGCCGCGGGGACGTTGAAGTACGGCACGAGCTTGCCAACCGCGTCCGCGCGCACGCGCAGGGCATGCCCGAGCTCCATGACCTCGATGTCGACGTCGTAGTCCACCTCCGGCGTACCGTCGTGCAGCGGCAGGAGCTGCATGGCGCAACCATCTCGCAATGTTCGGAGCAATGGGATGAGCGGCGCTTGCGCCCAGACCACCGTCGCCGCCGCCAGCCGGCTGAGCTCCGGCAGGAAGCGGGCGAACTGCAGCGTGTCGCCTAGGCCATGGTAGCAGCGCACCAGCACCCGCTGCCCGGCTAGCGGCCGACCGTCCCAGACCCACTGCTCGTGGCGTGGCAAATCCCAGCACTGCTCACCTGGCTGCCGCAGGGCAATGATGCCGTCGCTGACGCGCCAGGCCGACTCGAAGTCACCCAGGCGCATGGCCGCGTGCCACTCGCCTTGCAGCTGTAGAGAGCTTGTTTGCACCGCCCGCCTGCCGGCTAGCAGCAAGCCTCGCGCCAGTCGTCAGTTGCCGCCGCAACTCGCGCGCTGGTATCCCACACGCGGACCCACATGGCTGTTGTCACGCCGCGCGCGACTGCGCCGACCCGCTCGTCGCCACCGCGCCGCCGGCCGTGGCGACGGCGGCTGCTCGTTGCCCTGGCGGTACTTGGCCCAGGCCTGATCGCGGGCGCCGCGGGCGACGATGCCGGCGGGATTGCCACCTACGCGTCGGTCGGCGCCCAGTACGGCTACAGCCTGCTCTGGGCGCTCATCGTGATCACCGTTTCGCTCATCGTGGTGCAGCTCCAGGTGGCGCGACTTGGCGTGGTCAGCGGCAAGGGGCTCGCCGAGCTGATCCGTGAGCAGTTCGGTGTGCGCTGGACTGGCCTCGCCATGCTGGTGCTGCTGGTTGCCAATGGCGCAGTGACCGTGGCCGAGTTTGCGGGCATCGCCGCGGCGGGCCAGCTGTTCGGCATCCCGGCCTTGATTTCGGTGCCAATCTCGGCCGTGGTGGTGTGGCTGATCGTGGTGCGCGCTTCGTACTCAGTCGCCGAGAAAGTGTTCCTGGTGCTCGGGGCGGCCTTGTTGACCTACGTTGGCGCCGCGTTTTTGGCCAACCCTGACTGGGGCCAGGCCGCGCTTGCCTCGATCACGCCCAGTGTGTCGCTGGACCCGGGCTACCTGTCCACGCTGATCACCCTGGTCGGTACCACGATCACGCCGTACATGCTGTTCTATCTGCAGTCCTCGATCAGCGACAAAGGCGTGCCACTTTCGGAGTATCCCGCCGAGCGCACCGACGTGGTTGTCGGCTCCATTCTCAGCGACCTGATCGCCGCCTTCATCATCATCTGCACCGCGGCGACCCTGTACGTCGCGGGCATCCAGGTCAGTACAGCCGACGATGCCGCCCGCGCGCTGGAGCCGCTCGCCGGACCCTACGCACGCCTGCTCTTCGGGCTGGGGCTCTTCGGCGCCAGCATGCTCGCCGCTAGCGTGCTGCCGCTCAGCACCGCCTACGCCATTTGCGGCGCCTTTGGCTGGGAACGCGGCGTCTCCTATACCTGGGGCAAAGCTCCCGTGTTCAACGGCCTGTACACCGCGCTCATCGCGCTCGGCGCGCTCTTCGTGCTGCTGCCAGGGCTGCCGCTGATCCAGGTCATCGTCGCGACGCAGACCTTGAACGGCGTGCTGCTGCCAGTGATCTTGATTTTCCTGGTACGACTGGCTAACGACCGAGACGTTCTCGGGGAGCATACCAACGGAAGGGTCTTCAACGTCCTTGCGTACGGCACGACCGTGGCGCTGATCCTGCTGACAGCCGCCCTGCTGATCGGCTCCTTTGTAGGCTTCGGCAGCTAACCCGCCCGCGCGACGTCCCCGCAGAAGCGAGGTCTCACGCGTGGACGTTTCTCACGGAGGTACGTGGTTCCTTACGGACTTGATTCCTCACGCAGTAACGGTCCAGACCAAGGTGGAATCCTGTCCGGAGTGACGTCCCACGGAGTGATACCCGTCACGGAGTGGTGTCCTCACGGACGTGGTTCCTTACGGACGTGATTCCTCACGCAGTAACGGTCCAGACCAAGGTGGAATCCTGTCCGGAGTGATGTCCCACGGAGTTGCTGCCCACGGACTGGTGCCACCACAGACGTGATGTCTCCTCAGGGAGTTACGTCCCACGGAGTGATGTCCCACGGAGTGAATCTCGCCACGGACTTATGTCCCCCACGGAGTGAATCTCGCAACGGGGTGATGTCTCGCCACGGAATTGGTGTCCGCACGGACTGACGTCCCCGCTGCGGCGAGGGGCTAGCCGCGGAGGAGCTCGTACCATTCGGCGCGGCGTGATTGGTCCACGCGCGCGCCGATCAGGGTTGCCTGCTTTCTACCCATTGCGCCCTCCACAGCGGCGCCAAAGTCAGTGACCGAGTCCACGTCAACACCACACACCCCGAACGCCTCGGCGATGCGCGCGCAGGAGACCGCGGGCAATCTCGCGCCTACTGGCTTTAGTCCCTGGCGCAGTTGTTTGGTTTCAATCTGCGCGAGCGCGCGGTCCATCCAGGCAACCCAGATGGGCGCGATGCCGTGCTCGGCCGCCACGCTGAGCTCCGAGGCACGCATCAGCAGCGATCCATCACCCATGAAAGCCACGACCGGCACCTCGGGATAGGCCAGCTGCAGCGCGTTGGCGGCCGGCAACGCGTAGCCCATGGTCGAAAGCCCGTGCGCCGTGAAGTACTGGTTCGGCAGCGGCGCACTCCAGAGATAGGAAGTGATGGGCTTGCCGAAGCCAGCGTCAACTGCCACGAGGGTCTCGGGTGATAGAAGCGAACGGGCCAAACGGAGTGCCTGTGGGATGGTGAATGCGCCATCGTCCCCAACAAAGGTGGCCTCAACAGATTCGCGATAGGCGGCAACATCACCAGGAGTCCAGCGCGACGGACACGCCTCGGACGTCAGTGCCTCCAGCAACGCGGCAGTCTCGCCAAGCAGCTGGTGCCGAGTTGGAGCGAAGCGCTGAATGTCGGGCCACTCATTGATCGCCAGCAACGGCGCGGAGTAGCGCCAGGCGGCGTTGAAGAAGTCCTTGGCATCAAGGCCGAGACTGAAGATGAGGTCGCTGCGGCCGAGGACGTCGGCCTCGAGGTTGCCGTTGAGGAAGGTGCCTGCGAACCACGGGTCGTCCAGCGTGAGCATGCCCAATGCAGATGGACTGCAAAACACAGGTGCCTGAAGCGTTTCGGCCAGTGCGCGGATCGCCTTCCGCGTTGGGGCGTCGGTGGGACAGGAGCCGCCAACCACCACACACGGTCGTGCTGCGCCCGCCACGAGGCTGCGCACCTCCGGTGGGATAGCTTCCTCCTGAGCGGGGCCACCAATACGTCGGCTCAACGCACGGGTCTGGAGAAGTGGCCAGTCCTGCAGGGCGTCGCTAGGTGCAGCGGCCGCCACGTCGTCGCGCAACTCGAGCAGCACCGGGCCCGCGGGTGGCGCCAGGGCCGTCTCCAGGGCACGCGCCAGCACCTGGTGGATCCGCGAACTGGCCGTCGTGGTCCACTTGGTGATCGAGTCGACCAGGCGGTGATTGTCCAGTCCCTGGCGGACGATCACGGGTGCTCGCTCGGGAGCGTGCTGGCCGCACACGACCAGCAGGGGCACGTGGTCCAGCCAGGCATGCGCGATGGCGTTGATCGTGTTGGTGAGGCCTGGGGCAATGGTCACCAGGACCACACCTGGGACACCGCTTGACTGGGCTTCGGTGGCCGCCATCAACGCGGCCGCGGTCTCTTCGCGCGCGCCGATATAGGTGATGCCCTCGCTGGAGAGGGCATCGAGCAGCCGGAGATGGTCCTCCCCGGGCAGCCCGTACACCCGCCGAACCCCTGCCGCCTTCAGCGCGCGTGCAAAAGCACTGGCCACCGTGGCTGGAGCACCGCTGGACACGAACGTAGTGAACCACATGCCCCCTACACTGGTTCGCGGTGACGCGACGGGTACTGGACGGCGTGACCGTCCTCGAGTTGGGCCAGATCTACATGGTCCCCTATTGCGCTTTGCTGCTGGCCAATCTCGGCGCCGAGATCATCAAGATCGAACCGCCCGGCGGCGAGCCCGCCCGCCACCGCGCCGGCGGCCAGGACGCCACGCCTTTCGTCATGCTTAACTCGGGCAAGCGCAGCGTCCGCCTCAACTTGAAGACCGCCGCTGGGCGCGACCTCCTCCTGGCGCTGGTCGCGCAGGCTGACGTGCTGATCGAAAATTACCGCGCTGGCGTGCTGGACCGGCTCGACCTCAGCTACGACGTCCTCCATCAAACGAACCCCAGGCTCGTGGTGGCCAGTGGCCGTGGCTTCTCTCCCAAAGGCCCGTACAAAGACCTCGCCGCCATGGACCTGACCGTTCAAGCGATGACCGGCGTGATGGCCGCGACTGGCTTCGCCGACCAACCACCGGTGAAGGCCGGGCCCGCCATCGCCGACTTCATGGGCGGCGTCCATCTGCTGGCAGCGATCCTGGCCGCCCTGCTCCAGCGCGAACAGACCGGTCGCGGCCAGCACGTCCAGGTGGCGATGCACGACGCCATGCTGCCAGCGCTGACCTCGAATCTCGGCGCACTGGTTGATTCCGAAGGCGCGCTGCCTGAACGCACCGGCAACCGCCACGGTGGCCTCGCGTTGTGCCCCTACAACACTTACCCGGCCCAGGACGGCTGGGTCGCGATCTTCTGTGCCACCGATCGGCAGTGGCTGGCGCTCTGCGACGTGCTCGATCGACCGGACCTCAAGAACGACCCTGCGTTGCAGACCAATCCTGGTCGCGCACGGCGTATGGCGGAGCTCGATGCGGTGGTCACCGAATGGACCTCCGTGCGCACCCGAGATGACTGCCTGAAAATTCTCGGCCAGGCGGGAATCCCCGCGGCACCGGTCAAGAGCCTCAAAGAAGTCCTGGCGGACGAGCAGGTCGCCGCCAGCGGCATGCTGCGCCGTGTGCGGCATCCGCGCCGAGGCGAAATGCGGGTTTTCGGCAGTCCGCTCCACCTGGAGGACTCACCCCAACCAGACCTCGGCCCCGCACCCGCCCTGGGCGAACACACACGGGCCGTCCTCCACGAACGCCTCGGGCTGTCCGACGATCAGCTAGACGCCCTGGACAGCACGGACGCAATCTAACCGCGCGATGGACTTTCAGCTCTCTGAGCAGCAGCGTGACCTCCAGCAGCTCGTGCGCGGCATTGCGCAAAAAGAGCTGAAGGCGCTAGCCACCCGCTGGGACCGCACGCACGAGTTCCCTTGGGAGAGCATCCGCATCCTGGCGAGCGCCGGCGTGCTCGGGCTGACCATCCCCGAGCAGTACGGCGGGGCGGGGGCAAGCTGGTTCGAGGCGGTGCTCGCTATCGAGGAGGTCGCGCGCGCCTGCTATCAGACCGCCATGGCGGTGCTCGGCGAGCTGGGTGTGCAGACGCAGGTCATCGTTCACTACGGGACGGATGCCCACAAAGATCGTTACTTACCACCGATCGCTCGGGGCGAGCTGATCTGCGCCATCTGCATGACCGAACCGGATGCTGGCTCGGATGTTGGTGCGCTCAAGACCCGCGCCGAAGCGGTCGAAGGTGGCTACGTCCTGAATGGCAGCAAGATCCTGATCAGCCGCGCTGACGTAGCCGGCGTCTTCGTCACGTTCGTGCGCTTCGGGAACGTGCCCGGGAGCCGCGGCATCGGCGCCGTGCTCATCGACCGCGATACGCCCGGGCTCGAGATCGGCCCAGGCGACGAAACCCTCGGCGGCGAGCAACTCTTCCCCGTCTATTTTCACGACCTGCGCGTTCGTGAAGACGCGGTCCTGGTCAAAGAGCACGGGTTTCGCAAGCTGATGAGCGCGTTTAACGGCCAGCGCTGTTTGAACGCCGCGATCAGTCTGGGCCAGGCCCAGGGTGCCTTCGACGAGGCGCTCAGCTATGTCCAATCCCGGCAGCAGTTCGGGCAGCGACTGGCCGATTTTCAAGGCATTCAATGGCTGCTGGCCGACATGGCCATCGACCTCGATGCCGCACGTTTGCTGATGTACCGAGCCGCCGCCAATGCCGGCGCCGGCTTGCCCGACCAGGTCGAGGCCGCCAAGGCCAAGGCGTTCGCCAATGAAGCCGCCATCCGTGTCAGTAATCAGGCGATGCAGCTGTTCGGCGGCCACGGCTACTTGAAGTCGATGCCCGTGGAACGCTACGTGCGCGGCGCCCGCTTCGGCGCGCTTGCAGGCGGCACACCTCAGATCCAGCGCAACATCATCGCCGAGTCTCTTGTCGGCCGGCGGCGCATGCCGCGTGATTGAAGTCGACGAACGCTTCGAGGTTGCCGCGCCGCCCGCGACCGTGTGGCTGTTGCTTTCAGATCCGGACGCCGTTGTCGGATGCGTCCCTGGCGCAGCGATCAGCGCGCACAACGACGACGGTTCGCTCGAAACGTCCATCGGAGTCAAGTTCGGACCGCTGACCGTGGCATTCCAGGCGCACGCGGAACTGGAGCTCGATCCCGCCGCCATGCGCGGACGCGTCTCTGCGCGTGGCCGCGATAAGCAGGGCGGCGCGCGGTTTACGGCATCGGCGGCCTTTGGTGTCGCAGCCAACGGCGAAGGATCGGCGGTGACCACGCACGGAGAAGTAGAAGTGACGGGTCGTCTGGCGTCGATGATCGAGGGCGGCGCCCAGGTCGTGGTCAAACGCATGAGCGCGCAATTCGCCGACTGTTTGCGCGCCCGCTGCGCGTAACCTTTCGCCGCGCCCGCGCATTTCCTTCACGTAAGGGACAATCGACAGTGATCGTGGGCATCAGCCACGTGGCGAGCTTGCCAACACCCCGGGCGGGACAGCTCAGTCGCGCCGATTTCGACCAGCTGGTCCAGGACTACCAGGCACCTTTGCTGCGTTTCCTCACCGGCCTGCTCCACGATCCCGAAGTTGCGGCCGACCTGTGCCAGGACACGTTCCTATCCGCTTACCGCGCCGCTCCACGTTTGCACGGCGACGAGCTCAACCTCGGCGGCTGGCTCTACACCATCGCGCTCAACCACGCGCGTGGCGTGCTGCGGCGGCGGCGCATCCTGAGCTGGGTGCCGTTCGTGGCGAGCCGCCACGACCGTCCGAGTGCGACGCAGGACCTGGCCAGGCAGGTCGCCCAACAGGACGAACTTCAAGAATTGCTGCGCCAGCTCCCGATCGAGCAACGCGCATGCTTGCTCCTGCACGCTGACGGGTTCCGCTACGCCGAAATCGCCCAGGTTCTGAACTGCAGCGTGGGCGCGGTGAAGCTGCGCATCTTCAGAGCACGCGAACACTGTCTTGCCATGCGGCGACGAGAGGGGGAGAACGAATGAAGACATCCATGCGCGAATGCGCAGCGCTCGAACCGCTCCTCTCGGCGTACGTGGACCACGAGGCAAATGCGCAGGAGATGCGCCAGGTCGAAGAGCATCTGGCGATTTGCGCCGACTGCACCACAAGGCTGCGGCGTCTGCAGCGCCTGAGCCCGATCCTCGACCGGCAACTCCAGGGCGTACTGGCACCCGGCGAGGTTGAGGCGTTGCGACTGTCCCGACCATTCCGTCCTCCGCCCGACCTCGTGTTCGCGGAAGCACCAGGGCCGCCGTTCCTGGCCCGCCTCGCGACCGTCGCCCTGGCGCTGGCCATCGCCGGAGTGCTGGCCCTGGTCTTACTGCGCACGCCCCCACCGGCGCAGCAGATTCAGACAGGCGCGCCACCTCCGACTGTCACCGCCCCGGCGGAGGGTCCGGTTGTGCGGATCACCATCGATGGACTCGTGGATCCGCCAACGGTTGAATACGTCCAGCGCGGCATTGCGGAGGCGAATCAGCGGCACGCCGCGCTGGTGGTGGTGTCGCTCACACCATCCGCTGGACTCAGCACGCCGATGGCCGAAGTCGCCCAAACCCTTTCAGGTAGCTCCGTGCCAACGGCTGCATATGTTCCTGACGGGCGTTCCAACGCAACCGCGGAGACCTTGGCCGCGGCCACCGAAGGCACCATCGAGGCGATTCCGCCACAGGCGCAAGTACTCCAGATGGACCTCCAGGAGGCACTCTGGCACCGCTTGCTCGATCCGACGACGGCATATGTGCTCCTTCTACTCGGCTTGTATGCCGTACTGGGGGAAATCTCGCATCCAGGCACGTTGTTCCCAGGGGTGACCGGCGCGGCGTGCCTGCTCGCGGCCGGCGTCGCCTTCCTCACATTGCCAACCAACTGGTTGGGTGTGCTCGCCGTTATTGTTGGTGTCGGCCTTATGGGCCTTGAGCTCCACAGCGGACGTCACGGGCTGCTGGTGCTATGCGGCACCTTGTGCCTCGGCCTAGGCTCCGTCGTCTTGTTCTCGGCCACCGGCAGCTTAGCTCCGATGGCAACTGGCGTCTCGGTCGCGCCTGGTGTGCTGGTTGTGATGGTGCTGGCTGGTCTCGGACTTGGTTTGCTGATCATCCGTGTAGCGCGGCGCATTCAGCACCTGCCGCCGATCGGCCGGCTCGAGCAGTTGATTGGCGCCCGTGGCGTGGCTCGCACCGGCCTGGCCCCGGACGGCGTCGTTCACGTGCAAGGCCAGTTGTGGTCAGCCCACTCGCGCGGTACAACGCTGGCGCCCGGAGAAGCGGTGCGCGTTGTCGCGCGGCATGGATTGGTTCTCGAAGTGGAGTCGGCGAATTATCGCGCCGCCGCCACACAGAAAGGAGTGGTCTCCTGATGGAAACGGCAATTCTTGTCTTTGAGTTGGTCGTCCTCCTGGCTATTGTGCTCGGACTGATCAGTCAGTCGGTGCGCATCGTCCGCGAATATCAGCGGTTGGTCATCTTCCGCCTCGGCAAATGCATCGGTGCGCGCGGTCCGGGCCCGGTGTGGCTGATTCCGCTTGTCGACCGGCCGGTCCTGGTGGACCAGCGCGAGCTGTTCCTGGAAGTCCCGCACCAATCGTGCATTACGAAGGACAACGTCCCGATCCGCGTCGATTTTCTGATCTACCGTCAGATCATGGACGCAGTCTCCAGCGTGGTGGCGGTCCAGAATTTCGCTGGCGCTTCGCAAGGAATAGCGGCAACCACGCTGCGCGCCGTGATCGGCGATATCGCGCTCGACGACGTGCTCGCACAGCGCGAGCGCATCAACACCATCTTGCGCGAAAAGCTCGATGAAGTCACCGAACGCTGGGGCGTCAAAGTGACCGCGGTGGAAATCCGCGAGATCGTGCCGCCCAACGACGTCCAGGAAGCCATGAACCGCCAGATGTCCGCCGAGCGGACGCGTCGCGCGTTCGTCACCGAAGCTGATGGCAAGCGGCAGGCGAGTATCACGGTAGCTGAAGGTGAACGCCAGGCGTCGATCCTCCGCGCAGAGGGCGAGAAGCAAAGTGCGATTCTGAAAGCCGAAGGCTACGCGCAAGCGCTCCAGGCGGTCTATGGCGCGGCGCAAAATGTCGACGCCAAGACCATGACCTTGCAAGTCATTGACGGGTTGAAGGCGATTGGCGCAAGTCCCTCCAGCACGTTTGTCATTCCGATGGAGTTCACCAAACTCTTTGGCCAGATTGGCAGCTACCTCGACGTGATCGGCCTCCCCGCCGGCACCAACGGACTGGCGGAGAGGTCCTCGCCAAGGTAGAGCCGTTTGACCTCGGGATCCCGCAGCAGCCAATCCCCGGCGCCGCGCAGTTTGATCTGGCCCAGCTCCATGACCATGCCATCCTGCGCGGCGGCCAGGCCCATGCGCGCATTCTGCTCCACCAGCAGAATCGTGATGCCATCAGCATTGAGGGAGCGAGCTTTGTCCATCACCATGCGACCAAGCCGTGGTTCGAGTCCAAGCGTTGGCTCATCCAGCAGCAGCAGCTTCGGCGATGCCACCAACGCCCGCGCAAGCTCAACCTGCTTCTGCTGGCCGGCACTGAGATCTCCTGCATGCAAACCGCGCTTCTCACCCACAATGGGAAACACGCTGCACGCGTAGTCAATCCGCCGGCGCGCCTCAGCGCGGTCGCGAATGGAGTACGCGCCCATGAGCATGTTCTCCCAGACCGTCATTTGCGGAAATGTGTTTCGCCCCTGCGGCACCGTCACAATGCCTGCGCGAAACACCAGGTCCGGCCGGAGTCCGCCCACGTCGCGGCCCTCAAAAAACACCTGCCCCCGCCTCGGCGCAAGCCCACCACTGATCACCCGCAGCAGCGTTGATTTGCCCGCGCCATTCGGTCCAATGAGGCACACGGACCCGCCGGCGTCCAGCTCCAGGTTAACTTCACGCAGGATGTCACCACCGGACCCGTACCCTGCCGAAACACCGCGCACCTCGAGCAACGCCATCAATCAGTCAGTCTCCCAGGTACGCGTCCAGGACTTTGGGGTCCGACCGAATCGCCTCCGGCTCGCCCTGGGCGATCACTTCGCCGCGGTGCATGACCGCAATCGAGTGTGCCAACCGCATCACGAAGCCCATGTTGTGCTCTACCAACAGGAACGTAACACCTTGCGCGTTGAGGTCGCGAATGTAGCCGGTCAGACGGTCGATCATTATGGGATTGAGGCCGCCCGCGGGTTCATCGAGCAAAAGCAGGTCGGGCTCCGACATGAGCGCCGCCGCAAGCTCGAGCAGCTTCTGCTGTCCAAATGAGAGATTGCCGGCCTGCATGCTCCAGTAGTCGGCCAGGCCGACAAAGTCCAGCAACCCCTCCGCGCGCTCGCGCTCGTGGCCTTTGATGGCGGCAGAGAACAGCGACTTCCAGTTGGACTGTCGCACTGGCACCACCATGTTTTCCAGGACTGTCATCCGCTTGAAGATGCGCGTGACCTGGAAGGTCCGGGCGATGCCCAGATGCACGATCTGATTTGGCAGGCGTCCGCCAAGCGCTGTCTCACCATAGCGGATGCTGCCTGAATCCGGGACGTAGAACCCGGTGATGCAGTTGAACAGCGTCGTTTTGCCCGATCCATTCGGGCCAATCAACGCGGAGATCTTGCCGCAGGAAATGTCCAGTGAGCAGTCGGTCAGCGCACGCACCCCACCAAAGGTTTTGGCCACGTTGCGAACAGAGAGTGGCCTTCCCGCGGCGGTGCTCATGGTGCTCCAACCGGAGCTGGAGCGAACGTGTCCGTGGATGGAACCCGCGGTCGTCGGCGGCGTCGCTCCGCCCACCGCTCCAGGCTCTTGATGATGCCGTCAGGCAAGAACATCGGGATCAGGATCAGCAGGATGCCAAGCTCCACCAAGGGGACCTGACCCGAGAATTTATCTGGCAGCGTGTACACGAGAAGTTGCGAGATCGGGAACATGATCACCGCGCCAAGCACGCCGCCCCAGGGCGTCGCACGGCTCCCAACCAGCGCCATCACGACCATGTTCAAGCCGATGATGAATTCGAAGGCGAGGTCCGGGTCGACGTAGTTCAGGTATTGCGCGTGGAGCGCTCCCGCAACGCTCGCGAAGAACACGCTGACGGCGAACGCAAGGATCTTGTAGAGCGCCGTGTTGATGCCGGATCCTTCCGCTTTGCCCTCATCCTCGCGAATCGCAAGGAGCCCGAGGCCGAACCTGGACGCACGAATGAATGTCGACGTTGCCACGGCCAGGACGGTGAGAGCGAGCATCGCGTAGTAGAACGGTAAGATTACGACATCCGGCGGGAGGTCCAGCAGCGGCAGGTAGAGCCCGGATGTGCCACCGGTCAGAGCGTTGAGATTCTCCGCGAGCATCTGCACCGTGAGCGCGAACACCAGCGTGACGATGAGAAATGCCGGACCACGTGTGCGCAGCGAAATGAACCCAAGGCCGGCGCCTACCAGGGAGCCGAATAACCCAACAAGCAGTGCGCTTGCGAAAATGTTGACGCCGAAATGCACCAGCAACAGCCCGGCCACGTAGGAGGACATGCCGAAGAACCCCACGTGACCGATCGACGGATAGCCGGCGTAGCCACCCATGATGTCCCAGCCAACCGACATGGCGGCATACATGAACGTGAACTGGAGCATGTCGAGCCAGGCCGGCTGTTTCACCAAGACCGGCAAGGCCAGGCAGATCACCAGTAGCAGCCACGGACCCCAGCGGCGGATCAGTCGCATGCGCGTCACGCGAGGCCACGGTTGACGCTGCCCAGCAGTCCTTGCGGCCGGAAAAGCATCACCACCAACAGGAAGATGTAGAACACCATCGGCGCCCAGCGCACGTCAATGCCAAGTGTGACGAACTGCTCCGCGACACCCAGGATCATCGACGCCAGGAGTGCGCCGCGCAGACTTGATAGTCCGCCCAGAATGATGATCGCTACGATTTTGCCGCCCCAGAGCCAGTGCGAGTCGGGGTACCAGGTGTACAGCATCCCCATCAGTGGTCCGGCTGCGCCCGCCATCGCGACGCCAATCGCGAATGCGATCATCGTCACTCTGGCGACATTGACACCGACAAGTTGCGCAACGCTCCGATTCTGAATGGTCGCGCGGATCGAGCGGCCGAGGTTCGTTCGCGACAAGATCAACCAGAGAGCAACGAGTAGGACGGCCGCTTCCGCAGCCGCGATGATGCGGATCAGCGGAATGTACAGGCCGAACAGGTTGAACGTGTTGAAGGAATAGCCGGTGCGAATGGTGTAGAACCGTGAGGTCCAGATCACACCCTGGCCACCCTCCAGAATGTTGGCGACACCCAGCGTGACGAGCACCGCCAGGGCCAGGTCGCCGCCAATGAACCGGCCGAGCACTCCGCGTTCGAACAACGCTCCGACGACAAGGAATGCCGCGACGATGATCGGAATGCTGAGGAGTGGATCGACGCCCAACTGCTGGAGGAGCGTAACCGCGATGTAGGAGCCAGTCAGCATGATCGCCGCATGCCCGAGATTGACCATGCGCATCACGCCGAAGATCATCGACATGCCCGAAGACATCAACGCATAAACGCCGCCAGCCAGAAGCCCAAAAACGAGCCCCTGGACCAGAACCTGAGTCACCAGTTTGGCTTTGGATACACCGGATCAGCACTCTTCGACGGGTCGTCCTTGGGCCACACGGCCACGAACTTTCCCTTTTGCCACTGCAACAAGGTGAACGTGCCTTGCGGCCGGCCGGCGGCGTCCCAGCCGATCATCCCCTGCACCGTCTGGACTTTGTTGCCGTGCAGCCAGTCTGCCATTTTGGCGTTGTCCAACGAGTTGGTCCCGCGAACTGCCGCCTCGAGCACCTGCGCCGCGGAGTAGCCCTCCGCCGCCTCCGGCGGAACAAGGTTGTCTTTGTTGGCGAACATCTCCAGGTACTCCTGGACAAACTTGCCATTCCCCGGTGTCTTGGCATCCTGGACCCAGCCCGCGGCGTTGAAGATACCTTCGGTCCGTTCCCCCAAAGCCTCCAGGAAGTTGGTGCCTTCATCCGGTCCAGCCGAGAAGAACGTCGCTTTCGGCTGATAGTTGATGGAGACCATCGCTTGTACGAACGCGGTGACATCCGAAGTGCCCGCGCTGCCGCAGAAGACGATGTCCGCGCCAGACTGCTTTACCTGCTGCGCAATCGGACCGAAGTCCGTTTGCGTCGGCGGGTAGATCTGGGTGTAGACCGTCTGAATTCCGGCCCCTTCCAGGGCCTTTCTGGCCTGGTCCACCACCGCCGTCGCAAACGGGTCGTCAAAGCTGGGATACGCGGCAGTCTTGGGCCGCTGATCAGCCGGCAATGAGAGGATGTAGTCGGTGAACGGGTCCGCCTGGTGCTCAGCCGTGCCCGGTTGCACAAAGAACAGGTAGTGCAGATTGCGCTCGAACACCGGTGGTGCGCCGCCCGCGCCTTCGCTCATCACCATGTGATACTTCTCAGCCACCGGGCCATCCGGGATCGTCAGCGCGCTGGACACCGGTCCAAGCAGCAAATCGACCTTGTCAACGGTGATGAGTCGCTCGTACTGGCTGACCGACGTATCCGCCAGACTGTTGTTGTCATAGTCCTTGAGTTGGACCTGGCGGCCGAGCAGCCCGCCGCTGTCGTTGACCTCTTTGATCCAGACCTTGTAGCCGTTCTCAATAGCAGTGCCACCATCCGACTTGTCGCCGGTAAGCGCTTGCGACACGCCGACAACAATCGGTCCAGTGGAAGCGGCCGCAGCCGCCGGCGCGCCGGTAGTCGGCGCCGGCGCGACAGCCGCCGAGGTCGGAGGCGGCGCTGGAGCTGCACCTCCAGGCTGTGCCGGTGGCGTCGACACATTACACGCTGCCGCCAGCAGCGAGCATGCGGCAATAACCCTGGACGTGACGGACAATCGGTTTAACGGCATGATCCGCCCCCTTGGATTGCCATGCTACAACAGCCGCGAACGGGAGGAACCATGGTTTCTACGGTCACCACCAATGGTGCGACCAACGCACTTCCCACCGGCCCGGATCTGACGCTGGCCGAAGCCAGAGAGATCATTGACCGAGCCGTGTCCAAAGCCGGCGAGTACTTGCAGAACGGCGCATTTGCCGTCGTCGACGCAGCCGGCAATGTCGTTTCCATTTCGAAGATGGACGACGCGCCGGCAGTGGCGCCTCGTGTCGCGCGCGCCAAGGCGGTGTTGGCGGCAATCATGCAAGGTCCGACGAATACATTTGCCGAGCGCATGGACCAGCATCCGGTGCGCTACGCCGCGTATCTCGACATGTTGCCTGATAAGACCTTCCCTGGCGGAGGTGGCGCGCCGATCATGCGCGGCAAACGCTGCGTCGGTGGACTCGCCACCGGACCAGGCGTGGCACCGCTGACGTCGATTCCTGGCGTTCACCCGACTCAACTCACCTCCGGCAATGCGTCGGGCAACGCCGAGGACCTGGTGATCTGCTACGCGCTGCGCGTGCCCTACCGCTCACAGCACGGCGCGGGCGTGCACTGATTGATTGACTGATTGATTGATTGATCTCGGGAGGTTGTTTGAAGATGCTACTCCGGCTCGTGGAAGCGCGGCGCTATGCCGATAGCGCAATCCAGCACGCCAGTTCGCTCGGAATCAAAGTTGGGGTCGTGGTCGTCGACGAGCTCGGTCAACTCGTGCAGATGGATCGCATGGACGGGGCGCGCCTCATGGCGCCCGATGTTGCGGAGGCCAAAGCGCTGACCGCACTCAACTTCCAGCAGCCAACCAGCGCGGTTGCGGCGCAGTTCGCCGCGAATCCGACTGGCCTCGCGGCGCTGCAGGAAATCGTGAAGTTCAACCTCTTCGCCCGACCTGGTGGCGTGCCGATCGTGCGCGACGGCATCGTTGCCGGCGCAATTGGCGTCTCTGGCGGCACGCCGGAACAGGACGAAGAGATTGCGAACTTTTCCGTGTCTGCTTAAGCGGTAACGGGCTGTGGACGCATGCGCGCCTCAATCTGCTCGATGCGCGCCTTCATCTCCGGCCCTGGCCACTCCTCGAACAACCACGCCGGCAGCGGCTCGCCGGGCGCGCTGACGTCCAAAGACTCGTCGTCATCGGAGCGACCCTCCGGGAACAGCTGGAGCGCATACGGCAGCTCGTAGTAAATCTCCAGCCCATTACCGTCCGGGTCCGTGAAGTAGATGCTCCGCTGGTTCAGGTGGTTCGTCGCGTGGTGGATCTCGATGCCGTGCTCGAGCAGGTGGATGTACGCATCGCGCAGCGCATCGTGACTGTCTACCTGGAAGGCAATGTGGAGCAGCCCAATCTGCCCCCGCTTGGGCTTCTGTGCCGAGACGGGGTCCGGATGCTGAGCGAAGTCCAGCGTGTGAAAGTCTTCGCCGAGCGTGGTGAACACGCCGCCATGTTCGGGATCCTGCTCCGCGACCTTGAATCCCAGGACCTCCGTATAAAACCACTTCGAGGTCTCTTCATCAGCGACGCGCAGGTTGACATGTCCAAGCTTCGAAATGCGAATGCTCATCGTTCAGGATCCCTTCTCTTCTCTCGGTTCGTGTTCACTCGGTAAACACTGGCGTTACCTCCGCCAGCAGGGCGTCCAATCGTTCGCGCAATTTCACCAGGGTAGCCCGCGTCGGGCCACCCGCCTCGTCTATCAACTCCACCGCGCGGTAGGCCGCCTCGGCATGGCGCTGATTGACCGCCGCGCGCCGACTCGCCTGCGCATCTGGTTCCTTGCGTTTGCTGGCTACCATGTGCGCCAGCTCGTCGGATGAGAGCTCGTGGGCCTGCTCGATGAGCTGCGACAACTCCGACTCCGGCGCCGAAACAAGCTTCATCGCGCGCCCGATGTCCAGCCGCTCCTCCTCCACCGCACGGCGCAGCAGGGGTCGGCGGTCGAGCCGCAGCCACAACGAAATGGTCGCGGGAGACAGTCCGGTGCGGCGGCTGATCTCGCGGACGCCCAGTGCTTGCCCCTGTGCGTCGACCAGTCGCGCGAGCAGAGAAATTGCTCGCACGCGCTCGCGCCCGCTGAGCTCGCGCCGCTGCAGATTCTCGACTACGTTCAGCAAGAATGCATGGTCGGCATCCGCTACGCGCACCATGCAGGGTACGGCGTTAAGTCCTGCCGCCCGCGCCGCGCGAAGCCGCCGATTGCCGGCGATAACGACATATCGGATGCGATCGCCGCCGCGGTCACGCTCCGGGGCCGTCAGCGGTCGAACGACCAGAGGTTGCAGCACGCCGTGCTGGCGAATTGATGCCGCGAGCTCGCGGAGACCTGGTACGTCGTACGTCAGCCGACTGTTGCACGCGACGGGCGTTTCTACGATCTCGTCCACGCTCACGAGCACGGCGGCCGGTGGAGCAGGCCGCGGTTGGCTAACCGTGGTCACCTGCTCGGCGTAGAGGCTTCCGCCGCATTCGCCGCAGTGGGCGCCGCCGGCCGAAGGCCGCGGCGGACGCGTATGCGGGTCGGGCTGAAAGCGATCGTCCACCAACTGCCCGGGAGAGCGGCCGCACAGGATGCAGCTCACCGTCACGATCCGCGGCACAGGCGCGAGCGTGGTCATCTCGCCACTACCCCTTGCGCCCAGCATACCGCATGCGATTTTCGTATCCAATCATGGATACGAGCCCGATCGATGGCTACCGGCGTCGCAGGCGCCGCAGGCCGACCGTCGCTCCTTCGAGGCGGTTCAGCTGCTCGACCATGGCCTGCCGCCGCTGCGCGGCGTGGTGCTCGGCCGCTGCTCTCACGCGCTCCACGTCGCGGGCTTCGAGCGCTTCCATGATCTGCTGGTGTTCGGCAAAATCAATCTGCGCCTGGCCGTGTTCGAAATACGCGTTGCTCACCAGCAGCCGCACAGGCATGCGACCTACCGGCATGGCTCGCTCGAGCGGGGGACTGTGCGCGCCGCGCACGACATGCAGGTGGAATTCGATATTTGCGGCGAGCCACGCCTCCGGTTGCCACTCCACGATGCAGCGACGCGCACGTTCGTGCGCGGCGCGCAGTTGCGCGAGCTCGCGGTTGGTCATGCGGTCGACCGCCCACTGTGCGGCGAGCGTATCGAGATTGCCGCGCACGTCCATGGTGTCCAGGATAATCTCGGGTGACAGGCTTGCAACTGCCAGTCCGCGACGACCGGCGGAGGCAACCAGCCCCTGCTGCTCCAGCCGGAGGAGTGCCTCGCGGAGTGGTGTGCGGCTGATCCCAAGCTCCTGCGCCAGCCGCTCCTGAATCAGCCGGCCGCCCGGAGGAAGTTGGCCCGAAACAATCGCTTCACGGAGGACTTCCGTGGCCTCGTGCACCAACCGTTCAGGTACTGCGGATCCCATCGCGATGTCCCCGTGTTGGTGCGCACGTTATCACGCGTGCAGCTCACCACCGAACCCGTCGCAGTCCGCAATGGTTACGTCAACCGCATGCCGTGGCGAAAGACAGCTCGCACATCCAGCAGCGCCCGGATGTCGGCCAGCGGGTTGCCACCGACCGCCAGGAGGTCCGCATCCTTGCCCGCCTGGAGTGCGCCTTTGCGCTCGCCAACACCGCAGACCGCGGCCGCCACGGAGGTCGCCGCGGCGAGCGCCTCGTTGTTGGACATCCCACATCCTGCCAAAAACCCCACCGCATGCGGCAGCGCATCATGTGGCCGCTGCGGTGAAATCCCTGCATCCGTGCTGGCAACAATGCGAACACCCTGCTGGTGCATGCGTGCCAGGATCGGCACGAAGCTCTCCGTCAACGGTCCAGGCGAGCCCACCGTGGGTGAAACCGCGATGCCCGCGGCAGCGATGCGCGAGATCAGCTCCCAGTCCGGCTTGCGCGTGCCATCCACGCGGAATGAGCAGTGCTCGACGCAATCCACGCCAGCCTCCACGGCCACAGCAATCCCACTGGGACCGTGCGCGTGCGCAGTGAGCGTGCGCCCGAGTCGGTGCGCTTCCTCCACCCCCGCGCGAACCTCCGCAACCGTGAACTGCGGCAACCCAGGATTGGTGCCATGCGTCATGTGGCCACCAGTGGCCATGATCTTGATGACATCCACACCGGCCTTTACGTGCGAGCGCACCGCGCGACGCAGCTCCAGCTCACCGTCGACTTCCCCGCCCATGAAGTAACAGTGGCCGCCGGTGATGGTGATCGGCGGCCCGGCCGCGATGATCTCTGGTCCCAATTCGTCCCCCTGTCGGAACCAGTCGCGCAAGGCGAGTCCGAGATAATTCCGGTCCCCCAGATCGCGGACGGTGGTAATGCCCGCCGCGAGTGCCCGTCGTGCCGCCAGGCGCATCCTCAGCAACAACGTGGCGTCCGAGTCCGCGCGCATTTGCGCAACCGGATCGCGGCTGGCATCGAAGCCCAGGTGGACATGGGCATCAATGAGCCCTGGCAGCAGCGTGACGTCGCCGAGGTCCACGACCTCTGAACCGGGTGGAGTCTCCGTGCGTCCACACTCCACCGCGGTGATGCGGCCATCCTCCACCAACACCAGGATGTTTTCCAGCAGGCGTGCCGATGCGCCATCAAACCCGCGCGCCGCGCGAATGGCCAGGCTCACGTGCGTTCGAGAATGAATTGCCAGTGGTGGTGAGCGGGTGCTTGCTCCACGTCGTCCAGTTGGAGGACCTCGAAGCCGCGGTGCAGCTCCAGCAAATCCCTGGAATTCACGTACAGGTGTGGGTGGATGTGGTCGTTGGTGGCGTCGTCCACCACGAACGTATCCGGCCGGACCTGTCGGCCGACACCGTAGCCCGCGTTGCGCTTGGACAGCATCGTTCCCACATAAAGACCACCGGGCACCAGCACGCGCGCGAACTCATCGGCGGCACGCCGCGCGATATCGCGGTCGCCATGGTAGATCACATTCCAGGCGATCAGCGCATCGAAACTGTGCTCCGGAAAATCCAGCTCGTAAAACCGTCCGACTCGGTAGTCGATGCTCAAGCCGGACCTCTGCGCTTGTGCGCGGGCGTACTCCAGTCCTGACTCACTGGCGTCCAACCCCACACACGTGAAGCCCTCGGCTCCGAGGTACTGGGCGTGTCGACCCACGCCACAACCCACGTCCAGCACGCGGGTGAACCGGCGCGCGCGGAGCAACGGCACCAGGTTTTGCACCATCGGGTCAGGCGCAAGCCAGCGTACACGCTCCTCTTCCGTTGTCCAGTTGCGATCCCATGCTTGGTACGCGGTGGCCAGATGTTCCGACGTCACGTGCGACTCCCGGCGGCATCGAGCATAAGGCGCGCCAACGCATCTTCGACCGCGTCACCGCTGGATTGCAGCGCCTTCGCCGCGTTGTGCGCATCCTCCACCGGGCGGTTCTGACTCAGTTTGCGTTTTCCCTCGAGCCGGGTAATCAGCATCTCGAACGCCACGATCCCGCGGGCCATCCCCGAGATGTAATCCTCGGTCTGGGTCGCAGTGCTCCACGGTTGTGAAAAGCGCGACTCAAACGTCTCAACCGTTTCGTCCAGGAGGGCTCGAACTCGCAGTGGGTCCTCGATGACCGTTGGCCGCCCGTAGGCGTGCACGACGGTGTAATTCCAGGTCGGCACCGCTTGCTCCGCGGCATACCAGCTCGGCGAGATGTAGGCGTGCGGCCCCTGGAAAATCACCAGCGACGGTGTGGCATCTGGTTCGAACGCATGCCAGTGCGGGTTCGCTCGCGCCATGTGGCCGACAAGTGTGCCGAATTCGCTGCGATCGGCGTCGAGCAGAATCGGCAGGTGCGTGGCGAACGGCTCGCCATCGAGCACAGAGATGAGCGTGGCGAAGCGGTACTCGCGCATGAGCGCGTGCAAGACCTCGAGGGTGGTCTCTTTGAAATGCGCGGGAATGTACATCGGTCAGTGGTCCGATTGAACCACGCTTTGTGGACCGTTCTGCCCGAGCGAGCATAGGCTTGAGAGATGGCATCACTCAGCATTCTCAACGCCAGTGGCGATACGACTGTCAGGTGGGATGAACGTGCCTTCGCCGCGGGCGAGCCTGAGGCGCTGGCAGCAGTGGCGGAAGCCGAGCGGCTGTTCGCCGATGCACGAGCCGCTGGCGGCGAGGCCTTTCGCCTACAAGACGGCAGCCTGGCGCAGCGGGTGACCACGCTGGAGCCGACCGCTGACGACCAAATCCTGGTCGTGCCGCGCATGGTCGGCGGCTGACGCTCGTGCTGCGAGGTTGGCTGCAGCGCCGCCGCGCGGCCAAGCGCGCCGACGCGCTGGTCCAGCGAGTCCTTTCGGCCGGCGAACGCGAGCAGCTCCGACGCGACGGGTTCCTGGAGCTGCAGAGTCCATCCGTCAGCGGGCGGCGCTATCGTATTCCGCGGCGCGGCTCACCAGTGGCGGTGCTGGAGCCCACCGGGCGTGTCATCTACTTGTGCCTCCAGCCCGAAGCGCCAGTGCCGCCGCAAGAGCTGTTGATCGTGCACAAGCTGTTGCTGGAGGGCGCCGAAGACGCGTACTGGCAGCGCGCGAACCGTGTTGGCCGGGCGATGGGTCGAGGCGCCGGCCGGCGACTCCTCTAGCGGGCTACCGCCACCGCGGGTCGAACTTGCGTTCTGGCCTCATTAACGCTAGAATCGTGTGTTCCAACTACCACTCGGGGCCGAGTGGATTCGACAGAGGAGGGAAGCCGAAGAGAGCAGGCCGAGGATGGTGCTCCGCCTCGTAAAAATGCACCGCCAAAGTAACTGGCAACCTCGTTACTATTGCGAAGGGCACCGACCTTAGCAATCCGGCGTTGAGCCCGATTGCAAGCCGGCAGCCGGCGCTCCTCGCGGCCTAAGAACCCGCGACGGCCCTCCAGGCAAGGCTTCGTAGCCTGGTCCGGCTGCAACCCACACGAGGCTGGCTCCGCAAGACTGTCGCGGTAACGGAGTAAGATCCAGCGGCTGGCTCAACTAACGATCTGTCGGACGCCCGTTAGTGAGTGAGACCCAAGCGACCGACTACGCCTGTAGAACTCCACGCTGATCTCGCTTTGGACGCGGTGTTCAACTCACCGCCGGCTCCACCACTTGAAGGCCCTCCAATTGGAGGGCCTTCGTCGTAGCGTTTAGCGCAGTACGCGTGTGACGCTGCCCGCGGCCACGGTCTTGCCGCCCTCGCGAACGGCGAAACCAAGGCCTTCGTTTACCGCAACAGGCCTGCTCAGTTCGACGGTCATCTGACAGGTATCGCCCGGCAGCACCATCTCCTCGCCTCCGCTCACCAGCAAGGTGCCGTCGATATCCGCGGTGCGAAAGAAGAACTGCGGTCGATAGCCCGAGAAGAATGGAGTGTGGCGACCGCCTTCCTCGGTGCGCAGCGTATGCAGCTCCGCTTCAAAGCGGTCATGTGGTGCAATCGAACCGGGCGCAGCGATGACCTGGCCTCGCACAACGTCCTCGCGCTTGAGACCCCGCAGCAGCAACGCGGCGTTGTCGCCAGCGACGGCCTGTGTCGCCGTGCGGTGAAAGGATTCGATGCTGGTGACCACGCTCGAGATTGTCGGAGCGAGTCCAACAATTTCGATCGTGTCGCCGACGCCGATGACGCCCTGTTCCACTTTGCCACTAACCACGGTCCCGCGACCGCTGATCGTGAACACGTTTTCAATTGGCATCAGAAACGTCGCCGCCAGCAGTCGGTCCGGCTCCGGCACGTAGCGGTCCACTGCTTCGAGTAGCTCCAGGATGGAAGCAACCCAACGTGGCTCACCCGCAAGCGCGCCAAGCGCGGAGACCGGTACCACGGGCACTTCATCGCCTGGATAGCCGTACTGCGAAAGCAGGTCGCGGACCTCCAGCTCGACGAGTTCCAGCAGCTCCGGATCGTCCACCATATCCGCCTTGTTCAGCGCCACCACGATCGCAGGCACGCCGACATTACGCGCAAGCACCACGTGCTCTCGCGTCTGCGGCATGACGCCCTCGGTGGCAGCAACCACCAGGATGGCAGCCTCCACCTGCGCCGCGCCGACGATCATGTTCTTGACGTAGTCGGCATGGCCCGGCATATCCACGTGCGCATAGTGGCGTGTTGCTGTCTCGTACTCCACGTGGGCGATGTTGATGGTGATGCCGCGGGTCTGCTCCTCGGGAGCACGGTCGATCTTCTCGAATGCGACGAATGCGTTGGTGGGACTCGGGAGTTGATCGGCGAGTACCCGCGTAATTGCCGCGGTGAGCGTCGTTTTACCGTGGTCGATGTGACCGATGGTGCCGATATTTACATGGATTTTGTTCCGCTCGAAGACAATTTTGCGCATGGCGATAGACGCACCTCCAGTGATGCAACTGTTGGCGATGCTGGGCAGCAGTTGATGGAGTTACACACGGTAACCCGGGCTTTCGCCGGGTCACGTCTAACGCGCTGCACGTGATGGTCCTTTCTGCTCGAGGGCAACAAAATAGGCGTCCGCGACCTGCACAACGCAGTCGGGAGACGCCCGCGCACACAGTAGCGCATGGCACGCATGCCGCGCAACCGTTCGCGTGGGCGTGGCACGCAGGGTGCGCCTCTCCGCGCATGGACGTTCGGCCGACAAGTCGGCGACCGAAACAGTTGGGGCGACTGGTCTCCCGACTAATGGTGCAGGCCAACAGGGATGATGTGGCGGGGCTTTCCGCCGAGCTTGCGTATCGCACGTTTCTCGAGCTGTTTCCTTTTTTCATCTTCCTGTCGATGATCGGCGGAGTCGCCGAGTCTGCCTTACACGTCAACAACCCGATCGGTCAGATGCTGGACTTGCTCAGCCAGAGCCTGCCGCAGGGCGCGGCGGATCCCATCCGCCAGCAGCTCGAAAACGTGCTGGGCTCGCAGAACGGCATCATTGGCCTGCCGATTGTTGGCGTCCTCTGGCTCGCCGCCGGCAGTGGCGCCAGTCTCCTCAAGGCGATGAACCGCATCTATGAGATCGAGGAGACGCGCCCGTTCTGGGAGCGCTACCTGGTTGGTCTGTGGCTGACGATCCTTGCTGGCGGTGTGCTCGCCTCAGCCGTTCTGATCCTGATGCTCGGCCAGATCGTTGCCCAGCAGAGCGGCGGTGACGCGGCACCCGACTGGTTCCAGGCGGTGGCTGGCTTTACGAGGTGGCCATTGCTTGTGCTCATTCTTCTGATGGAAGCGAGCGTGGTGTTTCGGGTGGCGCCGAATCGCAAGCCGCCGTGGCGTTTGATCACCCCCGGCGCGCTGGTATTCGTCGTTGGCTGGCTGTTCGCGAGCACCCTGTTCGTGCTGTACGTGGATAAATCCGGAGGCTACGCCAGCACCTACGGAGTGCTCGGCGGAGTGGTGGTCCTGCTATTGTGGCTCCAGATCACGGCCTACGCCCTGCTGCTCGGAGCCGAGCTGAACGATCTGCTGGAGCATCCTTCGGCAACGCCAGCACGAGCGTGGGACAAACATCCGAAATCAGCCTCCGCCGCCGCCGGCATGAGGGCGTAACAACTTCACGCTGCAAGGAGCCCTATCACCCTCCAGGGAATGGTCCAAACACCACATTCCTCCTCCTGGTGGTGTCTCTGCGTCGGAGCGCTCAGGCCTTTCACTGCCGAGCGCTCCGACCCAAGGAAGGGAAATTCCTCTCTTGTAACGCGTCAACTCAAGACAGAACAGCGAGATTGGCTACTCTGTACCTCGTGCAGTTTGGATTGCAGCTCCATGCCGACCGCGGCGCCGACGCGGTGATCGAAGAAGCCCGCCTTGCCGACGAGCAAGGCTTCGACTCCGTCTGGACCGGCGACCACTTGATCACCATCCGTGGTGAACAGCGGTCCGATGGACCCCTCGAGACATGGACCTTGATGACCGCCATCGGCGCGGTGACTCGCCGCACGAGATTGGCCTTTGCCATGCTGAATGCGTCGTTCCGCAATCCAGCACTGCTGGCAAAGATGATCGCCACCGTGGACCAGATCACCCACGGTCGCGTGATCTGCGCGCTCGGCGCAGGCTGGTTCCAGGACGAGTACGCCGCCTACGACTTTCCATTTATCGAGGACCACGACGAACGCATCCAGCACGAACGCGAGGTGGCCCAGCTGATGTTGCAGTTGTGGACCTCGCCCGCTCCGCAACGCACGACGTTCGAAGGCAAGTACGTACGCGTGAAGGATTTGCCATTCAGTCCGGCGCCGTTCCAACAACCACATCCGCCGGTGTGGATCGGTGGGAACTCAGCGACGTCTCAACAGTTGATGAAGGAGCTGGCCAGTGGGTGGGTCCTGCTCAGTGCAGGCGGCCTGCGTGAGGTCATTGCGCAGGCGAAAGCCGAGCCGGATTGGCCGAATCGCGAGATGAGCATCGTTGGTGGCGCAAACGTCTTCGCGGCGGACACGCAACAGGCGGCCGAGCGCGCGGCGCGCCACGCATTCGAGGCAGGCCAGGTACCGTTCGTGCCGAACCTGGAGGCGCTGATGCAGAATGGCGTCATCGGGACGCCAAACCAGGTGCTGGAGCGGTTCGCCGAAATGGAGAGCTGGGGCGTGAACTACCTGCGACTCACCTTTTCGGACCTCGCGCAGCAAACCTATTTCGCGGACAACGTGATACAAGCCCGCGTTCACGTCTAGGTTTCACCTTCTCTTCCGAAGTCTCGGTTTCTGCTTCCCTCCTGAAGGTGAGTCTCTGCTTCTCCTCAGAAGAAACGGAATCTCCTTCTACAGGGTTCGAGCGCTCCCGAGCGTAAGTACCGAGTGCCATACGCAGTAGCAAGCAATAATTCCCAAAGCAGTGGATAGATAGTCCAAGTCTCTAGCTCGCTGTTGGTCCATGATCCTGCACCACCCACCGCATGGCGGCCAGCAACCCTGCGCTGGTGCCGACCGCCGCGAGGGTGAGCGTGATCGGATCCCCGACGCGATCTGAGAGCGCTCCCCAGAGCGCGGAGCCAATCGCCTGGCCTCCCTGAAAAGTGAGCAGATACGCGGCGATTGGCGCGCGCGGTCATGCGGCGGTGTGCGCTCATTTGCACGGCGATCTGGAAGTTCTGGTTGGAGGTGGTCCACGCCGCGCCACCGATTGCCAACGTGGCGCATACCACCGGCACCAGTCGTACCCAGGCGAGCACCAGGAACATGATGGTGAAAATGACAATCGACAGCATCAACAGCCGGTTGGTGGGTATCCGGCGTCGAAGCAGCGGCAACGCGAATGCACCTCCAACCGCGCCGGCGCCCACGCAGGTGACGAGCACGCCGTAGCCGGCGGCATCTAACGCCAGCTCGCGGCGGGCCACCACCGGTAACAGTCCCCAGAGTGCGCTGGCACACAGCATCCATAACATGCTGCGCACCAGCACCACGCGCTGCGCTTCGGCCTGCCAAACGTACTGCAAGCCGGCCACGACCATCGTGACAAGCCGCTCACCTGATGGACCGCCCGGTCGTTCGGAGCGTGGTCGCCAGCGCGCCACGACGGCCAGCGTGGCAAGGAACGAGACTGCGTTGACCAGAAACGCATAGGCAGGCCCAACACCACCCACGACCACACCGCCAATAGCCGGACCGGTTGCCCGGGCGACGTTGTAGCCGGCGCTGTTCATGCTGATCGCCGTCGGCACCTGCGGCCGCTCGACGACGTCAGGAATGATCGCCGACCAGGCCGGCGCGGCCAGCGCGCCACCCAGGCCCAGCGCGAATGTCATTCCCAGCAGGAGCCAGGGCGTGGCGCCACCCACCAGCGTAACCACTCCCAGGACCGCCGCGCACAGGAGCATCCACGCCTGGGTCACCAGCAACAACCGGCGCCGATCGAGCCGATCGGCCAGGCTGCCCGCTGGTAGTCCAACGAGGAACGCCGGCAACGATGTCGCTGTCTGCATCAGCGCCACCGGGAGTGCGTCGGCGGTCAGTGTGGTCATCAGCCACGCGCCACCAACTGTCTGCATCCACGTGCCGATGTTTGAGACGATATTGGCCAGCCACAAGTCGCGAAACGTGGCATTGCGGAGCGGGTTTTCAATGGTCGCTGGTGCGCTACTCGTGAGGGATTCAACCGCCAACCGGTGCAACAACCTCCCAGGCGCAAATGCCGGTCTGATTTGGCGGACCTACCACCACTCGAAGCGCTGCCTCAGCGGCTCGCACCTCCACCGGTGTTGCACCAATCGGTGACCCATCTGCATGCACCGGCAGCGGCCGGTGACGAACCGTGCGTACGCGGACCCAGTCCACTCGCAAGGTCTGCGCCTCCGGTGGGGGTGGGAGCGAACGGCCGCCTGCAATTAACGCCAGGTGAAAAAGCAGACGTGGGACACTGGTGCCCCGGAAGATGATCACTTCCAGCAGCCCATCGTCGATGCGCGCATCAGGCGCGATGACGTATGCCGCGCCAACATACGGGCCGTTGGCGATGCTGACCAAGGACGCGCGTGCTCGGAGGTGTCCGTTGGCATGCTCGATCAATAACCGAGGAGTGCCCAACTGGCGGAGGAACCGCCACACTGCGCGCACGAACGCGATGCGTCGGCCCGTGCTCTCGAGCCGATCGAAGTACCCGAACAAACCCGCGTCCAGGCCGATACCGGCAGCTTCCAGGAAATGACGCTCGCCCACGCGGCCCAGGTCCATGGCCAGCGTTTTGCCGTCGGTTAAGGTGCGCGCCGCCAGTAGCGGATCGCGCGGGATCCACAGCGTGCGCGCCACGTTCATGATGCTGCCCAGCGGCATAATCGCCAGGACGGCGTCCGAGTTGGCCAGGCCGCGAGCGACCTCGTTCACCGTACCGTCGCCGCCTGCGGTGATGACCAGCTCACGCCGTTCGGCCACCGCGCGTCGCGCCAGCTCGGTCGCGTGGCCCGGGTATTCGGTGTTCCACGGCTCAAATGGGATGTGTTCGCCCTGAAGCGCTTTCTGGACGTCCTCGGCCGTGGTGCGATTCGTCTCGAGGCCAAGCTTGTGGCCAGCACGCGGGTTGAAAATCAGCGCCGCGGGTTGCGCCAGCGCGTGCACGTCGAGATGGCCCCAACGCTGGCGCGTGCGCTGCTCAACCGTACTGGACACCTATGCAACGTAGCGTACCGTGGTCGGCCCGCGCACGTCTCCAACCGCACGGTGCGCGTATGTGCGGTTCCAGTCCGTGGTGGTTGCACTCCCGAGCGTTTTTTTAAAAGCTCCCGGTGGGTTCACACGTCCGTTGAGTTGTACCTTGGCGGGACCACCTCTCTCTGGGATGCATACGTCTCCGTGACGGGAAGTTCACTGCGGGAACTGCAGCCTCAGACCGGCGGTGCCTCGATCGTGACCGGCGCATCGAAGTTCGAGAACTCGAAGGTGCGCGTGAGGTCTTTGCTTTCCCCTTCCACCACCGTTCCGTGGAGCACCAGCTCTTGCACCAGGCCGTCGTCGGTGACTTGCGCCGTCACGTCAAGATCACTGGAGGCAGGCGTGCCTCCCACCAGGGCAGTCACCGCGCTCGCGGCGACACGCCCCGTCACACTCCAGCCGCCTGCGTTGTTGGCGCTGACTGACGGAGCAACAACCGCGCGGACGAGCTGGCTCACACCCGCGGTTGAATCCAAGAGCGGCACTGGCGTGAGCGGACCATCCAGAGGCTCCCACTTGCGCGAGAATGGACTGAGCACGTAGCCCACACCGTCCACCTGACGGAACTCCGTCTCCACAATGATGCCTCCGAGGCGGACGGTGGCCCGCATCGACAGCAGGTCCGGACGGCCGACGTCCCCCTCGGCTTGAGTGACCTGCAGTGACGGTCCAATCAGCATAGCGCCATTGCTGACGTCCAGGCGAAAGTGTGCGCTCTGCAAGGCAGCGGTGCGCACCGCCGCGCGGTCCACGAACTCCGACGCGTTCGGGGCCGGCGGTGACGGCCTGCAGCCGACCACCACCAACAGCGCCACGAGCGACAGCCGCCACCACACACGTAGTTGTCCCTATTTGCTAATAGCCAGCAGCAGTTGACCGTGCGTATCGCCGTTTTCGTCGGTGCGGATGCTGCCACCGAGGGCCTTGATGGGTTGGAGCAAAACCCGGCTCTTGTCATACGTCGCTCGCTCCGCAGGCGGTACCAGGTCTTCAATCGTCTTTCGCCCGTTCTCCAGGTCGGCGAAAATAGCAACCCCGTCGGTTGTTATCGCACGCCGAACCTGACCGAAGACTGAGTTTCCACCGAGGCCCGCGGCTGGCGAGTTGGAGTCCTGGCTCAAGAACTTCTCGGGCTCTCCGTACAAGACGTACATCCAGTTGTTGTCCACGCCGTAATAGGCGCTGTCCGCCGCGGTGGCACCAACCTGTTTGAGCGGCAAGCCGTGGATGGTCGTAGTTTTCGGCGTGAGGAAACGGTCCAGCACGCCGAGGTCAGTCGTTGCCGCGGCGCGGTCTTTGACTCGCGCGACCATGAAAATATCCGGCGTGCCTTGCATCTGACTTCGCAGATCCACGTGGAGCGTCCCTTTGCTGACGCCGGCGGCAAACTCGCCACCCAGCCACTGGTCGAATTGGAACTGGATTTTGGGTGCCTGCGATCCCATGCTGGCACGGAGGCCAGAGCTGATCGCCTGGTCCACACCCGAGAGTACCGCTGGCAAGCTGTCGCCGCCCACCGCGAAGAGCGTATCGCCTGGCATGCGCTGCAGGGCGGTGAGCGAATTGCCGCGTGCGAATGTCGTCTGGTGCGGCGCCTGGTCCGGAATGCTCTCCCAGCGCATCTCCAGCCCATCATTCGCCGCCAGCAAGGAGACCGCCGCGCGTCCGGTCAACGGGGCTAGGTAATCCGTCATCGCCGAGCCTGCCTGAGCCAGCGATTGCTGCACCTGCGGCGAATTCATCGCTGGACGAGAATCGAAATAGAGAAACCCAAGCTTGTCGCCAGGCAACCGACTGACAACTGACTGGTAACGGTCGCTCTGCGCCAGCGAGTCGCTGGAGGCGGCGTCGAGCCGATCGAGCGCCTGCTCGACCGTGGAGCGGTTCGCACTGGTGACAATCCAGCCTTTGCTCGCGGCGGCCATGCGATTATTGGAATCGATGTAGTACAGCGCGCCCTTATAGCGGTCACGCGGCTCCGGCGCATTATCCGAGGCGGCGAGCACGTGGAGCAGTTTCTCAGGATCGCTGGAGTGCATCATGAGCAGGAAATCCGGTTGGGTCGTTGCACCGAACGCGCCAATCGCGATTTCGCCATCCAGCAGCGGCACGACATCTTTCTGATAGTCCAGATTGGAGGTTCGGGTCGGGGTTGTGTTGAGCGCTTTGACGGCCTCGTCGAACCCGGGCTGGCTGGTGAACGCATCCGACAGCGTCCGTGCAGCATTCAACTGCGAGAACCCCGGGCGCAGGGTGATCGACCCATACATCCACGTGTCCCGCGGGAAATACTGCGCGGTGTGGAAACCAGATGTGAAAACATACGGCGCGGCGAACACGTAAGCGACCACACCGAGCACCACCAGCAGTGTCACGACGCCACCGACCACAAAGGCCCAGACCGGTGGACCTCCCCTTGGCGGCGCGGGCGCAACTGTGGGCGTGACCTGGACGTTGGACTCGAGCGTGCTCGATGTCGGCGCCACGACGTTCGATGGGAGTACGCCCGGGCTCGCGTTCCCGGTTGGGGTTGCCGCGCCACACGCGCTGCAGAAGCGGCCCTCCGCCGGAAGCGCGGCGCCGCACGAAGCACAATTCACTGAAGACCTCCACCGTCCTGCAGAACAAAGCTCTCACTGCGCCGTCGGTTCCACTGCTCGCGCACAGCAAGCATCCCAATTCCAGCGAGGGCAGCGCAGCCGGCCCCCACGAGAAACAATGTGCCCAGGATCTGTGCCGCGACCGCCGCGGCTGCCCGTTCATAGTCCGCAAGGGCAGCGGTGGCGGAAAAATTTGGTGTCGGTAGCTCCGCCAGGCGCAGCACCAGTTGATCCAGACCCCATCGCGTGAGCAGCGACAACCCCACCGCCATTCCGACCACCCGCGCAGCCGTCGCCAGACTCACCGCGCTCCCGACCGTGCGCGCATCTGAGTACGCGAACACCAGCTCGGTGAGCGGTGCCAGGAGCAACCCGAATCCCACTCCAGCGAGCACGAGGGCCAGCGTCATGTCTGGGACTGTCGTGGTGGACTGCCAGGTCGCCATGAACTGGAGTCCCACGGCCACAACCAGGAATCCCACCAGGGCCACGGCGCGGGTGCCGGCTATGCGTGCGGCAGCGGCACCGATGAGCGCCCCGGGCGGAATGGCCAGCGTCATCCGGAGCAGCACCTGCGCGGCACCAGACGCATCCAATGCCAGTAACGTGTTGGCCCACACCGGAACCAGCACCAGCGGCACCATCAACGCGACCCCCAACAACCCGTGCGCTGCCAGCAAGATGCCGAATCCGCGACCGCGCGCCAGGCTGGAACGTTTGACCAACAATGCGGCAAGTACGCCGGCGCAGACGATGCAGAGCGCTGCGACCCAGAACCCTGCACGGGCTGCTTCCCGAGAGACCCCGGCAATGATCAACCCAAGCGCCAGCCCGGTGGCCACGGGCAACAGGAATAGCCGGCCTGATAATCGCGTTAGCCGCGGTGGGCCACCCGACATAAAGACTGCCCCAATAAACGCCGCCAGCGGAATATTTAGCCAGAACACCCAGCGCCAATCGAGCCAGGCGAGCGCCGCCGCTCCATACAGCGGTCCACAAACAGCGCCGCCTTCGGCAACCGCGAGCACCAGTCCGATTCGAAAGAGGCGTCGGCGCGGATCTCCCTGGCCGATCGATGCCAGTGCGACCGGCAGCAGCACTCCGGCGCCCAGCGCCTGGACAACGCGGCCAGCCACTAGCGCGCCAAGGCTGCCGGCAAGTCCACACATGACCGAGCCAATCGCGAATACCAGCAAGCCTCCGAGCAGCGCGGCCGAACGGGCACCGCTGTCGATCAGTCGTCCACCGGTAGGCACGACCGCGGCGTAGGCAGCCAGGTACAGCGTGACTGCCCAGCCAGCTTCGTCGAGCCTGTCAAACGGAATCGACAGATCGCGAACGAACGCCGGCAAAACCGCCGCGACGACAGTTTGATCCATGGCCCCGACGAACACCGCCACGAGGAGCGCCACGCTAGTGCGGTCGGACAACTGGTGTGCGCAGCGGGTCGACGACATGTCTGCCGCTGACCTGCGGCGCGCGGAATATAGACCTCGGGCGGCCTGGATTCAAGGGGGCGCGATACTCAAAGGTGTGACGAAATCGCGCGCAATCGCCACCTATGAGGCCATGCAGCGGGAGTTCTACGTCGCGAACCAGACCGGGCTCTATCGCGAGACCGCGCCGGTGAGTGGCGGAAACCCGTTTGCGTACGTGTGGCCACATTCCCGTGCGCTGGTCGGGACCCTGGCGCTTGCAGGCATCGACGGTGTGGATATGCGCCGCGACGTGAAGGATCGGCTGGATGCGCTGGCCTGGTACTGGGATGGTCGAGCCTACGCCTCGTACGTCCTACCCCCGTACGGAAATGGCGGCGACCGCTATTCGGACGACAACACCTGGATCGCGCTGGCGCTCGTGCAGGCCGAGCGTATGGGTCTCGTCAGCCCGGCGCGGCGCGCGCAACAGGTCATCACCTACCTCCAATCCGCGTGGGACCCTCACGCAGGCGGCCTGTACTGGGTTCAGCAAGGTGTCGGCTTCGGTCTGCGCAATCATGATCGTGGGGCCGGCGCAACGGCTGGCGCCGCGGAGCTCGCATTTCAACTCGGATTGCGCGAGGACGGACAACGAATGTTGAGCTGGGTCCATGCAACGTTGGACAGCGGTCCCAGTGGTGTAGGTCCGTTTCTGAACGCTGTCCGAGCCGACGGGAGTGTTGACACCAACGTGTGGAGCTACAACCAGGGCGTCATGATCGGAGCGCACGTCGCGGAGTTCCGCCTGCTTGGCGATCCTCGCGCATTGGAGAAGGCTGAAGCGATCGCGCACCAGACGCTCGCGACGTTTGGTGATTTCACCGGTCAGCCGCCATCGTTCAATGCGATGTGCTTTCAGAACTTGCTGATGCTCTACTCAATTTCGCAAGACAGTGCGTTGCAACGTGCCATTGTGAGTGCGATGCAAGCCTATGCCGAGTGGTCCTGGGACCCAGCGACGGGAGCCCGCGATCCATCCAACAACCTCTTGTTCTTCACTGACAGTGGCAAGCCGAACCGCGGTCAGCAGGCCGCGCGCCTCCAGGATCAGGGCGCGATGGTTCAGCTCTACGCGCTCCTCGCCTGGCGCCCCGACGATTACCCGCTTCTCACCTGACTCTTCGACGGGTTCCTACCTCGGTGGGTTCGCACCGTCAGAGGTTGGTAGTCTCGACGGGGTTCATATTGCGGCGGGCAGCAGCCCGGGGCGGCATACTTCATGTTGAACCTGCGATGCTTCCTCTCTCCGGCTGGCGTGCGACCGTTGCGATCAGCGTTGCACTGCTTGTGCTTGTGCTGCTGCTCACCGCGCTGTTCTGGCTCGGCGTGCTGCTCGCAACGGTGGCAGCGGTGGCCTGGCTCAACATCTTCTTGCTTCCGAGCGTGTCAGCCCGCACACATATCCCACAGTTGATCCTCGCGGTGGCGCTGATGCCGATCCTCGCCGCGATCGGCTACGGCCTGGGTGGCACGGTTGGCCTGATCGCTGGCTCGCTCGTCTGGATCGCCGGCGTTGCCGCGCCACGAGCCGTGCTGTGGCGCCTCCGCCGCCGGGTCGACCGGCGCCTCACCACGGTTGACGCCCGCTTCAGCTCCAGAACTCCGGTGCGATGACGCTGCGCTATACATTCGTCATCGCGCTCCTTGTCTGCTTTCTCCTACTGGCCGGTCCGGGTGTGAGTACGCATCGACCGCGCCCACGCCTGGACGGCGCACGCGTCGTTCATGGATCCCAGTTGCCAATCCCGCGTCCGATCAGGCGCCGTTGCGCACAAATGCCGCATACCGGCTCGCGGCGTAATCGAGATCACGCTGCATCGCCGGCGTTGGCTCGATCCACCACGTACTCTCGACCGCGCCGCCGTGCCGTGGCGTGCGCTTCCATCGGCCGACCACGCGGCCGCACGCGACAATAGCATCGCCGAACGGCACGTCGTACCGCGGATTGCCCGTCCGGTTGAGGTCCGGATCGAAATACAGCTCCCGCGCCCGATACGCCACCGTATATTCGTCGAAATTCGGCAGCAGGTGGACCGTGGTGGACTCTGCTCCAGCTGGATTGCGCGACTCCGGCGCGAACCAGTAGGTCCGGTCGTCAATCGTCTCGCTGACCAGCCGGTGGCGGTTATCCTCCAGTCCGCGCTTGATGTCGGCCATCGGCAACGCGGACCACCAGCTGCAATCCTGTACGACGGCTGGTCCGTGGCTGTTGAAATATCGCCAGGCGAGCTCCGCCACCGCCTCGTCGCGCCGCAATGCTGGCACGGATGGTACGCGTTCCTCCAGCAGCGCCCAGGTGTGCTGTCGGCCACGCGGAGGTCCGCTGATCACGATGCCGTCCACCTCGGCCCGCAACAAGAACTGCCCCAACAGGAAGTTGTCGTCGACCTGCACGTCGGCGTCGCGCAATGCAGCTCCTAACTCCGTTCGAGTGAGACTCCGGCCGCCTTCCAGCGCCCGTACGATCGCGCTCGACGCGCGTACAAAATACGTCTCGTCGAGATACATCGAGCGCGCGTAGTTTCGCATCGCAGCTTTGATGCGAGCTCCGGTCAACTGCAGCATCCAGCGGATATCTTGCGGCACAACAAAATGCCACGTCGGCCGCAGCACATGCGTGCGCAGAATCGTGCCGTCAGCGTACGCAGCCTCGACTGATGCGTCAGTCGCGTCTCGAAGACGCTGGCCGATGGCCCACTTCGCAGCTGCATAATCCTGCGATTGAACCGCCCCGAGATGCGCCACCAGCTGGGCTGGATCGTCGAGTTGTGCTGAACTCAGGTGCTGGTTGGCCAGGCGCATGCGCAGGAGCGCGTTGGCGGCAGCTTCTGTCATGCCGTCGAGTCTAATCTGGGAAGCGGCCAGTTTCTGGCCTGAACGAGAAGGTCGTTGTACGCTTGCAGCACGCGATGGCTTCGCTCCATGAGATCGAACGATATTACGATGGGGTCCCGCGCAGCATCGCGCGCGCGGAGGAGATCGGTCCGTTCACCCTGTTCGTCAACACGCGGTCCGGTTGGCCGTACTATGCGCGTCCATCGCTCGGGGCGCAGAGCTTTCGTGTTGAGGACATCCTGCGCGTGCGCGCCCGCCAGCGGCAACTGCAAGTGCCCGAGAGCTTCGAGTGGGTAGCTGAAACCACACCAGCCCTGGCCGCAGTTGCCGAAGCCGCCGGACTGTCCGTCGGACGCCATCCCCTGATGGTGCTCGACCACGATCGCAGTCTGGAGCCGCCGCCGCCGTTGCAGGAGGACGATCGCCGCACTGCGCACTCGCCGTTGCTCCAGGGCGATCGTAGTCTGGAGTCGCCGCAGTCGCCGCAGTCGCCGCAGTCGCCGC
>JAFAZN010000409.1 GCA_019239775.1 Chloroflexota bacterium
CGACGCCGATCGCGCCGTAGCCCAACGCCTCGACGACCCCGGAAACCTCGTGCGCCGGGATAACGGGGCGGCGGTCGTGGCCGGCGTGGTCTACCCAGGTCGGCTCCCAGGTCAGCTCGGTTGGCGTGAAGCTGGCCGCGTGCACGCGTACCAGCGCGTCGCCCGTGCCGAGATACGGACGCGGTGCCTGCTCATACGCGAGCTGCTCTGGCCCTCCACGCTCGTGAAGACGCAATGCCCACATGCTCTGGTTCATATGTGCCTCCCAAGCGGGGCAGTTCCTTGACAGGTCATGCCCGTGAGACGACTGAAGAAAGTGGCGCGATCGCTTTCGATAAGGCTCACGAGCCTTTCCCAATGTAGAGCTGGTGGCCGAATGCCGCTTGAACGGTGTGGATTACCCGCTGACCGGCGCTCGAACCAAGGCCAGAGCCACCCCCCTCCTCCTTCGCGACTGTCCGCCAATTGCTGCACGTTCAGGTCCGACAGCCGTGTCTCCGGCGGTAGTCCAACTTGCGGGCGTCACGATGGCGAATGACGTCGCTGAAATGGAGGGTTGATGTGTGAGATCCATAAAACTGATTGCGCCGCTGGCATTTCTGGTGCTCGGCGCCGTCGTACTGGTCTGGGTCATGTCCGGGGCCCAGGCGACTCAGGTCCAGGCGGAGGCACCGGCCGCAGCCGACGACGGTAGGGTAACGCAGCTCATGTCCGAAACCTGCCAGAGTTTCCGGGTAAAGAAGGTGTGGTAGTCACGGTGGAGTACCCGCCGGGCGGTTCGACCCCGATCCACCGCGATAACGCCGAACTCTTTGTCTACGTGCTTGAAGGCTCGCTAGTAATGCAGCTTCGAGGTGGAGAGGAGACGAGGCTGACGCCTGGCCAGACGTTCCACGAGGGACCCAACGATATCCACCTCGTTTCGCGGAAACGCGAGTGCAACCGAACCGGCGAAATTCGTTGTGTTCTTCGTGAAAGATATTGGTGCGCCACTGCTGCTGCCTGCGAATTGAATCCCATGCAGGGACGCGCAAACCTCGCCACATGCAGTTCAAAGGAGCACTCTGTTTGCACGACAACTGCAATTCGTCTGGCGTGTGTTCGCAGCCACTCAGGCCATCCCTACGGCTGCGCGCGTCTATTTGCGGTCCTGGCGCGCGCCCCAAAATCCCCGACGCGACGCCCGAGGAACTCCATTGTCAACCCTCATTCCCTCCCTCGTAATCCCTGATACCTTGCTCGCGTGCGATGCCACAGACATCTTGAGCGAGCATTCCACTGATCTGCTTTTTAACCACTCCATCCGCGTCTACCTGTTTGCAGCTGAGCAGGGCCGTCAGCAAGAGCTCTGCTTCGACCCTGAACTCCTCTACGTCGCCTCCGCATTTCACGACCTCGGTCTCATCAAAAAGTTCTCGAGTGACAACGAACGCATGCCAAGGGCTGGACCGTGGCGACCTGGTGCCGCCACTGGGTTGAGAGAGTCATCAAGCCCGAGATGGACGAAGGCACCTATGTGTCCTATTCCGGCGATGTCAAGAACAGCATCGTCCCCAGCCTGCTGGGTCGCAAGCGACTGGGCAAGCTGCAGGCGTCCGATGTAAACGCTTGGAAAGCCTGGCTGCAGGAGGAGCGCCACCACCTCGCGCCAGTACCCGTCGCCGCTGCCTGACCGTACTGCGCAAGGCGCTCAAAGAAGCGAAGCGCCAGCTCCTGGTCGCCGACAACGTTGCCAGCACGGACTTCGTCGACGGCATCACCGTGCCAAAGAAGGAGCCGAAGGCGCTCTCGTAGCGGCAGGTCCACCAACTGCCGGCGCAGTCGCGCCATGACGAGGACCGCAACTATGCGATGTACTTGCTTGCGTTTCAGACTGGGCTGCGTCAGGCGAGCTGCTGGGGCTGAAGTGGGCTTCGGACGAGACGCAGCCAGGCCTGGACCTTGAGCGGGGCATCATCCGTGTGCGCCAGCAACTCACGCGCTACCGGGGCCGGCGAAGGTCGTCAACCGCGTGAAACGCAATTCGATCCGAGGCGCTTATCTAAGCGCAGAGTTGGTCGAGGTTCTGCGGCAGCACCACGTAGAGCTGCTCAAAGACCAGTTGCGCGCCGGCTCGCGCTGGCGCGAAAACGGCCTCGTATTTCCCACGCGCTACGGCACGCCGCAGCGCAACACGAACGTGTCGCTCGGCTTCAAACGGCTACTCCAGCGCGCGGGTTTGCCGACCGAGTTCACTTCCACAACCAGCGCTCCACCGCCGCCAGTGTGGCGATCGCCGACGGTGCCACGTTTGTGGGAAGTCAGCAAGATGCTGGGGCACAAGGACATCCGCACTAAGGCTAACCAGTACGGGCACCTCTTCACGGAGACGCAGCGCGAGATGGCT
>JAFAZN010000478.1 GCA_019239775.1 Chloroflexota bacterium
CCAGGAGGCCGGCGGCAATTCCCCGGATCCTGTCTTCTAGATTCGACACGAGGTCCGGCGTATGCGGTGGTCCGAAATGCGACATGCTGACGCGTCGCACCCGATCGTGATCCGGCGGATCGTTCGTGATCATGCCTATCTGCTGAGGTGCGGCTGGCGAAACGCCGTTAGCTAAATATGGAACGTTGGCGCCGTGGCGGACGCGTGGATCGGAGCTCACGCGCGGGTCGTGCAGGAGCGCGACCACTTCGCGGTACGTGCTGACGACGTAGCTGCCGTCTGGCTGACGCGACACCGGTGTTTTCCGCATCTCTTCGTAGAAAGGGTATGGATTGCCTCGGTTGGCATATCTGAGGGCTTGTTGCCAGGGAGTTTCAGCCGACATCCACAGTTGCCTCAATTCTCGGTGGGACGGAATTCAGCCCCGCGGGCCGTTGGGTCATGACCGGTCAAAACGACGTCTGGAAGCGCTGTCGGCGCACGGGGATCTGGAAAGTCAGCCGGCATGGGCTCCGTATTGGCCGGAAGATCAAAGCCAGCTGCTGGGGGTGGGAAGGGAGCAGAACGCTCGATCAGGTCGCCGTAATACTGCAGCCATTTGGCGTGATCGAACGCGACAGCCCCAACAATCCGCCCCCGCTTGCCGTACGCAGCGGCGAAGCGGCGATTTTTGATGGAGCCTTGCGTGAACACAATTTCGTCGCCGAACGAAGGGATTCCCACCGACTTGATGTTCACTCCGAATTGACCTGACCAGAAAGACGGCAGCGGAAGATGTGGCCAACGTTCGGGTTCGAGGCTGACCATGTTATGCGCGGCCACCACCGCTCCTGATACTGCATTGTCCCAATGCTCGAGCACCAGGAACTGATACTCGTAGAGGACGTGCGGAAAGCGTGCGATGTCGCCGGCAACGTAAATGGAGTCCGTAACAACACCATTGATGTCGAACGCGCGACAGCCACTGTCGCAACCAACGCCCCAGAACCCGGCGGCCAATCCAGCACTCTGGAGCCACTCGGTGTTACGTATCGAACCAAGCGACACCAGAACGACGTCAGCATCGACGGTCGTTCCGTCGGAGAGCTTGGCGTGGCGCACCTGCCCGCTTGCGTCACCCTCGAGCGCCGTCACGCTGACGCCGCAGCGAAGGTCTACGCCATGCGCGCGCTGCAGGTCCGCAGCAATAGCGCCAATGACACCACCGAGCGCACCGACAAGTGGTGCAGCGCCGTGCTCGGCAACAGTCACCGCCAGACCTCGCTCGCGACAAATGGACGCCACTTCTGATCCGACGAAGCCAGCGCCAATGATCAGCACCCGACGTGGTCCAGCCGCAAGAGCCGCCTCAAAGCGTGCCGCGTCCGCGGCGGTTCGCAGCGTATACACACCCTCCAGTGCGGCCTCCGCCGGGTTCGGCCATTGACGGGCGCGAGTGCCGGTGGCGATCAGCAGACGATCGAACGGGACCCGCTCACCGTTTGCCAGCTGCACCTGTCGATTGGCGCGATCGAGGCTACTGGCGGCGGCACCGAGGCGCCAATCCGCGTCAACGCGGCGCATGCGCGCGAGGCGAGTGTGGTTGGCTGGGACCCAGCCCTTGAGCACTTGTTTCGAAAGCGGCGGACGGTCATAGGGCTCGTCGCACTCGTCGCCAATGATGGTTAGCGACCCGCTGAAGCCCTCGTCGCGCAGCGCTTCGGCGGCTCGGAGTCCAGCAAGGGATGCGCCAACGATGACGATCCTTCCGCGCGACTTGAAGTCCGAAACGAGGTCCGTCAGAGCGGCGCTGAAGCTCATTTCGCCGTCTCCCCGTCTTCATTCAGATCATCTACGGCAATGGCACGGACCGGGCACGCCGCGGCGGCGCGGAGCACACGCGTGCGGAACGCGTCATCGGGGTTTGGTTCGTACGTGAGCGCCTCGTCGCCTGTCAGTTTGAAGGTCTGTCGCCGAGCAGGCGCTCGTACGCATCCATTTCGTCAGCAGTCTGGTCGGTCACCGGGAGCTCGAGCTGATCGCCGCGCATGATTTCGCCGTGGCCTTTGGCAAGGCCGCCGAACCCGATCTGGACTTGCGGACCGAGCCGGAAGCGCACATAGTTCGGCGGAGCGTCCGTCTCGCCGAACAGCGCCTGGGGCGGGTGGATGCAGCCGCACGAGCACCTCTGTGGCGGTTACTGGCAGGCACTTGCCGGCTCGGATATAGAACGGCACGCCGGCCCAGCGCCAATCGTCGATGTCCAGTCGCACCGCGGCGAATGTCTCACACGTCGAATCGGGCGCGACGCCGTCGACCTGCCGGTAGCCTCGAAATTGCCCGCGTACAACACTGGATGGAGAGAGCGGTAGCGTTGCCTCCAAGACCCGCGCAGTCGCTCCGCGTCGGGCCTCGGCACTGGCATTGGTCGGCGGCTCCATCGCCAGTAGCGCGGCCACCTGCAACATATGATTCTGCACCACGTCGCGGATCGCGCCAGCTTCTTCATAGAATTGCCGCGTCCCTGCACCCCGAAGTTCTCGGCCATCGTGATCTGGACACTCTCGACATAGTTCCGATTCCAGAACGGCTCGAGGAAGGCATTCGCGAAGCGGAAATACAGCAGGTTCTGGACGGGCTCCTTGCCGAGGTAGTGGTCGATGCGGAAGATGTTGGACTCCGCAAAAACGTCATGCAGGATCGCGTCGAGCTCACGCGCTGATGTCAGATCATGGCCGAACGGCTTTTCGAGCACCACGCGTGCGCCTTGCGTGCAACCGGAGTGTTGCAGACCCTCGACGACCGCGTCGAACAGGCTGGGCGGGATGGCGAGGTAGTACAGCGGATGCCGCGCGTCGCCGAGCTGGGCGTGGAGCCGGTCGTACAGCGCCGGGTCGCGATAATCGCCCCCCACGTACTTTAGCCGGTCGCTGAGGACGGCGAACGGTCTCGTCCACGCCGCCTCCGT
>JAFAZN010000052.1 GCA_019239775.1 Chloroflexota bacterium
CTCATTACCTGGGGCTTTTCACAGATCGAAAAACGCTTTCAGAGCTGGAAACCGACGCCGACGTAGTGCCACGCGATACGCGGCCCTCGCTCGAGGGTCAGTCCACGGACGGCAGTGCTCCGAGGTATCTCATTGATACGTACCTGGATTTCATCCATGCGGAGGGTGTGCCCATCGTCGAAGGCTTCGGCATGAACCTGCTGGAGGTTTGCGTCGCCCCGTGGCCGCGGCTCGGCTCCGTCAAAGGCGCGTATGCGTTGACCAGTGGCCGCGGCGACTTCATCGACATGTACGTGCTGGAGCTTCCTCCGGCCGGGGCGACCGATCCGCAGAGACACCTCTACGAAGAGGTCGTCTATGTGCTGGATGGTCGCGGCAGCAGCACCATTCAGGCCAGCGACGGTACGTCACATAGCTTCGAGTGGGGGCCCAAAAGCGTGTTCGCGCTGCCGCTGAACGCCCGCTACCAGCATTTCAACGCCAGCGGCCAACGAACGGCGCGCCTGGCCGGCATCACCAATTTACCGATGATGCTGAATTGCTTTCACAACCAGGACTTCATCTTCAACAACCCCTACGAATTTGCTGACCGGCTCGGTGAGCAGAAATACTTTCGTGGCGACGGAACGCTACTGCTGACGCGGCCGGGGCGCCACATGTGGGAGACCAATTTCGTACCGGATCTGAGCTCCTTCAAACTCGTCGAATGGAAAGAGCGTGGCGCCGGCGGAAGCAACATCATGTTCGTGTTGGCCAACGGCACTATGCACGCGCATATGTCTGAAATGCCGGTTGGCACGTATAAAAAGGGCCACCGTCATGGTCCAGACTTCCATGTCTTCGCGGTGACCGGGCATGGCTACAGCATCTACTGGTACGAAGGCGACGCAGATTTCCAACGCTTCGATTGGCAGCACGGTTGTGTGTTTGCACCCGCCGATCGGATGTTTCATCAACACTTCAACACCAGTGCGGAGCCCGCCCGCTACCTGGCCGTGGCCTTTGGCGGCTTGCGCTATCCCTTCGCCGAGGACAAGAAGAAAACATTTATGGGCATGGACGTGAGTATCAAAGACGGCGGCCGCCAGGTGGAATATGTGGACCAAGATCCGCGAATTCACGAAATGTACGTCGCAGAACTGGCCAAGTTCGGAATCCAGTCGCGCATGGACGAGTTTGTTCTGGCGAGCATGTCATGATGCGGCGTCGGGCTGTTGCTGAAAGCCTGTTGAAATCCGGCAGGTCTCGTGTGCCGATCTCGCGGCATTGCACGACGTACGTACCACGAACGGTTTCGTCGTACAGCACGCCTGCAACCGCCGAAGGCCCATCACGCGGGGGGCTGCAAGCGGGGCTGCAAGCTCCCCCGACCCGTGAATTGGCAGAGGCGCCCTAGTGCTGCGCGGTGCCTATTTTCACGAGGGTGAAGGCCACGATCACGACCATGATGATTGGCTCCGCTTCATCGATCATCACGGTGCCGACGACGACTTTGGCGCAGCAGATGACAACGGCGAGGATCCGACCTGGGCCCTGGACAATGTGGAGCTCACGACCGTCGGGGTCGACGTCGGCTCGTCCACTTCCCATTTGCTGTTTGCGAGACTGCATCTCCAGCGGTTGACGCAATCACTGTCTAGCCGGTTCGTGGTGGTGAAACGGGAGGTTCTGCACCGCTCACCGATCCTGCTCACACCGTATCGCCCCGACGGTCTGATCGATGTCGATGCCCTGCAAACGTTTGTGGACACCGCGTATGTGGCCGCCAACCTGACTCCGGATGGCGTGGATACCGGCGCGGTCATCCTTACCGGTGCAGCGCTGGAACGAGCGAATGCGAAAGCCGTAGCGGAGCTGTTCGCCAGCCACGGCGGCAAGTTCGTGTGCGCCTCCGCCGGCCATAACCTGGAAGGCATTCTGGCGGCGCACGGTTCAGGTGCGGTCGCTCTCTCCCACGAACGGAAGGAGACGCTCCTACACGTGGACGTCGGAGGCGGAACAACCAAACTGGGTGTGCTGCGCAATGGCGAAGTCCTCTCGACGGCGGCAGTCCACGTGGGTGGTCGACTGGTGGCGTTCGACGCGGACGAGCGCATCACCCGCATCGAACCCTCGGCTCGCCTCGTGGCGGATTCGCTGGGCATTGCGTTGGAGTTGGGTGCACCGCTCTCCAGTGACGACCGACGGCGCCTCGCCACCGCGTTGGTGGACATCCTGCTGGACTACGTCAATGGTCGCGAACCATCGCCGGTGGGAAAACCGTTCCTGCTTACCGAACCACTCGGACTGCACGGCCACAAGCCAAGTGGCATGACATTTTCAGGCGGTGTGGCGGAATACGTTTACGGACGGGAGTCAACGCGGTATGGCGATCTTGGCCCGGACGTCGCCGAGGCAATCACCGCGGCACTGGCCGATGGACGCATGCCCGCGCCCGCGGTGCCACTGGGCGAAGGTATCCGCGCGACGGTCCTCGGCGCCTCGCAATTCAGCGTGCAGCTCAGTGGCAACACCGTGCACATCTCTGATGCAAGTGTGCTACCGCTGCGCAACTTGCCGGTGGTGTACGCCCGACTGGATTCGCCCAAACCCGGGCCTGAAGATGTGGCACAAGCCATTCGCAACGCCTTCGTGCGCCTGGACCTGGTTGAAGGCGAGCATCCTGCCGCCGTCGCACTGCCCTGGCGCGGCGAGCCGCACTACGCCAACCTGCGAGCCCTGGCCGATGGCATTGCGCAGGCCATGCCGCGTTCCCTGGCAGCGGGCTTTCCGCTGGTGATTGCGCTGGATGGCGATATTGGCGCATCGCTTGGCGGGATCCTCTGCGAGGAGCTGGACGTGACCGCGCCCATGGTGTCGATCGATGGACTCCAACTGGTCGAGCTCGATTACGTCGACGTTGGTGAGCTCATCCAACCAGCCAACGTGGTACCGGTGGTCGTGAAATCTCTTGCCTTTGGATCCGGGCCTAGCGCGGCAGTCACTCCGAACGGAGTTGCCGCGGCGGACCGGCATGAACACGCACGTTCGAAGGAGGGCTTATAGCGTGACATCAACCATTGCGGATGGAACCACCAGCGGCGGCCTACCGGTTCCGCCGCGGCGCCTGAAGTTCACCCACGACCGGTGGATGGAATCGCTCGGCCTACCAATTCACAGCGGCTACTACATCGAAGACCTGCGCGCACTGACGCTCGGGCGGTGGGAGGAACGCGGCTGCGACGCGGCGTTCATCCAGTTGGAAGGTCAGCAAGGTATTACTGAGACGCGGATATCCGAAGTGCCCGCGCGGGCGGTGCTGCCGCCGGTGCGGCTGGCCTTCGACGAAGTGGTGTTCGTGGCGCAAGGTCGGGGCGCGACCACCATCTGGCGGCCCGGTGGGGAGCGCAAGAGTTTTGAGTGGGGCGAAAACAGCATGTTCTTGCTGCCACGCCACCACTTCCATCAGTTCAGCAACACATCCGGATCAAGGCCTGCGCGGTTGTTGCACTACAACTACTTCCCGCTGTTGCTTTCCGCGTCACCGGACCCGCAAGCATTCATCACCACACATCGCGATGACCTGGCTTCGCCCGGGTACGTGGTTGACCTGGAGGCACTCTACGCCGAGCCGGCGCTGAAGCAAATTGCCCTCGAGGATGTGTCCTGGAAACGTCGCGGCGCAGTCTGGGTGGGCAGCTTCTTCCCGGATATGAGCGCCTGGGACAAGCTCACGGAGACGCGCAATCGCGGAGCTGGTGGGCGCAGCGTGGCCATGGAGTTTCCAGGCTCCGAAATCAGCTGCCACATGTCGATGTTCCCGCCTCGCACCTACAAGAAAGCGCACCGCCACGGGCCTGGCCGCGCCATCGTCATCCCCGCCGGCGAGGGCTACTCCGTCATGTGGGAGGAGGGCAAGGACAAAGTCATCGCTCCCTGGCGGCCTGGATCATTGATCACGCCTCCCAACAAGTGGTTCCACCAGCACTTCAACGTTGGCATGTCGCCGGCGCGGTACCTTGCGTTTCACCCGCCGCTGCAGTTCGACGGGCATGCCGAGAAGGTGGAGGATCGCGCGCGCGATCAGATTGAGTACGTGGACGAGGATCCCTCGGTGCGAAGGATGTTCGAAGCCGAACTGGCGAAGCGCGGCTTGACGTCGGTTATTCCCGACGAGGCGTACACGCGCCGGGACTACGAGTTCGCGCCAGTCGCGATCTAGCCTTGGGTCTTTGTCGCGTAATACCGCTCGGCGCGGGCGGCGAACGCTTCGAGGTGCGCGCGCATGAGCTGCGCCGCCATTTCGGCGTCTTTCGCCGCGATGGCGTCATACAGCTCGCCGTGCATCCTGCGCGCGCCGGCGGCCATGTCGGGCTGCTGCGCGTGAAGCGTATCGAAGGCCTGCTGAATCAGCGCGCGGGTGGCGCGGAACATCGCCAGGAGCGCCTGATTGTGCGCGGCGATCACCAGCGCGGTATGGAAATCCAGGCTCGAGAGCGCGGTGTCGGCGGCCACCGGCGGCTGCATCGGGCCCTGGATGGCTGCCTTCAGCGCCTCGAGATCCTCAGCGGTTGCGCGCGAGGCAGCCAGTTGGGCACACGTGATCTCCAGCGCCATGCGCGCTTCGGCAAGCTCCTGAAACGTAGTGCCCCGCAGCTGCAGATGGGTGCTGAAGGAATCGCTGAGCTGGGCGATATCAGGCTCTGAGACGTACGGCCCACCCTGGCCGCCGACCTTTACACGGACGAGTCCGTTGGCTTCGAGCGCTCTGAGCGCGTCGCGCACCGTGACGCGGCTGACGCCGAACTGCTGGGCCATCTCGCGCTCGGTAGGCAGCCGATCGCCCGGGCGGTACTGGCCCGACAAAATGGCGCGCCTGATCTGCGCGATCACATCAGAAGAGGCCCGAGTAGGCCGAATCGGCGCAAACAGCGGCTCAGATGCAGTGGCCATCGGTCCGATCATCATACCACCGCGCAGGTTGTGCTCCGGGTCGGGGGCCCGCAAGCTCCCCCGACCCTAAAAGCGCGCGTAGACTAGTCGTTGCTTGTGAATCAGTTTGACTATCACGCTCCTACCTCTTTGCAGGAGACGTTTGATCTGCTGGACACCTACGGCGAGGACGCGCACCTCATGGCGGGCGGCACGGCGCTGGTGCTTTTGCTGCAGCAGGGGCTGGTGCAGCCGGGGCATGTCGTGGGGCTGCGCAAGGTGAATGAGCTGCAGGGCATTCAGCGCCTGGACAACGGTGGGCTGCAAATCCGGGCAATGGCGACGCACCGCCAGGCGGAAACCTCCCCTGACGTGCAGGCGTACTGCGAGGCGCTGGCCAACAACTTCGCGCGCGTAGCCACGATTCGCATTCGCAATCAGGGGACCGTGGGCGGCAACCTGGCGCACGCCGATCCAGCCCAGGATCCGCCGCCGATGCTGATTGCGCTCGGCGGCGAAGCGGTGGTGGCCAACAAAGCGGGCCAGCGACGCATTGGACTGGACGAGTTCTTCGTGGACTACTTCGAGACGGCCATGCAGCAGGGGGACGTGCTGCTCTCGATCGACCTGCCGCCGCTCGCGCCAGGGACCCGCGTGACATACAAGAAGTTCCTGCCGCGGACCCAGGACGACTACGCGACGGTGTCGGTGGCTGCCGCGCTGCGGCTTGGCGCGGATCACACCTGCGAAGACGTACGCGTGGCCTTAGGGGCAGCGGCGACGGTGCCCGTGCATGCGCGCAAAGTAGAAGACGCGCTGCGCGGCCAGCGCCTCGACGCCGAGAAGATCAAGGACGCCGCGGCCCTGGTTCGTGACGAGGTCGACCCACTGGACGACCTTCGCGGCTCAGCCGGCTACAAACGTGAGATGGCGCGGGTCTGGACCCAGCGCGCCCTGCAGGAGCTGCTCGACGCCGGGGCTTGAGGCGCCAGCCGCCGCATCCGTGCGCGTCGGCGAGGCGGAGCTCGAGGTTTTCTCTCGCGGGGCCGGTGAAGGGATGGTCTTTCTGCATGACCTCGACTACCTCAACGGCGTCGAGTACCCGTTCGTCGAGGCACTTGCCAACAGCAGGCGGGTGTTGGCGCCTTCGCATCCTGGGTTTGGCGGCTCGTCCCTACCCGAGACGGCCGACTCGGTTGAGGATCTCGCGTTCATCTATCTCGACTGGCTCCAGACCCTGGGATCGGTCCACGTGGTGGGTGCCGGCTTCGGCGGCTGGATCGCGGCTGAAGTCGCGGTGCGCTGTACGCACTCCATCAAGAGCTTGACCCTGGTGGATGCGCTCGGCATCAAAGTCTCAGATCGAACGACTGCCGATATCCAGGACATGTTCGTCCTCAGTCCAACCGAGTTGATAGAGGCGTGCTGGCACGATCCCGCCCTGGGCCACCAATTGATGCCGCTACCAACGGCAAGCAACGGCATCGCCCGAGACGAGGACACGCTCACACGCCTGCTTACCAACCGTCGGACGGCAGCCCTGGTTGGTTGGAACCCGTTCATGCACAACCCCAAGCTGCGGGCGCGGCTCAGGCGCATCGACGTGCCAACGCTGGTGGTATGGGGCGCATCAGACAGGCTCCTGGCACCCAGGTACGGGCAGGCGTACGCGGAAGCGATACCTCAGGCACGCTTTGAGACCGTCGCCGATGCGGGCCATTACCCGTACCTGGAAAAACCGACGGATTTCGTGAACGTCCTGGAGGCATTTCTGGCGCAATGAAGGCGTACTTCTTCACGGAGATGCCCTACCCCTACGTGCCCGAGGACACCGAACAGTCGCTGGGCTCGTCCAGGGTCATCGTCCCGAACGGCTTCTGCGATCCCGAGATCATGGCCGATCTCTACAACCACTACCTCGACCTGTACGAGTACGCCGACGAGCTTGGCCTGGACCTGATGCTCAACGAGCACCACCAGACACTGACCTGCCTGAACGCGGCAATCTCCGTTTCGGCGGCCGCGCTGGCGCGGCGAACCAAGCGCGCGAAGTTGGTCTTGCTCGGCACGCCGCTGCCTCACCGCGACAGTCCGGTGCGCGTGGCCGAGGAAATCGCGATGCTCGACTGCATCTCGCGTGGCCGCATCGTTTCGGGTTTCGTCCGTGGCGTGCCGACGGAGATCCATCCTTCGAACAGCAATCCGGTGCTGAACCGCGCGCGCTTCGAAGAAGCCCACGACCTGATCATCAAGGCCTGGACGACGCCCGAACCGTTCAGCTGGGAAGGTCGGTTCTGGCACAACCGCTACGTCAACGTCTGGCCTCGGCCGTACCAGCAGCCGCACCCACCGATCTGGATCAGTGGCTCCAGTCCGGACAACGTGCCCTGGGTGGCCGATCACAGCTACGTATTTGCCACGTTCCTGACGCCATACGACTGGACCAGCTCGCTGATCGACGTCTATAAGCGACGCTGCGCGGAGCAAGGGCTGCCAGAGCCAGGTCCTGACCGGTTCGCTTATCTGGCCCTGTGCCATACCGCGGAGACCGACGAGCAGGCACAAGCGGAGGGCGAGCAGCTGCTGTGGTATCTCCGCAGAGTTCGGCATCCGCAATTCAACGCGCCGCCAGGCTACGTGTCCCCGCGCATGCACGCCCAGACGATCCTGGGTGGCGCGCGCAAGGGCTATGCCGATTCATTCGAAACGCTTCAGGAAAAGGGCATCCTGATGGTCGGCAGTCCCGAGACAATGATCCAACGCATCCGCACGCTGTACGAGCGGTGCGGCATTGGGCATCTGCTCATGATGAACCACGCCGGCGCGATGCCCGATCACCAGGTGCGGCGCAGCCTCGAGCTGTTCGCGCGCGAGGTTTACCCGGCCGTTCGCGACCTGGGCGTGACGCACGGCGTGGCGCCAGCGCAGGCCGCGATACGGTAGGCGTAGCGGATTACAGGCCGCTCAACGCCACTAACGGTGGGCTCGGGGCCCGAACGATCGATGGGCAAGAAACGGTGGGCGTATCGGAGACGGTAATACCTGATGGCAGTTCCATCCCGATGACCACCGGCACCTCGACACTGGCCACCTGGCCGCTGATTGCGGAGGTGGCGTACACGAACAGGTTCTGCCCGCCGCTGACTGATTCAGGAATGCTGGTCGTCAGGCTCCAGCTTTCGGGCGACGTTGCTGAAAAGCTCCCCTGACCGATGAACAGGCCGCCGGTGTTGCGGTCGCCGAGGAAGGCTTGCACCTGTGAGATGCTGTCGGCGCTGTCGGCTGGCGCGGTGCGATCGGCGGCGGTGCCGGACATCACCAGGCTGCGCGGCACCTGTTGATCGCCTGCGCTGGGGTTGGACAGGTGCAATTGGACCGAACACAACGGGCCGGTGTCGGCAACAGCCGGCGGCGTTACAGAAATTGGAGCCGGCGTGATGATCTGAGCCGAAACTGGTGCGGCAAACGCGGCAATGGCGAACGCCGAAGCCAGGCCGACCACGAGTCGCGGGCGCAAGACGCGCATGGGGTGAGGTCTCCTTCGAGTCCCTTGGTGATGTCGACAATCTTGGGATCGTCGGCTGACTTCTTCCGGGCGGGATCGCCCGACCGCCTGACAGCTGCCTGAATGCACCCGGTGCACTCGGGAAGAGACGCCAGGCGCGCGTTGTTGCGTATGGTGGTCAAAGACAGTTCAGGAGGTAGATCTCTGTATGTACGATGTCGCGATTGTCGGCGGCGGCCCGGCCGGGGCCAGTGCCGCGACCTTTACCGCCCGCGCCGGTCTGCAGACGGTGGTCATCGATGCCGATGCGGGCATGACTCGGCGTGCCCTCATCAATAACCACCTCGGCTTTCCTGAAGGCGTCAACGGTCCGGACCTGGTCGATAACGGCAAGCTGCAGGCAGCTCGCGCAGGCGCCGAGATCGTCGACGGGAAGGTCGTCGGCCTGCAAAAGCGCGGCGACGAGGATTTCGTGCTTCAGACCGAAGACGGCAAAAGCTTCGAGGCGAAGCAGGTCATCCTCACGCTGGGCGCCAATGCTGAGCTGGCGCGGACCGCGGGCATTCGCACGAAGGAAGGCACCGAGCCGCGCATCCGCGAGATCGTGGACGTCGATCCGCAGGGTCGTTCGAACGTGTCCGGGGTGTGGGCAGCCGGCACCATCGCCGGCGCAAGTGTGCACACGATCATCACCGCGGGCGACGGTGCGCGGGTCGCCATCAACCTGATCAGCAGCACCAAGGGCGAGCGGCACGTCGACCACGACGCCATGCCCCGCCCGGCCGAGGCGCCAACCGCCTGAGAGCTGGCGTCGGGCTCGGCTCAGTGGCATCCGCGCGGGCCTGGTGAGGAGCTCCGGCCGATGATTGCACAGATCCGCGGCCGGCCAATCTCGCTGCTTCGGGGCATGATGACACCCCAAGCCGATGCGGACCGCTGACGACGCGGTTCCGGCAAGAGTTTGCACACGTTCCGGCGAAAAGCTGCACACATGCCGACGCACCCCATCGCGGCTGCAGCCTGTCACTGAAAGGGCTGCCGCGCGCGGGTCAAGCAGTTGATCCGCGCGCGAGACATTAGCGCCAGTCGTCGATGATGTAGGTGTCCGGGCGGTCGTAACCCGGCTCACCGGGCCGGTGCATGCTGACGCCGACAAGCGGGCCGAAGCGAAAGCCGTGTGCCAGCATAGATTGGTAGGCCGCCTGGCGTGCCGTATTGATGCCGCTCAGAAGCACACCCGTGCTGCGAGACGCTGCGAAGGACTCGCACTCGCTCAGCAGGCGCTCGAAGTCCGCCGCGGCAGCGGGGCCAGGTCGCACGGCGCCGAACTTGACGAAGCACAGTCCGGTTCCCGCCTCCGAGCCCGCGCCGCAGTGGCA
>JAFAZN010000080.1 GCA_019239775.1 Chloroflexota bacterium
GACCTGTGGCGGCAGCATGCGTTGAGCCTGTTCGAAGATACGTTGAATCTGGCTCCAGTAGGCACCCTGCAGCGGCCCCGACCAGCGGCACCAGGCCAGGGGTAACGCGCGGCCTCGATAGTCCAGCGCCAGCGTACTCAAAAAGCAGTGATCGACCTGCTCGGTGTCGTCGAGGATCAGCACGCAGCGTCCACTTGGCAAGCTCGTCAGACTGGCGCGCACCACGTCTTCGAAAATTGCCGAGACATTCCAGTCACTGTGAGCCAGAATGCGTCGCAAGCGACGTTCGATTGAATCGGCCTGTGCCGTGGGCGTCACTCGGCGCAACTGAGCGGCCAAACGCGGCAACGCGGTGTGCCGCGCGAGCAGCAACCCAATCACGAGCAAAGCCAGACGCCTTCTGGGCCAAACGCCCAGGTGTGGCACACATCGCTGCAAGTACTGTGAAAAGCGCTGGTAGAGTAGGCACGGGGGCATTGGGCTAGCTCCAATGGGTTGGATCGCACTGCCCATCGTGCGAGCCCGGCCCCCATTCCGGTAAACCAACTTGACATCACTATCTGGACAAAAAACTGTCCGGATATGAGGCGCAGCCCCCTGCCCCGGAAACCCTGAATGCGGAGCCCCCTGCCCCGGAAAACCTGAATGCACGAACGTTATTGGGTCGCAAGGTTGCTAGTATGAGCAGCGGCATGATACTCAGGGTTCGAGATCCCCGCGCAGACATCAACACGCCGCCCGAGGGCAAACGCGTTCGACGGCTCGAGACGCTGGCGGGCACACGCATGGGGCTGCTGTGGAGCCAGCACGCGTCGTCCGAGAAATTCTGGCCGGTGTTCGAGCGCGTGGCGGAGCAGGCATTGCATCCATCAGAGGTGCACCGCCTGTACAAGGACAGTACGTGGAACGTTGCGACACCGGACCAGGTTTCTGGATTCGCCCAGAAGGTGGACTTCGTCCTGGTCGGAGTTGGTGGTTGAGGATCCTGCACGACTGCGACCGTGCGTGACACGGTCAACATGCTGCGCGAAGGCGTCCCCGCGGTAGCGCTGGTGCACGAGCCGTTTCGCCGACTGGCGCATATGGCGGCCGGGCAGGTCGGCATGGCGAATGCGCCCCTGCTGATCTATCCGCGCGATCTGGTGAGCGAAGAGACGCCGGAGGACCTGGAGGCAAAAGCCCGTGAAGTTGCGAACGAGGCGGTGCAACTCCTCCTGTCGGCGGGCAAATCATGAGTTTGGGCGCGACAGCGTGACTCCGATGCGCTTCGCCAGTGAAAGACCCGAACTGTACGTCCGCAGGGTGGAGCTGGTCGCGTGACCGCGGGCGAGCGCGTGCAGCTCACCTCGCGGGTACATGAGCTCGAAGACCTCGATGCGTTCATCGAGCTGGCCTACGCCGAAGGCTGGACCGACGGCCTGCCGGTGTATCCACCCACCGACGAAAAAGTCGAAGCCATGCTGGCGTATCTCGGCCGAGATCCATCTGAGATTATCGGCGTCATGCCACCCGGCGAAGGCATCGCCACCGTTGAGAAGATCGCCATCAACGCAGTGATGGCCGGCTGCAGGCCCGAGTACATGCCCATCATCGTCACGGCCGTGGAGGCGTTGCTCGATCCCCGCTTCGAGCTGTTGCGGGTGCAGGCAACCACCGCCGGCCCGGCGCCGCTCACCATCATCAGCGGCCCGGTAGTCAAGCAGCTTGGCTTCAACTATGGTGCGGGCACGTTCACTGGCACCGGGCATCGCGCCAATGCGACTATCGGTCGCGCGATCCGCCTGATTCTATGGAATATCGGCTACGGTCGGCCCGGCCAGATGTCGCAAGCGACGATGGGCCACCCGGGTCGGTATGCCTACCTGGTGGCCGAACGCCCGACGGATGACGGCAATCCCTGGGAGCCATTCCATGTGACCAATGGCCTCCAGCCGGAGGACAATGCGGTCTCGGTATTTCCCTCTGTCACGCATTATCAGATCACGCCGGCCATTGGCACGCAGACGTTTGAGAACAGCGTCTTCGTCATCCTCGATTCGATCCTGCATCTCGGCAACTTCCGCGCCGCGACGCAGAAAATGCTGGTACTCAATCCGCAGGCGGTGGCGATTTTACACGAGGCCGGTTGGTCCAAGGCGCGATTCAGGGACTATTTGCTGGAGCGCGCAGTGCGGCCAGTGCGAGATATCAAGCGCACTGGTGGACTCTCGGTGACGTACAAGAACCACTGGACGAAAGTTGCCGATCCCAATGACGACGACGCGCTCGTGCCCTCGATGATCGGTCCAGAGGGCTTGCAGATTCTGGTATCGGGCGGTTGGGGCTCGGCGTCGAGCCAGTCGGTTTGGATTGACAGCGTGCACGGCGAGTTGATCACGCGCAAAGTGGACTGGCGCTGGTAATCCGCGGTGCGGTTAGAACCCTACGGGGGCGGTTGGAACCCTCCGGGGGTAGAACCCTCCGGGCGGTTAGAGAACCTCCGGGCAGACCCTCCGGGGTTGAACCCTCCGATGGTTTGAACCTTTGGGGGCCAGACCCTACCAGGGGGAGAACCCTTTGGGGGAAAACATTCGGGAGTTAGTCGAACAGGAAGACGCCCTTGCCCATTGTGCGGGCGGCGACGCGCTGGTAGGCGTCTGCTGCTTGGTCCAGTGAAAACGTGTCGGTGAACACGCGGCCCAGCTGGACTTTGCGGTCCACTGCAAATCGGGCGCACTCCGCCATCAGCTGAGGGTTGAAGGTCCAGCAGCCGATCATGGTGAGCTGCCGGTGAATGACATCCGGGGTCATCTCAAAGGTGGCGGTCCCGTGCGCACCGACGTAGCAGGCGCGACCCCATGGCCGCGCGGCGCGGGCGCACTGCACGCGCGCTTCGGAATTGCCGGAGCAGTCGAGTGTGGCATCGGCGCCTTCGCTGTGGGTGAGGTCGCGAATGGCCTCGACCGCGTCGGTCGCCGTTGGATCCAGGACGACGTCCGCACCCATCTCGCGGGAGAGTGCGCGTCGCTCCGCTGCCGGATCGATCGCGATCACGCGCGCACCCATGGCGGTTGCCAGCTGGGTAGCGGAGAGTCCCACTGGACCCTGGCCGAAAATCGCCAGCGTATCGCGGCCCGAAACGTCCAATCGCTTCAATGCCGCGTATGCGGTACCAGTACCACATGCAATCGCTGCGCCTTCTGCGAACGCGAGCCCATCGGGCAGCGGCACAAGAGTGCTGGCGGGGGCGACAAGATACCCGGCGTGGCCGCCAGGAATGTCGGTGCCCATAACCTCCGCCTGCCGACACATCTGGGTATATCCCATTCCGCACAGCCAGCACCGGTTGCAGCCGCGATAGTGATGGATCATCACGCGCTCGCCAATTAGCGCTTGCTGCTCGGACACACCCGGACCGCGCTCGAGTACGACACCGCACGGCTCGTGCCCGCAGATCACAGCACGCTCGAAGCTTGGCTTGCGATACAGGTTGAGGTCGCTGCCGCAGATGCCGGATGCGCGCATTCCGACGACAACCTCCCCCGGGCCGGGGACTGGATCGGGAAAGTCACGTATTTCGAGCTGCGAGTTGCCGGTGAAGACGACGCCGCGCATCTGCTTACCGCCGCCCCCACGTAATAGCCTGATCTGGTCGACGCAGCGACGCCTCCAGGTTGGCGCGCACGCGCTCGTAGGTAGCGTTGTATTCGGCGACGCCGTCGGTGAACACCGGTCCGACCACGTGGCGCAGCGGGCGGTGGCCGGCTGGCATCTCCAGCAATCGCAACACCGCGTCGGCGATTTCCTGCGGATTGGGTGGTTGATAATCCGGTGCCGGCTGGACGCGGTCAGCGGGCGGTGTGGCCTCGGCGTACTCCGCTACTACCTGCCGATCCTCCGCCGGCATCGACTTCGAGATTGCCGGCGTTGGGAACGAGCCTGGCTCCAGGATCACCAGGTCGATCCCGAATGGCGCCACCTGGTAGTGGAGTGATTCGGCGAAACCTTCCGCCGCCCATTTGGTGGCGGGATACAGACCGCCACGCCCGGGCAGTACGCGGCCCAGTGTGCTGGTGATCCAGATGATGAGTCCGCTGCGCCGGGCGCGCATCGCTGGAAGAACCGCCTTGTTCACGCGCATCGGGCCGAGCACGTTCAGGTCCAACAAGGCCGCCATCTGGCTAATGCTGAACGCCTCGAGTGGACCGGCCGCGCTGGCGCCCGCGTTATTCACCACGACATCGATGCTGCCTGCACGGCTTTCTGCTCGCTGAACTGCTTTCTGGACGGACTCCTCGTCGGTGACGTCCATGTCGACGATGCTGAGATCGTGGCCGTTTTCACGAGACCAGGTGGAAAGCCGTCGCGCAGCATCGGCGTTGCGCTCGTGCACATGACGCATTGTGGCAAACACGCGGTGGCCGGCAGCGGCCACGGTCTTTACTGTCAATTCACCGAATCCGCTGCTGCTGCCGGTCACCAGAACAGTTGCCATCACGCTGCAGCGTACAACAACCGCGTTGGTTAGCTGTGCGCGTGCTGCTGCATGGTGGTGACGTCCACCACCGCTCGGGCGGACGTGGTGTCGTTCAGCGTTACCACGACGACTTTGTCACCATTGGCGATCGGGGTGCCGCCGCGCTGCCAGGTTTGATCGGTCAACGTATAGGTGCGGCTGGCGCCGTCGTTGCCCGCGAGCGTAATGGAATTCGTCCCCACGTTACTCGCAACGCCTGGCGTTACGGAAATGTGCAGTGGGTTGCCGTCTTTGTCAGTCAGCGCCACCTGGATGCCCTGGAAATGGGCGAACTTCTGCGAGTCAGGCACATCCTTCAAACCTGCTAACTCGGGTGGGAGGTTGCGCGAATCCATCGCGGGATGGTTGCGCATTTCGGCGGCCGCAACCGGTGCCGCCTGTGCAAGCGCATTTCCAACGACGAATGCGCCAGTGGCGAACAGTGCGACCACCAGGGCCGCCGACGTGAGCACAACTGCGACTGAGAACTTGAGCCAGCTCATGGATTTTAGCTCCTTTCGTGTGAGACAGCCTCAGTCTGGCGCGCGAATGTCATCTACGGGTCAGACGTCTGTCGTAAATCTGTCGCAAGCCGCAGGGTGACTGTTGAAACCTTCTGGCATGCAACGCGTCCCAGGGAGTAGAAGAATGCTGAGATATGGCAGGCGCGGTACTCCTGGTCGAAGACGAACCAGAACTGGCGCGGATCGTCGCCCGCGAGCTCGAGGCGGCCGGCTTCGACGTGCGTCAGGCCTACGACGGTGAGACCGCGTTGGCGAGCTTCGCCAAGCAGCCGCCGGACATCGTCGTGCTCGACTGGATGATGCCAGGCATGGACGGCCTCGAAGTCTTGCGCCGCTTGCGACAGACCTCTGCCTTACCGGTACTCATGCTCACCGCCCGGGCAGAAGAGGTCGACCGTGTGATTGGACTCGAGGTCGGCGCCGATGACTACCTGACCAAGCCATTCGGCGCGCGCGAGCTGGTTGCACGCGTACGCGCGCTGTTGCGTCGACAGGAGCGGTTGCAGGAAATGCTCGCGGCAGATCGATCCGAGGGGACGAGTCCGCTCAGTTTCGGGCCGCTGCTGGTGGATCCAGGGGCGCACATTGCTCGGCTGCATGGCGAGACGGTCGACCTGTCACGGACGGAATTTGGGTTACTCCACCTGCTAGTGCGCAACAAAGGGCGTGCGTTCAGTCGCGCCTATTTGCATGATGCGGTGTGGGGCGAACCAGCAGTTGAAGGCGACCGCTCTGTCGATAACACCGTGTTGCGCCTGCGCAAAAAGCTCGGCGACCTGGGTGACTCCATCGAAACGGTGTGGGGCGTCGGCTATCGCTTGTCCGCCCACGCGCGGAACGACGGTATATGAACTTTTTCCGCCGGCTGCGCTGGCAATTGACGATCTCGCATTTGCTGGCGATCGCATTCACGTTGGTGAGCATGATCGCCGCACTGGTGCTGATTATTGGTGGAGTGACTA
>JAFAZN010000094.1 GCA_019239775.1 Chloroflexota bacterium
ACCTTGAAGTCCGTGAACTTCAGGCCGTTGGCAGTTGAGATCACGACAACGCGCTGGTTGCGCGAGATCGTGCCTGACCCGATCAACTTCTCGAGCGCTGCGAGCGCGACACCGGTGTGCGGATCGGTGAACATGCCGCTGAGGTCCGCTTTCGCCGCGGCTTCGGCAAGCTCTGGCTCCGTTGCTTGTTCCACAACCCCGTCAAAGCGCTGTAGCGTGCGCACGGCGCGGTCGTAGCTGACTGGATTGCCAATTCGGATCGCGGTGGCCAGCGTGCGCCCCGCAAACACCGGCTCCAACCGATCGAACCCACGTGTATAGGCCAGGTACAGCGGATTAGCCCGCTCCGCCTGGGCCACGGCGATGCGCGGCAACCGTCGGATCAGCCCGAGGTCGTACAGCATCAAGAACCCGGCGCCCAGCGCCGAGACGTTGCCGAGGTTGCCGCCAGGGATCACCACCCAGTCAGGCACCTCCCAGTCAAACTGCTGCACGATCTCGATGGCGATGGTCTTCTGCCCTTCGAGTCGCAACGAGTTCATGGAATTGGCCAGGTAGATCCCCGGTTCCTGGGAAAGCTGCTGCACGATGCCCATGCAGCCATCGAAGTCCGTATCCAGCGCGAGTACCAGTGACCCGTTGGCCAACGGCTGCACCAGTTGCGCGGTGCTGACCAGGCCACGCGGTAGCAGCACGACAGACCGAATTCCGGCCACCGCGCAATAGGCTGCCAGCGAAGCCGAGGTGTCGCCCGTTGAAGCGCACACCACCGCTTGAATGGGCGTGCCGTGGGCGATCATCTGCTTGACCACGCTGACCAGGACCGTCATGCCCAGGTCCTTGAAGCTGCCGGTGTGCGAGTTGCCGCACAGCTTGATCCACAGATCGGTGAGCCCGAGCGATTGGCCGTAGCGGTCGGCCCAGAAAAGATTGGTGCCACCTTCGTCGAGGCTCACGACGTTGTCGTCCTCGACCAGCGGCAGCACCCATTCCTTCTTGCCCCAGACGCCGCTGCCGTACGGCCAGGTGGTGCGTTTGTAGCGATCGTCGAAGAGCCGCATCCACGCCGACGGACTTCGGGCGCGCAGCGCGCTCAGATCGTGCGCGACCTCGAGGAGACTGCCGCAGGTGGGGCAGCGATACAGCACCTCTTCGACCGACCACTGCCCATGTTCGCCATTGGTGCAGCGGAACCAGGCCCGATACTCCACGCTGCGCCTCGTGGGTTAGCATAGTCCACTTCGCTGCGCGAGCAGTTCTGCTTCTCTTGCTAAGAGAAGTATTTTTCTCGAACCCTCGGGCGTTATCGGCGTTGCGGCAAAGCGCTCGAGTGCTCAGGCAAACCAGGAGGAATTCGTTGAGAGGCCTCTTTTACTGTCAGAAGTGATAATGCAGTCGCTCACGCTCACCATCCTGGGCGCCGGACCCGCTGCGCCCAATCCTGGGGGCGCCAATTCGGGGTATCTGGTGCGCCAGCAGGACACGGCTGTCGTGATGGACTGCGGTCCAGGCACCGCCGGCCAGATTGCCTTACATCTGCCGCCCGAACAGCTCAGCGGTGTGGCCATCTCCCACTTCCACCCCGACCACTACTTCGACCTGGTCGCGCTGTACTACCTGCTGAGGTTCGGCCCTGCCCGCGCTTCTCGGCTGCCAGTGTGGCTTCCGCCGGGCGGCCGCGACTTCCTGGACCAGTTCGGTCGCCTCATCGCACAAAGGCCGGCGATGCTCGAAGACGTCCTCGACCTGCGGGACTATCCAGTGGAAGCGCCAGTAACCATTGGTCAGTTGCAGTTCAGCTTCCATCCGGTCCAGCACTACATCCCTGCGTACGCAATGCGCGTACGTGGCGAGGATGGTCGAGTCCTGGTCTTCTCAGGCGACGTGGCCCCATGTGATGCGCTCCCGCGCGCGGCCAAGGATGCGGACCTGTTTCTGTGCGAGTCCGCCCTATTGGACGCTTCCCAGGACGAAAAGGATCCGAGGGCCCGCGGCCACAGCACTGCCGCCGAAGCTGCCGCCGCCGCAACCGCCGCTGGCGCCAAACGCCTGCTGATCACCCACTACCGCTCCGGCCCAGAGGCCGATGCCCACCACCTGCGTGCCGCCGGTGCGGCCTTTACCGGGCCGGTCGATCTCGCCCGCCCAGGGGCAACCTACTCCGTCTAAACGTTACCCTTTCGGCTGATAAAGATGCCCCAAGGTGGTGACCCCGTTCTCGTCTGTACCGCGTGGCCGTATGCCAACGGCTCGCTGCATGTTGGCCACCTGGCCGGTGTGTACGTTCCCGCCGACGTCTTCGCCCGCTATCAGCGGCTTATCGGCAAAGACGTGCTGATGATCTCAGGCACTGATGCCCACGGTACGCCCGTGACCGTTCGCGCAGACCAGGAGCACACCACGCCCGCGGAGGTCGCCCAGCGCTACCACGAGGAGTTTCTGACCTACTGGCGTGACCTTGGCGTCAGTTACGACCTCTACACCACGACGACGACCGAGAACCATCGAGAAGTTGTCCAGGACGAGTTCATGATGCTTCTGGACAAGGGCTACCTGTACAAGGATCGGTCGACGGGCTTCTACGATCCGGTGGCCAAACGCTTCCTGCCCGATACCTACATCGAAGGCGAATGCCCGCACTGCCATTACCCGCGCGCTCGGGGCAACCAGTGCGAGAACTGCGGTCGGCTGCTCGAGCCAGAGGATCTGATCAATCCGTACTCGCGCCTGAACCCCGAGGCCACGCTCGAGCGTCGCGAGACCGAGCACTTCTATTTCGATCTGCCGAAGCTGGAAAAACCGCTGCTGGATTGGGCGCGGCCGATGACCCATTGGCGCCCGAACGTCTACCGCTTCACGATCAATTTTCTGGAGGGGGGCCTGCAGTCCCGCGCGATCACGCGCGATCTGACGTGGGGCGTACCCCTGCCTCCCCAGGTCGGTCCTGGCTGGGACGACAAGCGCATCTACGTGTGGTTCGAGGCATGCAGCGGCTACCTGACGGCCGCGATCGAATGGGCCAAGGACATCCGGCGCGAGCCCAACGCCTGGGAGCGCTGGTGGAAGGACCCGAGCTGCCGCCAGTACTACTTCATCGGCAAGGACAACATCCCGTTCCACACGGTGATCTGGCCCGCCATTCTGGTCGGGCGTGGCGACGTCATCCTGCCGTACGACGTGCCCGCGAACGAGTACATGAACGTTGGCGGCCAGAAGGCATCCAAGAGCGCGGGCGTGGGCTCCACAGTGCCTCAACTGCTAGAGGCGTTCGATCCGGACGCGATCCGCTACTACTTGATTGCCAACGCGCCTGAAACGGCAGACACCGATTACACGGAAGAAGACTTCGTCCGACGCAACAACGACGAGCTCGTGGCTACCTGGGGCAACCTGGTCCACCGCACCCTGTCGTTCCTGCAGCGATCCTTCGAGGGCACCGTCCCCGCCCACGTAACCGACCCCGAGGTTGCCGCACACATCACGACCGCGCGTTCAGCGGTCGAGCAGCAATTGGACGCCGTTCACTTACGCGCTGGGCTTCGCGAGGCTTTCAGCCTGGCTCGCTTCGGCAACGAATGGTTCGATCGTCAGGCGCCCTGGAAGCAGGTGCGCGAGGACCGCGAAGCAGCGAACGCCACGATGGGCTCGCTGCTCGACCTGATCAACGCGTGCAAGATGCTCTTCGCGCCGTTTCTGCCGCACACCTCGGCCACCCTGCACCACTTGCTGGGGTACGCTGACGCCCTGGAAGATCGCGGTTGGCACTTCGAACCCGTTCCCGAGGGCGTGAAGCTTCCAGCGCCGACGCCGCTGTTCCGCAAGTTGGAGCTGTCCAAGGCCGAGGCCGCCTGACCCAGAGTCCGCACCTTCTCCTGGGAAAATCAACACTTCTGCTTTTGGGGGCGCTGGTCGCCTACGCCATCCTGGCATACGGCTACGCCACCCTCACGCCGCCATGGCAGAACCCGGATGAGCCGGCGCACTTCAGCTACGTCGCATTCGTCGCGACTACGGGTGGACTACCCGTTCTCCAACAGGGCGATTGGGATTCGGACCTCCTGCAGCGCCTAAAGACCGGAACGCTCCAGCCGAGAGACTCGGTAAGCCAGATCCGTTACGAAAGCTGGCAGCCGCCGCTCTTCTACATGCTCGCCGCGCCCGTGTTCCGCCTCGGCCCGGCCGATTCGGCCCTCTACCGCCTGCGTGGGCTGGACGCCGTCCTTGGCGCGGCGACTCTCGTCGTGGCGTACGTCGTCGCGCTGAACGTGTTGCCGCGTTCGTTGGCATTCGCGGTCCCTCTGGCCATCGCGGGCGTGCCGATGTTCACTGCCATTTCGGCATCGCTCAGCGCGGATCCGCTGGCCAACCTGCTGGCCGCCGTCATCCTGCTTGCGTTAATCGTGCGGCTTCGCCGGCCGCTCGAGCCCGTCGGGCTCGGCGCACTGCTCGGTCTCGGACTCCTCACCAAGCTGGAGTTGGCTATATTCGTGCCGCTGGCGGTCGGCGTCATCGCAGTGCGGCCATCTCGCTCCTTCTATCGTGAAGCTGCCATCATGCTTGTGACCGCAGCCGCGCTCACAACGCCGTGGCTCATTCACCAGGTCACCAGCTATGGCTGGACCGACCCCTTGGCCATCGCGCGCCATTCCCAGGTGGTGAAGGACCAGGAGCGCTTCTCAGGCCTCTCTATCACGTGGCTGGCGCAGTTCGCCACCATCACCTTTCACAGCTTCTGGGCCCAGTTCGGCTGGATGGCCGTCGTCGCACCCGACCGTCTGTACTGGATCTGGGGCGCCATCACGCTGCTTGGAGTCGTCGGCCTGATCGCGCAGAGCCGCCGATGGATCGCTGACCACGCGTGGCAGCTCCTTGTCGCCACTGTGGTGGTCGCCTTCGTCGCGTACGTTGGCTACAACCTCTCGTTCGTCCAGTTCCAGGGTCGCTACCTGTTTACGGCCATGGTGCCGATTGGGATCCTCCTTGTCCGGGGTTGGAGCGCGTTTCCGCTGCGACCGTGGAGTGCCCTGGTGCCCGCTGCGGCGTTGTTGGCCCTCAACGCCTACGCGCTCGTGCGCGTCCTGGTGCCTGGCTTCGCACCAGCGTAAGCGTTTCTGCAGTGGGCGAGCGGGGCCTCGTTCCGTTTATGCTCAACGGTCACTGAGTTCAGGAGGCACCGCACGTGGACCTGCGCGTTCAGCACGCGTCGGTAACCGACATCGATACGCCACTGCTTGTCGTCAACCTGTTCGAGGGCGTCAGTCAGCCCCAGGGCGCGACCGGCGCCGTTGACCAGGCTCTGTCCGGCCAGATCTCGCAGCTCATCGCCGACGGCGAGATCACCGGTGAGCCCGCCACGATCACGGTGATTCACACCAATGGATCAACGGGCCACACTGGCCTGAAGGCCAAGCGAGTCGCCGTGGTCGGACTCGGCAAGTCGACCGATTCGGAGCAGGAGCGATTCGAACATGCGCGCGTTGCGGCCGCGACCGCCGCCCGCAAAGCGCGCGACCTCAAAGTCGACAGCTTTGCCACGGTCGTTCACGCCGCTGGCGCCGGTGGCTTACCCCTGGACACCGCTGCCCGAGCCACGATGGAGGCCTCCATCCTCGCGCTGTACCGCTACCAGCATTTCAAAGAAGCGACGCGGCTGCCGGATCCAGTCACCTCCTGCACCATCGTCGAAGCGGACCCTGAGCGAGCCGCGCAGTTGGAGCGCTATGCGCAAGTAGCTCAGGTGACGTGCGAAGCCGTGATGAAGGTCCGTGACCTTTCGGTGGGTCCAGGCAACTACGTCACACCGACGTATCTGGCGGACACCGCGCGCGAGGTTGCCAACAAGCACGGACTGGAAATCATCGTCTGGGGAAAAGACGAGCTTAAAGCGCACGGGATGAACGCGATCCTGGCGGTCAACGCCGGTAGCGTTCAGCCGCCAGCGTTTGTGGCGATGAAATACACCGCGACTGGCGCGACGAAAACGCTGGCAGTGGTCGGCAAGGGCATCACGTTCGACTCCGGCGGCATTTCCATCAAACCTGCCGAGAGCATGGAGTACATGCGTCACGATATGACCGGCGCAGCCACCGTCATCGGGTTCATGGACCTCGCGGCGGCGACCAAACTGCCGGTCAACGTCCTCGGTGTGTTTGCCGCGACCGAGAACCTGCCATCCGGTTCGTCTTATAAGCCTGGTGACGTCTTCAAGGCTTACAACGGCAAAACCATGGAGATCGTCAACACTGACGCCGAGGGCCGCGTCATCCTATCTGATTCACTGGCCTATGCGGCCGAGCAGATGCCGGACGCCATTATTGACTTCGCCACGCTGACCGGTGCCTGTCAGGTGGCGCTGGGTGATCACGCCACCGGCTTGATGAGCAACAACCAGGAGCTGGCGGACCGTGTGCTGGCGGCCGGTGAGCGATCTGGCGATCGCTGCTGGCAGCTGCCGCTCTGGAAGGTCTACGGCGAGCAAATCAAGACCGCCATGGCGGATGTGCGCAATACCGGCGGCCGCCGTGCCGGTGCCATTACCGCTGCGCTGTTCTTGAAGGAATTCGTTGGTGATATTCCGTGGGTCCACCTGGATATCGCGGGTACCGCCTACGCCGACTCCGATCAAACCTACGTGGCGCCGTATAACCCGAAACCAGGCGCCACCGGCGTCGGCGTGCGCCTGCTGTGGCACTTCTGCCAGGACTGGCGTTAGACCTGAGCTCCTGTTCCGTTCTGCATACCGTGTCGTACGCCGTCGGTCGCTGCGCAACGCGCGCACGTACCCCGCGCACACCGACGGCTAGGCGCGAACGTAGTGATAGCGAATCCCACCGGGCGGCGGCGGTCGCGACGCGAATGTTCTGCGGCTCGCTGCGCGAGAAGACAGTTCGTCTCTGCGAACTTGCAGACGGACGGTAGTTGCGGAACGCGCTGACGGCAAATCCCACGCGGCGGTTGGCGCTGAATACCGCGGCGCCGATGGCCGCGCGGCTGGTGGATGCGGCCTTTGCCGTCGTCTACCTACGTCTTCTGGGCCGCGCCGACGTCGGCGCCTTCACCTTCCTGGTGGTACTCACCACGTACCTGGACACCCTGGTGGACTTCGGCCTGAACGCACTGATCGCCCGCGACGTCTCACGTGGAAGCATCTCCGCACGGGCAGCCTTTCGAAGCGTGAACCTGCTGCGCCTCGCATTGTGGCTTGTTGGACTCCCGGTGGTCCTGGTTGTGTACGGTCCACTCCAAGGCCAGGCCGAACTCTCTTCGGAAGCGGCTCTTGCCGGTTGGCTGTTCTATGCGGCGCTACTGCCGACCGTGTTGGCCAAAACCGCGACGGGTGTGCTGTGGTCGCAGGAGCGACTCGACCTGAGCGCCGCGGTCCAGGTGCTGACCACGCTACTGAAAACCGCCCTCGGTGTGGTAGTGCTCTTCGCCGGCTTCGGCGTGATCGGCCTCGCAGGCGCCTCGCTTGCAACCAACGTCGTAACCGCCGCGGTCCTCTGGTGGCTTTCAGCGCGGGCAATCCACGACGAGTCCTTGCCGGAAAGGCATGCCCCGCCACTCGTGGTGTGGCTGCGCGAAGGGTGGCCTTTGTTCGTGAATCAGCTCCTCCAGGGACTGTTCTTCAAAATCGACGCGTTGCTGTTGCTGCCGCTGGCGGGTGACGTGGCGGCCGGCACCTACGCGGCCGCATACAAGGTTTCAGAGGGCGCCGGCATCATCTCGTCCAGCTTCACGCTGGCGCTGTTCCCACGCTTGTCTCGCCAAGGCCAGGACCTCAGCGGCGCCTATCGCATGGCATTGCGAGTGCTTCTCCAGATAGCCCTTCCCCTGGCGGTCGGTACCGCGCTGCTGTCCGCGCCAATCGTGGCGCTGGTGGGCGGACGCGAGTACCTGCCCGACTCCGCCACCGCGCTGGCAATTCTGATCTGCTATCTGCCATTGAGTTACGCCAATGGCCTGACGCAGTACGTGCTGATTGCCGCAGGCAAGCAGCGCCTGCTGACTGGCGCGTTCGCCGCTGCATTGGTGTTCAACCTCGTCGCAAATTTGCTCTTGATTCCGCGCTTCAGCTACGTCGGTGCTGCCTGGGTTACCGTTGCCAGCGAAGTGGTGTTGTTGGTGCCCTTCCGGATGGCTGTCGGGCGTGTGACAACTGACGTGTCGCTGGTACAGGAAGCCCGCACACCGTTGCTGGCGACACTGCTGATGGCGCCGGTGGTGTGGTGGCTGCGCGACGCCGTCCATCCGCTCGTCGCCATTCCGGCGGGGGCCGCTATTTACGCGGCTGGCCTGTGGGCGCTCGGTGGCATTGACGCCAGCCAACGCCGCCTGCTGCTGCAATTCGTCCGTCCATGAGCGAACAGCCGCCTGTCCATCTGCCGTCCAGCGTCCTGCGGAAGGAACCGCCTCGGCCTGCAGCGCCGGCACGTCGGGAGGCCGTGCGCGAGCCGACGTTCATCATCGCACGCCGCACTGACAATGAGTTGATCCTGTTCGACGAAGGCGTCTCCGAAAGCTGGATTGTGTATCCCCCGCGATCGGAGTACGAATTCCTGTCGCTCCGCCGACGGTCCGCTGCTTCAACCATTGTCGAGCATCACCCGTGGACCGCCGCCGTAGAACCGGTGGATCACGTGGTCGACCCCCGCGACGGCTGCCTGGAGCACGGCCTCGCGTGCCGCGCCCAATTCGCCATAACCGCCGCCGTCCGCCTCGGCTACAACCCCTTCGCCTGAGCCGGTGCCCTCACTCCGCGGGGCGGGTGTGTTCACCCACGCCGCCGCGGAGGGTGTCTATGGCGTGGGGGAGGGCGGCGGTGATCGCGGCGAGGTTTTCGCGTACGGCTTTGGGGCTGCCTGGCAGATTGATAATCAGCGTCCGCTTGCGGACTCCAGCAACTCCGCGTGACAGCATGCCCGCCGGCGTGACGCGCAGTGCTGCCGCGCGCATCGCTTCGGCAATACCAGGCACCTCATACTCGATGGAGTGGAGCGTAATTTGCGGCGTCACATCTCGCGGCGCAAGCCCCGTCCCACCGGTTGTCAAAATCAGGTCGACGTCGGATCGCTCCGAGAGGTGAAACAGCGCCTCTCCAATCAACTGTTCCTCGTCTGGAACGACGCGATAGTCCACCTCGCGAAATTCCACACCATCAGCTGTTAGCGCCTCGCGGATGGCTGGTCCGCCACCATCGTCGCGCTCTCCCGAAGACGCCTTGTCGCTCACCGTGACAATTGCCAGACGGATCATGCGCGCACAAACTCACCGCTCTTGCCACCGACTTTGTGCATAAGCTGAATCTCCGAAATGGTCATACTTCGGTCGACAGCTTTGCACATGTCGTAGACCGTAAGCGCAGCCACCGATACCGCCGTCAACGCCTCCATCTCGACTCCAGTTCGGCCGGTAACCCGCACGGTTGCTCGGATCTCCAGGACAGCCCGCTCAGTATCCAGGTCAAAGGCCATATCTACACCAGTGATCGGCAGTGGGTGGCACAGTGGAATGAGGTCTGGAGTCCGTTTGGCGCCCATCACACCGGCCACCTGCGCTACCGCGAGCACGTCGCCCTTGGCCATGCCGCCAGTGGAAATGAGCTGCGCGGTCGCCGGCTGCATGAACACAACCGCACGAGCTGTAGCTTCGCGTCGGGTAATGTCTTTGTCGGACACGTCCACCATGTGTGCGCGGCCACTGTCATCCAGGTGCGTGAGGCCTGTCATACGGGCTGCAACACTTCCAAGACCTCGGCGGCCAGAACCGACGCATCGAACCCTTCAAAGCCCATAAACCCAAGCAGCTCTTCAGCGGAGTGGCGTTTGCCAGGTCGCCACAATTCGTCGCGAATGAAATACGCGGCACGGCTGGAGCGCCACCACTCCTCGTCAAATTCGCGCTTCAAGAAAAGGCGCAATTGCGCGGCAAAGACTTCCGCGCGCAGCCGAATTGTCGCGCCAAACGTCGACCCGGGCGCACCCATCAGCAACCCGAGATACTCGTCGCCGAAATGCCGCACACGGGTGGCGGAGGAAAGTGACTCCTCGAAATCGGCGGCCATGCCTGACCCGGGTTCGCCCCGCCACAGTCGCTGCTCGTACAGCGCCGTCGCGGCCACCGAGCGGACTCGACGCAGCCACTCCAGATGCGCGATCACGCGGAAGTCATCGCTCGCCGGGTACTCCAGATGGTGTACGAGCCAGGTCCGGTCGCGCACCAACGACTCCAGCAGCGCGCCATAGCCGACATTCGGAGTGTTGTCGCCCAACCAGCGTTCCCAGATCCGAAGCGAGGCGTCCGTATGCGCCAGATGCTCCGCACATCCGAGACCGCGCAGCGTCCGCGCGAAGTCCAGCCACCCTCCAACCAGGCGCAACAGCACGTGAACGTCCGATGGGACCTCCAGCGCGATGCAATCCACTGCCGCGCCAGCGTACGGCTCAATGCGAACGTTCGTCTGTTCCTCCAGCTCAATCCCCAGGTCGCGCAATGTCCGAATCGCCGTCGGCATCCGCAGCCGTTCGGCAAACGCGGCGTCGAATCGTGGCGCGCGAAATGCCCAATCCACGTCGGAGTTCCAGGCATCGTCGATGGGTAGATCGAGCTGGCCGAGGTACACGCCAAGGGCGTTGCCGTACACCTCTTCGGTTTGATCCAGCACCGCCTTTCCCAGCCGCTCCGCACCCTCAGGACCTTGGTTGAACCCGAGCAGCCAGGACCAGAATGTCAGCCAGTCGTCGGCGCCCAGCGGCACAATGGCCGCGCGCAGCGCCTCCTGCCAGCGCTCCAGGGTTCCATTCAGCTCAGACCGAAACACGCCCCGCCACTCTTCTTCCAACCCATGACGGCGTGGCACATCGCCCACCAGCGACCAGCGTGACGCTGCCCCACGCCACGGAATCTCAGACTCGTCCAGCGTGACGGTCGCTTGTGCTTCGGTGCGGGTCACCTGCACGACGAAGTCGCGCGTGCGGCCTTCGAGGTTGGCCATGGCAAGCATCGCCGAGAGACGCGCCAGCTGGCGTAGATCGTCCGGCGTGGCGGCCTGCACGTCCGCCCACAGATCGGTTGACGTAAGATCTGGAAAATCGGACTCGTACAGGCTGATCAGGCCGCGGCCCGGGCGCCGGTCGGTCGCAAACTGATGCTCGCGCCACGCACGGGCTCGAACAAACGCTTCGGCGACGGGCTCGAACGCCTCGAGCGCCAGGCCAGGCACTTCTAGAGTTTAATCCAATCAAATCACCTCAACGACTCACAGGACATGGACCACACGCCTGCTCAAACTGCTCAAGGTGCTCGCGTGAGCTCGCGCGAGCGAGTCCTCGCTGCGTTGGCCGCGCATGGTCTCGCCGAGGCCGAGGTGCGCGAGTTCGCCGAAAGTACCGCGACCGCGGTCGACGCCGCGGCGGCCATTGGCACCAGCGTCGAGCGCATCGTGAAGTCACTGGTGTTCGCCGCCGGCGACAAACCGATTCTCGTTCTGGCCTCTGGCCCGAATCGCGTCGACACGGCCAGAGTCTCTCAACTGCTCGGCCTGCCAATCGCCCGTGCAAACGCCGACCAGGTTCGTGCCTGGACCGGATTCGCCATTGGCGGCGTTCCGCCGCTGGCCCACGCTACGCCTTTGCAGACCCTGGTCGATCAAGACCTGTTGCAGTTCGACCGCGTGTGGGCAGCGGCCGGCACGCCCAACGCGGTGTTCGCAATCGACCCCAATGACCTGGTGCGAATCACCGGCGCCCAGGTGGCGGAGGTTGCTCAGGCTGGGTGAGTACCACGCGCGAGCTCTTCAACGTGCGCACCCCGCCAGATGCGCTCCAGGCTTTGCTCGGCGCGCTACCGCGTTCCAGCGCGTCCGAGGTGGTCGCAACCGCTGATGCACTGGACCGCGTTGTTGCCCAGGACATCAGCGCGCCCGGTGAGTTGCCGACCTTTCGCCGCTCGACTATGGATGGCTTCGCGGTTCGCGCAACCGATACGTTCGGCGCCACCGAAGGCCTGCCCGCCTATCTCGAAGTTTCTGGCGAGGTCTTCATGGGCCATGCGCCAGAAGCAAGCCTGGCAACCGCCCAATGTGCGCGGATTGCCACCGGCGGTATGTTGCCCGATGGCGCAGACGCCGTGGTCATGGTCGAACAGACGCAACAGGTCGGTCCGACCACAATCGAGGTCTTACGTGCGGTCGCGGCCGGCGAAAACGTTGTCCAACCCGGCGAAGATGTGCATCTGGGCGATCCGATCCTGTCGCGTGGCCACCGCCTGCGGGCTCAGGACCTCGGCGGACTCATGGCGTTGGGCATCACCTCCGTGCCGGTCAGCCCGCGATTGCGCGTCGCCATCATTTCGGGCGGTGATGAGCTCGTTTCGCCAGACAGCGAGCCAGGGCCTGGCCAGATTCGCGACATCAACAGCTATACGCTTTCGGCGCTGATCCGTCGCGACGGCCACGAACCGTGTTTGGCCGGCGTGCTGCCCGATGAGTTCGAAGCCTTACAAGTCGCTGCGCAGCGCGCCCTCGCCGAGAGTGACCTCGTGATCCTGTCCGCCGGTAGCTCCGTCAGCACCCGCGACATGACGGCCCAGGTGGTGGACAGCCTCGGCCAGCCTGGAGTCCTCATCCATGGCGTCTCGTTGAAACCAGGCAAGCCGACGATCCTCGGGGTCTGCTCGGGCAAACCTGTCTTCGGCTTGCCGGGCAATCCGGTGTCGTGCATGGTGACCTACGACCTGTTCGTGGCGCCCACGCTCGCTCATCTTTCGGGCGCCACTGCCGTACCGCGTCGCACGGTGACGGCCCGCCTGAGCCGAAACATCGCCTCTGCAACAGGTCGTGAAGACTATGTCCAGGTCCGTCTGGAACAGGGTGAGGATGGCGGTCTGGAGGCGATTCCGGTCTTTGGCAAGTCGAACCTGATCTTCACGTTGATCCGAGCTGATGGGATGTTGAAAGTCCCGCTCGACGTCGGCGGCCTGACTGCGGGCGCGTCTGTTGAGGTGGTGCTCTTCTGATGCCGCGCGAGATGTATCTCGAAGACATCCCGCTGGAAGAGGCGCATGCGCGATTCTGGTCTGCTCTCGAGCGTGCCGGCGCGCTCGTGCCGCTGCCGGCCGAAGAGATACCGATCGATCGAGCGCTCGGGCGCGTCACCGCGGCGGCGGTCTTCGCCCGATTGAGCGTGCCGCACTACCACGCCTCCGCCATGGACGGGATCGCCGTGCGAGCTGACGATACGCTCGGCGCAAGCGAAACCTCGCCAATTCAGCTGGAGCTGGGGCCGCAGGCGATCTGGGTGGATACGGGGGATCCGCTGCCGCCCGATACCAACGCGGTGATCATGGCCGAACAGGTGCAAGAGCTCGGCGGCGGTCGTCTCGAAATAATGGCTGCGGTGGCGCCGTGGCAGCACGTGCGCTCGATGGGCGAAGACCTCGTGGCCACCGAGCTGGTGCTGCCCGAAAACCACGTCCTCGGCGCAGTGGACCTCGGCGCACTAACTGCCGCCGGCCATACGTGCGTGAGCGTGCGGCGAAGGCCGCGAGTCGCTATTCTGCCCACAGGTTCGGAGCTGGTCGAAGCTGGCGCGAGCCCGCTTGCGCCTGGGGCAATCGTGGATTTCAACTCCGTGGTCCTGGCCGGCCAGGTGCGTGAATGGGGCGGCGACCCGCTTCGTCTTCCGATTACGCCGGATGACCGGGACCTGCTTGTCACGCGCGTCCGAGAAGCGCTCGCGCAGTGTGACGTCGTGGTGATCAACGCCGGCAGCTCAGCCGGTTCCGAGGACTACACGGCAGGGATTGTGCGCGAGCTGGGCGAGCTACTGGTCCACGGCGTGGCCATCCGCCCAGGTCATCCGCTCGTCCTCGGCGTCGCGAGCGGCAAGGCGCTGATCGGCCTGCCAGGCTATCCGGTGTCGGCGATTCTCACCTCCGAGCTGTTTCTCAAGCCGCTCGTGTATCGGCTTCAGGCCGTATCCGTGGCGCCGCGACCTGTAGCCAAGGCGACGATGACTCGCAAGCTGCTGTCGCCGATGGGCGAAGACGAATACGTCCGTGTGAAGCTCGGCGAGGTCGGCGACCGCCTGATCGCGGCGCCACTCTCGCGCGGCGCAGGCGTGATCATGTCCATGGTTCGGGCCGATGGGCTGGTGCGCATCCCGCGTTTTTTCGAAGGTGTCCACGCTGGCGCCCTCGTCGATGCCGAGTTGCTGCGCTCGATGGACGATATTCGCAAGACCGTGGTGTGCATCGGCAGCCACGACCTTGCTCTTGACCTGCTATCCAATGCGCTGGCACGCCGCACGCCTGGGGCCTCGCTCGCATCGGCGAACGTGGGCAGCCTCGGCGGGCTGCTTGCGCTTTCGCGTGGCGAGGCGCACCTGGCTGGCTCGCACCTGCTGGACGAGAACTCAGGCAAGTACAACGTCGCCTACATCCAACGCCATCTGGCTGGCCGTTCGGTGGTGCTGATGCACCTGGCGGGTCGCGTGCAGGGGCTAATCGTGCCGCACGGCAACCCGCGCGGTTTGTCCTCGTTGCGCGACCTGGCAGCGCCAGGCGTGCAGTTCGTCAACCGCCAGCGCGGGAGCGGCACGCGCGTCCTGCTCGACTACCAGTTGCGCCAGCTCGGCATCTCACCCACCGCTATCGGCGGCTACGAGCGCGAGCAGTACACCCATCTCGCGGTTGCCGCCGACGTCGCCAGCGGCGCCGCCGACGTGGGCTTGGGCATCCTGGCCGCCGCGCGGGCGCTGGAGCTGGACTTTGTCCCCCTGTTCAACGAGGAGTACCAGCTGGTAATCCCGCGAGAGCACTACGACTCCGCTGTCCTGGCGCCGGTCCTGAGCATCCTGCGCGACCAATCCTTCGCCGCCGAGGTCTCCGCCCTGGGCGGCTACGACGTCACCAACATGGGCAGGGTGGTGTACGAGCAATAAGGGCGCAAGCGCTTCCCGCCGTACGCCCGCCAGTGAACCCAACCCCGATGTACGAGGGTTCAGTCAGATGTACGAGGTTCGGTCCAGGGCGGTAAGAGCGCTCAGCCCATTCGCAGCTGCCGAATAGGCCCATCGCGGGGGGACGGGGCGGGAAGGAGCGACCGCGCGGAGCGCGACGAGCGACTGGCCCCGGGGGGCGGCAGCCCCCTCATATCCGGACAGTTTTTGGTGGATCAAGCGTCCACCGGAAGAAGTGCGTGTGAGCGGGTGCGGTGAGCCAGTCCAGACCGCGTCTCAGCAGGCTTACGGCATGATCACGGCGGCCATAGGCCGGGATTTCACCGGCGCGC
>JAFAZN010000225.1 GCA_019239775.1 Chloroflexota bacterium
GTGGCAACCAGCCCATCTGTGCTTCACTGGTGCTGGTGAGAGGATCTCATGAGAGCATACGGGGCTAACGGGGGCCGCCGACAATGGCGCTCCCTCTGCCGACTGACGGCCGCCGCGTTGACAGCGCTTGGGCTGAGCAGCGCACCAACGCAGGCGGCGACGGCTCGGACTCCAGTCGGTCTCCAACCTGACCGTGGCATCCTCGTTCTCCTGCGGCTGCACGGTGCACATCCGAACGTTGTCATGGGTCAGTACGCATTGGACCTGAACGGAGGGCCCGATCTCAGTGCCCCGGTTTGGGAAGCTCTCGCTGCTTGTCCCGACACCGTGCCAGGTAACACGTGTGAGGACGATATCCCCACAATCGGCACGGCTGATCCAATCCATTTCCACTTCGGATTCGTCGGCGACCCCTGGCGCTATCCCGTGCGTGTGTCCGGTTACTTCGGATGCGACGCGCAGCAATCGGTACTCCATGCGGTGGTTCAAGCCGACGTGGCGGCCGCGAGTCTGGATTGCGACATCTCCGTACCAGCTGGGGAGGACACCGTCGTGATCGAAGCCTGGTGGCGGAGTGGCGGCCCTGCATACTGCTACCACGGGCCAGGCGCGGCACCGCCACCATCAGAATCCAACACGTGGGTGTACGCGGTCGCGGACTATCCGGACATACCTCCCGCCGTCCCCGTCGAGGCGATTACACAAGCGGCGGACTGCTCGCATATGCCACCAATGGACCCGAAAGCCACGCAAGTGGGCTAAGCGGCTGAGGCCAACCACGCCCCGCAACCACCGGTACAGACGTACTTGCTTATACATACAACCCCCCAGTTCTCCACGCGTTCCAATCTCGATTTCGCGGGTACGCCTGACACGCTCACGTAGCATGGTCGCGCCGCGCCAGAGCGGTTTCGTAACGCTTCTGACACGGACCTGCGACATCGAAGAACTCATCCTTGCGGTGATGCAGTGTTAGGGGCATCAGCCCGAGCGACCGCCACCAGCCTCGCAGCACCGCGACGGTCGCCGAAGCGTTCGTGTGTCATTCGGGAAGCAACATGAGCCGATCGAGCGCCGTTCGGCAAAGAGGTGCTTCGTTCGAGGATAGAACCAAAGGGGACCCAGACGGCGGCCCTCGGGAGGAGGCTCCTATGGCAACACTCTCGTCACTCCTTATCCGGCGCCACCTTCTTGTCGGATTATCAGCAGCGGCGGCGACGTTGGGCCTCGCCGGCATCGCCGCTCGAGCCATCGCCCAACAAACTCCGTCCGAGAGTCCAAACGGCGTCGCTGGCTCTCGCCTTTATACCCAGACCGCCATGTCGAGCGACGCCGACGCGTTGCGCCCGATCCGCATCAACGTTCCAGAGGCGGACCTGACCGAACTGCGCAGGCGCATAAACGCAACAAGGTGGCCTGAGCGAGAAACGGTCACGAACGACTCGCGCGGCGTACAACTCGCGACTATTCAGGAGCTTGCGCGGTATTGGCAGACAGATTATGACTGGCGCAATGTTGAGGCGAAGCTGAACTCGGTGTCGAACTACGTGACCAATATAGACGGGCTCGACATCCATTTCATTCACGTTCGCTCACAACATGACGATGCGCTGCCAGTCATCGTTACGCATGGGTGGCCGGGCTCGATTATCGAGCAACTCAAGATTATCGATCCACTTACCAATCCTACGGCGCATGGCGCGAGCGCATCGGACGCTTTTCACCTTGTCATTCCGTCGCTGCCAGGCCACGGGTTTTCGGCAAAACCGGCCACTACTGGCTGGGACCCCGCTCACATCGCCGACGCCTGGATCCAGCTGATGAGACGCCTCGGCTACACGCATTTCTTCGCGCAGGGCGGCGACTGGGGTGACATGGTCTCGGAATTGATGGCTGTGCAGGCGCCGCCAGAATTGCTCGGCATTCATGTCAACATGCCGGCGACCGTGCCCGCCGACGTTTCGAAGGCACTCCAGGCCCACGATCCCACGCCATCCGGACTCTCAGTCGACGAGACGCGCGCGTATGAGCAGCTCAACGATTTCTTTACGAATCACGGTGGATATGCGGCCGAGATGGCGACACGCCCACAAACCTTATACGGCCTGGCGGATTCACCGGTTGGCCTGGCCGCCTGGATGCTCGACCACGACGCTCGCAGCTACGAGTTGATTGCGCGAGCATTTGCCGGTCACCCCGGCGGCCTCACGCAAGACGACGTCCTCGACAACATCACGCTCTACTGGCTAACGAACACCGGAATATCTTCAGCCAACCTTTACGCTGAAAACAAGCTGGGCTTTTTCGACGTCAAGAACGTGAAAATCCCGGTTGCTGCGAGCGTATTTCCCGACGAGATCTATGAAGCCCCACGTAGCTGGGCAGAGCGCGCGTACCCCCAGCTCATCTATTACAACACGCTCAACCAGGGCGGGCATTTTGCGGCATGGGAACAGCCGGAACTGTTTTCAACAGAGGTTCGCGCGGGCTTCCGGAGCTTGCGCTAAGCAGAGCTCATTCGCGGTCGACGGCGACAATTGCGCGCGCCCTAGTCGAACGTGCCGAGAGTGGCGTGATGGATCTGCAACGCATTCATGAACGCGACGATGTCGAGCGCGACCCGCGACGGCGCGATACTTCGGCGGCCGATGACTTTGCTGCCCATCGTCGATCGTGCCATTGGGTGAAGCGTGCCTTGGCCGAATTGGTTTCGACGAATGGCTTGCCAGTTCGCAGACAGAGGGCTCAGCCCACATGCGCCAAGCGAAGCATAAGGCCCCCGTGAAATCGTTTTATTCGCGCTTCGTCGCCATCGTCTGTTCGCTGCCTGTCGCCACCTTGTCGCTCGGCAGCATTGCTGACGCGCAGAGTCACAGAACGTCACGGAGACCCCCGTCTAGGAGCATGAGCTACCGAATGTTCCGGCAAGGGCATCAAGGCGGTAGTCGTCGCATATGGCCCAGGCGGATACTCGCCGGGCCACACGCATCCCCCATCCGCGTTCATCTACGCGACCGTGCTCGAGGGGGCGATCCGCAGCCAGATCAACGACGGACCGGTGATGACGTACGAGGCAGGACAGAGCTTTTTGGAGTTGCCCGGCGATCGCCACGACCTCAGTGCCAATGCCAGCGAGACGCAACCTGCCAAGCTCCTCGCGGTGTTTGTGGTGGACACGAACGAGACGAACTGACGATCCCCTTCGCGAACTGACTGTCATACCGATCGGCAATGGTCGGTCATCCCGGCCGCGACAAGACCTTGCATAACGCCAGGTGCGGCGCGACGAATGCGGTCTACCCCACGCCTCCCGCGAGGCATCGCTTATTCGCACTTCGCCGCTGCGCACGCGGAACCGTACTGCTCGCAGGTAACAGCGACCGTCACCGGCGCTTTCGATGACTGTGGCACCGGGTTTCACCATCTCACCACGTATGAGACCAGCGCCGCACACCTTCCGGTGTTCGCGGCGGGAATGGGAAGGATCAAGTACGAACTTGCTGAACAGTACTCTGTGGAGATTTATCCGCGACTGCGGTGCTCACCCGCATGCGTCATAGCGACGCTGCGCTCACCAGCCCGATCCAACCGGAGCAGTGGATCACGTGTGCATATCCCAGTAGCAACCGGCTGCTCGCCGCCAGGTTCTCGACCACGTGGTCTGCGGGTTTGTGTTCCAGACGCTTGCACTTTCTTGTAAGCCGGTGCAGGTCAACAGTCAAAGAGGAGACGGACCCATGGAGAGGCCCGATGCCTCCCCCGCCCAGCGTGCCCTAACGGCCTTGGCCGGAAGTGATCCTTTGATGCCCTTAGCAGCGGACGTCACCACCAGCGACCTGCCGTCGATGTCGTCCGAAGCCACTGGAGCCACGTCCGTGCCTTTGCGGCGGCGCTTGTTCGTGGCTGAGATCGTCTGCCTACTCTGCGGCCGTGAGACAGGCACAGCAGCTGCGGAGCGCTGGCCACCAACTGGCCCAATTCTCTTCCAACCGTCGCAATCAGCATTCAGGCGCGCCATGCTTTCGTCCAGAAGCATCAGCCG
>JAFAZN010000347.1 GCA_019239775.1 Chloroflexota bacterium
CGGCGCCGCTCATCCACAACACCGCGCGGTAGAACTCCGCGAACCGATACGCGTACTCAACGGCAGTCTGAGTCTTGCCAATGCCGGGGAGGCCTGTCCGCGCCTGCACGCGTGGTGCCATCCCGGTCGACAGCAGCGGGGCGTGCAGCTCTCGCAACAGCGAGTCTCGTCCGGTGAAAAACGGGTTGCGCCGCAGCGGCGCGTGCCACGCGAGCGGAGCCGTGGGCGGATCGAGGGATAACGTCAATGGCGGTGTCGGCGACAGGTCCGCTGGATCCAGGCCCAGCTCTTCGGCCAGGCGGCGCCGTGCGGCCGGCTGCGGCACGACCGTCCCCTGCTCCCACCTGTTGATGCTCCGAGCCGAGACGCCGGCCGCCTCGGCAAGCCTTTCTTGTGAGAGACCGAGCGCAAGGCGTCGCTCCCGCAGAAGCCGCCCGATGCTGCTCATGCTGCGAGGCTACCGTGCGCGCGCGGCGTTCAAATGGGCGGCAGCCTCTGAACCAGCGCGCGTCAGGCCGCCGCGGCTCTCGGCGCTCGACATCAAAGGCGCCGGTGGCGCACGATAGACGCGTTCAAGGAGACGCACCCCGCTTGGATCACAAACTCGAAGCAGCCGAAGCGTATGTGCTGGCCATGCGAACGGGCGAAGTGCCGGCCACCCGTGCCGCGGCCCAGCACCTGGCCAAAGACGTTGTCCTCAACCTGACCGCGGGCCAACGCCGCAACACGATTAGCGGCTACGACGCCGTTGTCGACCGCATCACCGGCGAATGGCCCAACACGCCGGTGTTCGTCAAAGGCTTCTGGTCGTTCGCCAGAAGCGATGGCAACCAGGTCAAAGTTGACGCCACCTTCCCGCCGATGGGCGCCGCCCCAGCAGCGGTCCACCTCACCTTTAGTTTCGACTCGACCGGCAAGATCAACGTTATCGATCAGGAGACCGTACCCCAGACTCCGGCCGAGCCGACCGAAACGATTCCCGAGAGCGCGCGTGGCCTGATCAACGGCGCACTGCGCAATAACACGCCGATGTCGGTCGCGTATGTGGACGAAGATGGCAAACCGAACCTGTCACTGCGTGGCAGCGTGCAGGTGTATAGCCCGACCCAGCTGTCGATCTGGGTGCGCAATAGCAGTAGCGGCATGGCCAGGGCGATCGCGAAGAATCCCAATATCGCGCTGCTGTACCGCGACAGTGCCACACGCTCCACGCTCGTCGTTCAAGGTGTCGGCCACATTGAGACGGACCCCGCGATTCGCGACCGCGTGTGGGACATGATCCAGGACGTGGAGCAGAAGCACGAGACCCGCGAATCCGGTTGCGCGTTGATTATCGATGTGACGCGCATGCAGGGTGGCACGCCGCGCGGCGGTGTGCGCATGCAGCGCAACAGCTAATGCCATGCTGAATAAACAGGACAACGAATACCTGTGCCGGATCGGGCCCGGTACTCCGATGGGCGACCTCATGCGCCAGTACTGGATTCCAGCAATCCGGTCCGATGAGCTACCGGAGCCGGACTGCGCACCGCTGCGCGTCAAGTTGCTCGGCGAGGAACTGATCGGCTTCCGCACCACCACTGGCGAAATCGGTCTTGTCCAGAACAATTGCCCGCATCGCGGCGCCTCGCTGTTCTTCGGCCGCAACGAAGAGGCGGGCCTCCGTTGCGTCTACCACGGTTGGAAATTCGACGTCGCAGGCAATTGTGTCGACATGCCCAACGAGCCGGCTGAGTCGGACTTCAAACAGAAAGTCAAGGCGGTCGCCTATCCAACGCGCGAGCGCAACGGAGTGGTCTGGGCGTACATGGGGCCGCGCCAGACGCCTCCGCCACTACCCGATTTCGAAGCCAATATGCTGGGCGAAGGCTCCTACTCCATCTCGATCATTCACCGACCCTGCAACTGGATGCAGGGCTGGGAGGGAGAGATGGACACGGCGCACCAGGCGTTTCTCCACAGCGGTGCGGTGCGCGTCGAACAGACCAGACCTGGAACGTTCGAGCACTACATCGCAAAGACTCCGGCACCGCTGCTGAGTGTTGTCGACACGGACTTCGGGACCTCGTATGGCGGCTCACGACCTGCCGAGGAAGACACCACCTACTGGCGTATCGCTCATATGCTCTTCCCGTTCTTCGCGATGATCCCGACGGGAGCCATGGGTCACGAGGTCCGCTTCGCTGCCTACGTACCGATGGACGACGAACACACACTGCATTGGGAGATCGGCGCGGAAATACCCGAGGGGGAGCGTCCAGCCGGCGCCACGCGCGCACGTCGCGGGGCCCGCGCGGCCGAACTGTATCGACCGAACACCACGGATTGGTACGGGCGCTTCAACATGATCCAGGACTCCAGCAATGACTACCTGATCGATCGTGAGGCACAGCGGACCTGGAAGAGCTACACGGGTATCGACGGCGTCCGCCAGCAGGACATGGCGGTAACCGAAAGTATGGGCCCGATCATGGACCGTTCGAAGGAGCACCTCGGCACCACTGATGCGCTGATCATCCGCACTCGTCGAAAGTTGATTGCGGCCGCGCGAGCGCTACGTGAACGCGGCGTCACGCCACCTGGTGTAGATACGCCTGAGGTGTATCGCCAGCGATCAGGCGGAGTGATCCTGCCAAGAGGTGTGGACTGGTGGTCGGGGACCGCGGAGTTGCGGTCGCGCTTCAGTGCAAGCGCCTCGCGGGAGCCAACGCGCTCGGCCTGATCGCGTATATCCCGTTGTTCGCCGGTCACCCCCGAACAGGCGTCGGATATCATCGAGGTCCACAATGCTGACGACTAAGGACAATGAGACGGTCTGCCGCGTCGGACCAGATACGCCGATGGGCAAGCTCATGCGGGAATATTGGGTGCCCGCGCTGCTTTCCAGAGAATTGCCAAGTCGCGACAGCGATCCCGTACGGGTCATGCTGCTCGGCGAGAAGCTGATCGCCTTCCGCGATACCAACGGCGCAGTCGGTCTGATCCAGAATCATTGTCCGCACCGCGGCGCATCGCTCTTTTTCGGTCGCAACGAAGAGAGCGGTCTGCGCTGCGTGTACCACGGCTGGAAGTTTGCCCATGACGGCACATGCGTAGACATGCCGAACGAGCCGGCTGAGTCCGACTTCCGCACGAAAGTGAAGGCCGTGGCGTATCCGACACAAGAGCGCGGCGGCATCGTCTGGGCCTACCTCGGTCCACGCGCGACACCACCGCCGTTGCCCGATCTTGAAGCGAACATGCTGCCGGAGGGCCAGCGAGTGGCCCAGGCGGTCCTCCGAGAATGCAACTGGTTGCAAGCGCTGGAAGGTGACATTGACACCAGTCATCTCGGCTTCCTTCATCACGGCGCCAAGACCGATGCCGACTATCGCCCGGGGACATTCGCCTATTACGCCGTGCACGACCGTGCGCCGCGGTACCAGGTTGTCGACACGGAGTACGGCGCCATGTACGCGGCGTACCGCCCCGCCGGTGAAGGTCAGGAGTACTGGCGCTACGCGCAGTTCCTGTTTCCGTTCTACGTGATGATCCCGAGCGGCGTTATGGGCTTGCAGATCTGGACCCGAGCCTGGGTGCCGATGGATGACGAGCACGTGATGTTCTATTCGATGCATCACGCCAATACGTTCAGCCAACGCGGGTTGCCGCTGCGCGCGGTCGACCCGGGTGCATCGACTCCAACGCCCGAGGCGGCGGCGCTGGCCATTCCCATGCGCATGCAGCCAAATACCACCGACTGGTTTGGTCGCTTCCGGCTCATCCAGAATGCCAGCAATGATTATCTGATCGACCGCGACAAACAGCGCCGCCGCCTGGACTACACCGGCATTCCCGGCATCCACCAGCAGGACCAGGCGGTGACCGAATCGATGGGGACGATTTTCGACCGCACCCAGGAGCACCTCGGATCCAGCGACGTCATGCTCATCCGGGTTCGCCGACGGTTGCTCGCAGCCGCGGAGGCGCTCGCCAGCAACTCAGTGACGCCACCTGGAGTCGATCACCCAGAGGCGTACGCGGTGCGCGGAGGAGGCGCCCTACTGCCTCGCGGGGCTGATTGGCTCCAGGCAACTGCCGAACTGCGTAAAGCCTTCGTCGATCATCCGGAGTTGGATCCAACGATCGCCGGCGGCTAATGCTCCATTCAGGCATGTCGTTTAGCGGTGGCTGAATGCGCGGCGATAGTCGCGCGGAGGCACGCCGCGACGGAGCTCACGGCTCCGTTTTACGCGAACTGGATCGCGACGACCGATGAGGTTGTGGCCGCGCTGAAGACGAAGTAAGGTTGCCGCTTTAGCCGAAATGGCTCACAGCAGCTCGGGCGTCACGGAGTGACCGTGGGCCCGAGCTTGCCGATGGAGCTTGCATCTGCTTCCGAAATCAGGCGCTGCGCATCGTCCTGGAGCATGAATCCATCAGCAACTGCTTTGTTTGCCGACACAGTCACCTTCGCCACATAGACGTCGTGCGTCGGATACAGCTTCGCAAGCGTGGCTGAGTCAAAGGGCACAAACCAGCCAGACAGGAATCCCAGGAAAGCGGGATTGCACGTATTCGTTCCGTAATACGCGCCCACCGGCGCATCGATGGCTGGTGTGCGGATGCCGCCTAGCGCATTGCCCATATCGTCGCGCGCAACGAGCGCGTTGTTGTCGCCTGGCGGAATGGCCGCGACCGTTGGGGTACGCGTGAGCTGGATCAGTGGCGCGGTCGGCGGCGGAGTCCCTTCACTGATCCACGTGCGCAAGTGGTCCCAGGCGGCGTCCGCGACCGGCCATGCCGGAAATGGATTGGCCTGGCATTCAGGATTGCCGAGCCCGGCGCCGGTGCCGGTATCGCGTGAGCGGACTCCGCCAGATATCGCGAGATCGACCGGCGCCCCCTTACCAACATGCGAAGCGCCGGCCAGTTCCCAGGTACGCAGCATGTCGGTGTCCGGTTGCCGCGCGGGCGCATAGTCCATGGCCATCAGGTCGCCTTCGGTCTGGAAGACCATCACTGGCACGTCGGCGCTAATGGGATCTGCCGCTAGATCTGAAAACACGCCGACACCGTTGATGGGTGGCATACCGCGTCCGCGGCTGTGCACAAAATATCCGTCATACACGTGTGCCAGCGGATGGAACGCGTTGATATAGGGCACCAACCGCAGCGCACTCTGCGAAACACCCGTCCCAATGACTTGTTGGATCCGCAGACCGCCGAGAATGGGCGACCCGGGCTGGCGCAGCGCTTGCGCAGCCTGGGTAAAGATCTCATACGACTGACCGTCGTCGACAATATTCAGATCACCATATCGCTGCGGATCCCACTTTTTCAGCGCTTCGACTCCGGCCGCCTGCGCGCTCACCCCAACCCACGCGTAGCCCGAGCGGAGGAAATATTGCGCAACTGTACTCCACACAGGGTCGATGTCATAGCCGTTCGTTACATTCAGCCATTCGACGACCACTGTCCCGTTGAACGCCGCCGGATCGGACGGCCGACGCACGAGCATGCGTGTGCTATATGGCTGCATATCTTGCAGCGTGAGGTCCCATGGCGGCGGCGGAGCGGAAGTGTACGCGTAGATCCCAGCCATGCCGCGGAAACGGAACTCTTGCTCCACGTAGCCGTTTGACAGGGGAGCCCAGGCAATCCACGGGTGCGAGGTGGCAGTGGTTGGCAGCTCAGTGACAATCGGTCCGCCGGCAGCCTGTGCAAAACGAGAGCTTGCCGCGACCGTTCCGCTGCCGCTGGCCAGCAGCGAAATCACTACGAGAGACACGACTACTACGAACCGAAACACGTCTTGCGTCTCCTCTTCCTCTGCGAACTATGCGTCGTGCGGGTCCATCCAACCGAATATCCTAGAGCAGTTCGGCCCCCCTGACTATGTGCCGATCGACATCCACGCGGCCGCATCCATTCCTTCCTTACGTGGGCGGTTGTGCTCGCAGCCTGGCGTTAGGTGAGAGTTCGGGCACATAGTCCGCCAATCCAACAGCAACTGACCGAACGAATGGCAGAAAACCTTCAGGCCCGGACCGCTGGTCTTTCATATGAATCGTTGCGAGATCGCTCGACTGAAAAACCAACCGAACTATTTCGAGTCGAGTTTCCAGATCGAGCCCTCCACCCATGATGACGTGGTTAATGTCTGCTTGGGAGAACGCTGCCCGAACATCGTCGACTGAGTTGCCAGCGAGCAGCTCGAGCTCCGGTAGGTGCAGCTGCTGCTTCGCATCGTCAACGACGGCGGCGGTGAGTCCGAGAAGAAGAACCCTCTTTGTCATGTGAAACGCTCCAGCTGGTGGTTGTGTAGCGTACCGGCTCTGTGGGGGGTAAGTGACAACCGGCGGCGCTTCTGCTGCACACCTGCCGCGTCGATCCGCGGGGCCGTCGCCTAGACTCGAGCTACGTGTCCAACCAGAGCAACAGGCGATGCACGTCGGCGGACGTGCCGGACCAGCGGGGCCGCACGTTTGTCGTCACCGGTGCCAATTCGGGCATTGGCTTCGAGGCGGCGAGGATGCTCGCGGAGCACGGTGCAACCGTCTGATCAACAACCCCGGGCTGGGCGTGCCCCGTTATGACGTCACGCTTGACGGGTTCAAGCGGACGTTTGCCACCAACCACCTTGGCCCATTTTGACCGGCCCCATCAACTCCCGCGGTTCACGAGGGTCCGTCTTGCAAAAGGCCCGCGCGTTCAGCGTTCTCTGAGCGGTGCCGGGAGCGAAGATGATGCGACCCCGACGTCTTCGCGGACCGCACACGCGTGTTCACCGTATCCCGCGCTGTCTCTCCCGGTAGGCTCGGGTCTTCTGCCGATTGCCACAAATCGAAGACGAACACCAATGTCGGTTAGCCGGCTTGGAACGATCAAAGAATATCCAGTGGCACTCGTCCGAGGCGCAGGTTTTCAGCCGAGCGAGCCGGCCCGTACTCACCAAATCGATCATCTGGCCCAACACTCTGCCGAGGGCATTTGTGCCAGGAACCGGTACAACCTCGACGGCTCCCTCATCGGAGACCGAGAGCATCAGCGGAAACTTCCGGCTTGCAGCAGTAAGTTGACGCGCTGCCTCTTTGGCTTGGGGCCGATCCTCCGGCGGATTCAGTAGAAAATTTCTCAGGCTTGTCCGCAATTCCAGCGCAGCCGTGTAATCGTCAGCGGCGACGTGCTCTCGCCGATGCAACAAGCCGCGCTCGCGCATCCACGCCTCTAACAGGCGCGGCGTCTCTATCTCGTCGCCACCAGCATGCGCAGCTCCGCTCTCCACGTACCGACGCTGGTCGAGGGTGTTGACGAAATCGTAAAGCAGCGCGACTTCCGTTGGTACGGCGTATTTCTCTGAGGGCCACATAGACACTAGCATACTGGTTTAGCCGGTTGACTCGTCAGACACCAGCTAGTATGCTTAGCTAGTGTTTCACCGAGGATCGTTCAGCCTCGCTCACGCAGCACCACTTTGACGAAGGCTCGGAGCTCACCCGGCTAAATTCAGGTCGCAAAACAATCGTTTGCGCCGCCGGCTTTGCGTTCCCACCGTTTGGGCGAGATGGCGGAGTCAATCTCCGCACTGATCTCCGTTCTGCAATCGCTGAGGAAAACAGCTATGGACCGCCGCTTATTTGTACTCGCTGTAGGAATGTTCGCCCTCGGCACCGATAGTTTTGTGGTCGCCGCCGTGCTTCCCGGGATATCCCACACGTTTGGCGTAAGCATTGGTGCGGCCGGGCAAATGGCATCGATCTACTCCATAACGTTCGCTCTCTTGTCGCCGCCGATAGCCGCACTGGCTGCGACCATACCGCGGAAGCGCTTGTTGCTCTGCGGCGGCATCGTCTTCGCTCTCGCGAACCTTGGAACGGTGATCGCGCCAACATTTGGGCTCGCGCTCCTGAGCCGTATCATCGCCGGCGTTGGCGCGGCAACGTTCTCCCCGACCGCGACGGGGTCCGCGGTAATGTTGGTTCGCCCCGAACGGAGAGGTTTCGCGCTTTCGGTCGTGGTGGCGGGCCTGACCGTCTCCACGGCATTGGGCACACCAATGGGCGCTGTCATTGGCGGGCTGGGCGATTGGCGCTGGACAATGGCATTTGTCGCCGCGCTTGGAGCATTGTCGGTTGGAGGTATTGCTATTTTCTTGTCCGAAGTGCCGCTGCCGCCGAAGGTGACCCTGGCAAAGCGCTTGGAGCCTCTCATGGATGGCCGGGTCGTTCTGACCCTCGCGACCACATTGACCGCGCTGAGCGGCATCTACACGGTTTACACGTATTTCGCCGTGGTTTTTGACCGCACCATCGGAGGCGACGCGGTCGTTCTGGGATGCCTTCTCGCCCTCTGGGGCATCGGAGGCACCGTTTCCAATCTCTTTGGCGGACGCGTGGTCG
>JAFAZN010000381.1 GCA_019239775.1 Chloroflexota bacterium
GCGCCGTTACAAGCCAGCCCTCAGCCTGCTACCTCGGGTCGCCGTGGTGCCCCACTTCGAAACCTTCGGCCACCGCTGGGTGGATTCGGTTCTCTCGGAGCCGCCCGACGAAAACGTGGTCATCGTCGGCATCGACGAGCGATCCGCGGCCGTGTGGGATGGGCAGGAGTGGACCGCCCACGGGCCTGGGAGCATCACCATGGTGACGAGCCGGAATCGTCAGAGCTTCCCGCCTGGATCACGAGTGCCCTTGCCCGAGCCGGCGTACGCTTAGGGGCATGGTGATCGCTGAATCCCGCGCCGTCGCGCCCGAGTCAGTCGGGCTCAACACCAGTCGACTGGCGCGCATCGAGGAAGTTGTCCAGAGGTACATCGATCGCGGAGTCATCGCCGGGGCCGTCACATTGATCAGCCGCCGCGGCCAGGTGGCGCACCTCGAGGCGCATGGCCACATGGACGTCGCCGCGGGGCGGGCTGTGCAGCCAGACACGATCTTTCGCCTGGCGTCGATGACCAAGCCTGTCGTCAGCGTCGCCATACTGACGTTGTTCGAAGCGGGCAAGTTGCTGCTGACCGATCCGGTCTCCGCGTTCTTGCCCATGTTCAAAGAGATGCAGGTCGCCACGCCCGAGGGCCTGGTGCCCGCCAGTCGTGAGATCACGCTTTTCGATCTCCTGACGCATACCTCGGGGCTCGGCAGCGCGCCCAGCGGTGCATCGTTCGACGCGTGGAGCCGGGTGCTGCAGGAGCGCCCCGCCGGTGCGACCCTGGCCGACCTTGTGCCACGCATGGCCAGCACACCGCTGAGCTTTCAGCCAGGCACGGCCTGGGAGTACTCAGGCGTGTTCGGCTTCGACACCCTGGCTCGGGTCGTCGAGGTTGTCTCGGGCATCGGGTTCGAACAGTATTTGCAGCAGCAGATCTTCGAGCCGCTCGGCATCAAGGACACCACATTTCACGTCCCACCCGAGAAAATGAGCCGCGTGACGGTCGCCTATCAGCGCGGGCCGAACGGCTTGGAAGCCGGGACGCCCGGCAACATCCTCGGCGACTCCACCAATCCAAACGCCCGCTACACCTCCGGCGGTGGCGGACTCGCCGGCACGGCTGAGGACTACGCTCGCTTCGGCGACATGCTGTGCAATGGCGGCCAGCTCGACGAGGAGCGGATCCTGAGCCGCAAGACTGTCGAGCTGATGGCCAGCAACCACATTCGCGACCTGCCGCTGATACTCGGCGCGTCCGATCTGCGCGGCTATCGGTTTGGCCTTGGCGTGCGGGTTCTCGACAGTCCGGCGGCGGCGTGCACCTTGCTTTCGCGCGGCAGCTTCGGCTGGGCAGGCGCGTTTGGCACCAACAGCTGGATCGATCCTGTCGAGCAAATGGTTGGCATCATGCTGATCCAGCGCATGCCCGACATGACCGACAGCGAGCTGCGCACCTTGTGGCCGCGCATCCAGAACACGGCCTACCAGGCACTCGAGGACTAGAAGTTCGGCCGACAAGCCGGTCCGCGGCCCGAGTCGCAGTCGGCTGAACTTCTGTGACATTTTCCTTTAGGAACGCGGCACGCCCTTCACGACCACATCAGCGGGTCTTCAGCCGCGTTCCTAAAGGACTTTGAGACCGGCGGGTGCTATGAGATACGCACCCGCCGGTCTTTCCGCGTTCGACGCCAGGTCTATGACGTGCGCGGCCACGTCTTCTGTTTTGAGCAGTACCGGCTGTTGTGACAGATACTGCTCCACCGAGAGGCCGCTCCGTTCCGCATACGCGGCCACGGCTGGTGAACCCAGGTCCGTCTCTGGAGTCAGCCTCGGCAGCAGTGAGACGAAGCGGATGCCGAGTCCCGCGCGCTCGGATTCTTCTGCCGCGTAGCCGGTGATGAAGCGGATTGTTGCCTTGGCGCCGGCGTAGCCGCCGCTCAGCGGCGAACCGAACTGTGCGGCGCCGCTGGACATCGCGACGACAGTGCTGCCTGGCGCAAGTGGCAGCAGCAGCGCCTCGCGGATCCAGTGAAATGCCTGCTTCACATCTACCTCCCAGTTGCGGCTGAACGTTTCCCACGTCTGGTGGTGGATGGGCCGCGCGAGTGGCGAAGCACCGGCGTTCAGCACGAGCGTTTTGGGCTTGTACTGTTCGAGGAGCGAACCGGCCACGACTGGATCGGCAACGTCCGCGGCGACGATGGTGAGCGAGCCATCGAGCTCTGCCTGCAACTGGCGAAGCTGCTCGGCAGTGCGAGCAACAGCAACGACATCGGCGCCCGCCGCGTGAAACGCAACGGCCGTGGCACGGCCAAAGCCGCGAGACGCGCCGGTAACAAGGACAGTTGTCCCTCTCAGGTCTGATGCATTCATGCCGATGTAGACGTCGCCTTGTGCCAAAACTGGGCGCTCCCTGCGCCCAGTTTCCAATGCAGCCGGCGTCCAATTGTGAGCGACCACAATGCACCGAGAGACCACTGGTGACATCCAACTTGATTTCCAGAGCCCGCGACGGCGATGCCGACGCGTTTCGAGAGCTCACCGAGCCACACCGCCGCGAGCTGCACGTGCATTGCTACCGCATGCTCGGGTCCTTTCAGGACGCCGAGGATGCGCTGCAGGACACCTTGCTACTGGCCTGGCAGGGCTTCGCTCGCTTCGAGGAGCGCGCCTCGATCCGCACGTGGCTGTTTCGCATTGCGACGAACCGGTGTCTCGACGTGCTTCGGGCCAATAAGCGGCGACCGCCCAGGGAATGGAGCCTGCCCGGCGTTGAGCCGCCCGAACCGACACAGCTAGGTGAGGTGATGTGGTTGGAGCCCTACCCCGACGCCCTGCTGGACCCAGCCATCGATGTCCCTCTCGGGCCGGCGGCCCGATACGAACAAACCGAAGCCATCTCGCTCGCATTCGTGACCGCGCTGCAAGTTCTGCCTGGTCGCCAGCGCGCGGTGCTCATCCTGCGCGATGTGCTCGGCTACCACGCCAGCGAAGTTGCGGACATGCTGAACTCAACGCTCGAATCGGTGAATAGCGCATTGAAGCGCGCTCGCGCCCGGGTGCAGCAGCTACCGGCGCTACGCGATCGGCAACCGCCTCCGGCGGCGAACTCCGCTGCGGAGGAGGCACTGGTCGCAGAGTTTGCCCGCGCGTACCAGGCCGGCGACATCGACGCGCTCGTCGCGCTGCTTACGGAAGACGCCTTCGTTTCGATGCCACCGGTTCCGCTGGAGTACCAGGGCCGAGAGGTGGTGGCGCGTTTTTACGCCAGCCTGTTGCACAGCCGGAGGTACGAGCTGGTGCCGACGCGAGCCAACGGACAGCCCGCCTTCGGCGCCTACCTGCGCGCAACCAGCGGCGGCATCCGACATGGTGCAGGACTCATCGTGCTCACCCTCAGCGGTAGCCACATCTCGGCGATGACGCGCTTCGATAACAATGCGCTCACCTGGTTCGGCCTGCCGCAATCGCTCCCGCGTTCGCGCACTCGGTGAGAACGCCCCTCAGGGGTTTTGGCGCTCCAACAGCGTGCGGCCCTCGGGGCGAACGCCTCCTGTGCTCTACGCAGTGGCGAGAGAACTCTTCTCTTGAGAATTGATTAATGCAGAACCCCACATTGTGAGAGGTCTATCAAAGGATTCATCCTGGTTTGTCTTCCAGCAGCGTGTGGCCCTCGGGGCGAACGCTTCCTGTGCTCTACGCAGTGGCG
>JAFAZN010000398.1 GCA_019239775.1 Chloroflexota bacterium
TGGCAAGGGCGCGGGTTGGGCAAGCGGCTGCTGGAGTTCGCCGAAGGCGAGGCCAAGCGGTTGGGTTTCAGCGAGGTACGGCTGTACACCAATGCCTTGATGACCGAAAACCGTGCGCTGTACGCCCGCGTCGGCTACGTGGAGTACGAGCGGCGCGACGTGGACGGTCGCGACACGGTGTTCATGCGCAAACGGCTATCTTCGCCGCCGGCGTGAGGGCGACTGCCACGGCAGCAGCGCAAGGCCGTAGACAGCCTCGGCCACCAGGCGGCCGGCGGCGCCCTCCAGTTCGGTGCGCGCCTCCTCAGCAGTCATTTGCGACGGCGCAGCTCTAGCTGCGGCGGCCCAGTGTGGCCAGGTCTGTAGCACTTTCGCGTGCGCGCCTGATTCGGTGTGTACCTCGGTTGCGTGCACCAGGAGGTACCGCTCGAGCTCCCGCGCCGCGTCCGTCACCCGCGTGTGTGGAACCACCTCGGCGGGAACGAACACATGATCGGCTCGCACCTCGCCGTCGGCATCCACACGTGTCAGTAACCAGTGCGCAGCCGGTGAGAGGTCGTCGAGCTGCCACGCGTCTCGCGAAATGCCGATTGCGTACACGGCGTTCCAGAGGCGCCGGTGCACGTAGGTCACTTTGCCAGCCACCAGTTTGATACTGAGGACGGTTGGGTCATCATCCACGCGGTTCATGGCCTGGTAGATCAGTCCGCCGCGCGGGTGGCCCCACCACGACCGCCGCAGTGGCTCACCCACGATGATGCCAACCAGGCTCGGCAAAGCCGGATCGGAAAACAGGAGAAGTCCGATGCGCTCCAGGGCTACGCGCGCCTGGGCAAGAGCCTGTTCTAGGTCGGGCACGCCACTGCTCATGTGACCGAAATGGCAACCGTCCCCGCGCTGCCGTCAACCGTCACGCGCTGGCCGCTGGCGATGCGTTCGGTGGCACCTGCCACGCCGACGACAGCCGGGATGCCGTACTCCCTGGCGACGACGGCGCCGTGCGACATCATGCCGCCCATCTCCATGACCAGCCCGCCGGCGGTGAGAAACAGCGGTGTCCAGCCCGGGTCGGTCGAAGGCGCCACCAGGATCTCGCCTGGCTCGAGCCGCGCACCGAGCGGCGACAGGATCACGCGTGCGATCCCTTCCACAACACCAGGCGACGCAGGCGATCCGCTCAAGCCATCGCCAGTGGTAGGAGCCACGAGCGCGACTTCGGCATCGGTGCCATCGGACAGCAAGACGCGTGGAATGTGGCGCCGGGCGCGCTCGCGTTCAAAGCGCTCTCGGCGCGAGGCTACCTCTGCCCGGAAGTCCTCACCGCGCGCAGCGCGCCGCGCCTCGGGCAGCCGCAGGAAAAAGATGTCTTCTGGCTGCGCGAGAAGACCGGCACCCGCGAGGTCGCCACCAACCGCGAGCAGGAGTTGGCGTGCAGGTGTCGCGAGAAGTCGAATGATGTGGTACTTCGGCGCTTCTCGAAAGCCGATGAGTGTGCGCATGCGGCGCAGCACCAGCTGGACCAGCCATCGCCGTGGCCCATGCACCCGGCCAACAAGTTCGCTGAGCATGCCCCCGGCGGCGGCGCGGCCGCGCGCGAACTGCGCATCAGGCGCCAGGGCCGGGTCGTCGAGTCGGATGTAGTTGGACAGCACCCCGAGGATGTGAGTGGGGTCTTCAGACCAGCGCTTCACGCCGACGTCGATCTCGCCAATTGAACGGAAGCCATACCGGGCGAGGAACGCTGCCAGTTCACGCTGTAGCGCCGATGGCAGTGAACGAACGGCATATGCCCGGGCGAGATCGGCAGGCTGCTGCTCGAGCAGTGCGCGCCGCGCATCGACGTCGGACCGCAGCCGTGCAGCCATGGCCCAGAGGGCAAGGTCCATCTCCGTGGTCGGGTTGTTCGGTGCGCCGCGTGTGAGTGTTTGCAGCTCATCCGGTCGGGCCACACCGCGCAGCAGCGCGTGCGCCAGGCCCAGCGACAGCATCGCCGGCGCCATGAGCCCGAGCAGGCGCGGCAGCATCGCCGGAACGGCCTCGACGAGCAGCCGCTCGAACGCGTCCAGTCGGGCATCGGCGTCAGCGTGCGGCGGCAACGCAATGCGCGTGATCGCTTCGATCTCGCGTTCGTAACGCGCGCGAGTTGCCAGTGGCCGAGCGAGCACCGGCAGCGCGGCCTGCGGGACCCCAGCGCGAAGGAGCCCCGCGGCGACGACGCGCAGGCTGGCAAGTTGAGACCGGCGCGTCACGCGGAGCCGCGGATCTGACGCCAGCTGCCGCAGAACGACCGAGCTGCGCGCTTCTCCCGCACCGAGGATCGATGCAAACGCACCCTGTCCGACTCGATCCCGAACGACGGGAGTGACGTCGATGAACAAGCGCATGCCAGCCTCAACGAGCCCCGGTGGGCCGGCGACGGGATCTCGGATCCGTGCGCCGAATGTGCGATAGACGCCGGTACCCAGCAGCTGGAAGAACTGGATGCCCATCGGCGTGAGCGGCTCGAAATAGCCCTGGAAGACGTTGCCCGAGAAATACACACGCAGGTCCCGCGCGGGGTCAGGCAAACGTTCGGGCAGCGGATACAGCGTCGTGATCGGGCGCGATTGCACCAGCCAGATGCGCCGCTCGGCATCGAGGGCGAATTCGATGTCCTGCGGTGTGGCGAAATGCGCCTCCACTTTTCCGCCGATGTCCGCCAGAGCGCTGAGCTCCGCCTCCGAGAGCACCGCGGCAGTACCCGCCAGCCGCCGCTCCAACACCTGGTGATGCACGGGGTCCACGACGAAGTGGTCCGGATTCACCGTGCCCGAGACCAGGCGTTCGCCCAACTCGGGAACCGCGTCCACGACGGCGCGGCCGCGCTGGCCGGTGAGAGGATCGGCAGTGAACAGCACGCCCGCGGCGGTCGCCTCGACCATCTTCTGGACCACCACCGCAAGGCTGACACCGGCGGGGTCGATCGCGTTTTTGGCCCGATACGCCACCGCCCGGTCGTTCCACAGCGAAGCCCAGCAGCGCCGAATGGCATCGAGCAGGTCTTCGTCGCCAACGACGTTCAGATAGGTGTCCTGCTGGCCAGCGAAGGAGGCGCCGGGTAGATCCTCGGCGGTCGCCGACGAGCGCACCGCCACGCGGCCGCCGCCGAGCTCGGCATACGCGCGCTTGGCGTCCCGAGCAACCGCCTCGGGCACAACCGCGTTGCGCAGCCGCTCGGCCGCGCCAACTGGATCGGTTGGATCAACGCCCGCAACGTGCGCCGCCTGCAGGTACGCCTCCGTCGTAAGGACGAACCCGTCAGGGACCGGAAACTCGGCGTGGACCAGTTCCCCAAGATTCGCGGCCTTGCCACCGACGGTCTGGAGATCCGAGGCGCGGATCGCGCTGAGTGGTCGCACCAGCGATGTCATGACGCGGCCATTCCTGCTAGCCAGACCTCAACCAGTTGTGCCAGCGCCGTCTCGATTGGCATTTCGAAACCCAGGAGCTCTTCCGCAAACGACCGCAGCACCATGTGCGCGATCAGCGGACCCACGAATGCCTGCACCGCCAACAGGGGCAGCATGCGTCGCAGGCGACCGGCTTCCATCTGTTTGAGGACGTACGCCGTGACCGGGGCAACCGCGGTCTCGATGGCCAGGTCGCGAGCGGTGGCGGCCTCGGGGGATGGGTCGGAGACCTCGAAGAGGAGCGAGCGCACCAGGCCAAGGCGACCCTCCAACTGCCGCGCCGCTGCCTTGGCCAGCGCAGGCATCACCACCTCGGGCGGTTGGTCGCCAAGCTCGCGCACCGTGGCACCAATGGGCTCGAGCGGCGAGTACGTGCGTACCAGCTCTCGAAAGAGAGCTGGCTTGCCGGGGAACAGGCGGTACAGGTTCGCGCGGGAGACGCCCGCGCGTTCGGCGACGGCATCCATCGACAGGCGCACGAGGCCGTCCCGCGCGAGTAGCGTGACGGCCGCGCTGAGCGCCCGTTCGCGCGCCTGTGGCTCGGGCTCGACCTGTAAGGTGCGCAGCAGATCCTCACGCGAACGGAAGTGGCGGTGCAGCGTCGCCCGACTCACGCCTGCCTGGCGCGCCAGGTCCGTGAGGGTGGGCACGCCGTCGGAGGCGGTGTGCTGTCGCGCGATGCTGAGGATGCGCTCGCGCGCCGAAAGCGCCATCTATACGAGGCTAGATGAGACGTCTCATCTTGTCAAGTCTCACGAGGGGAGTACGCTTCCAGCGGGACCGGGCCGATGGCCAATACGAGCTCGCGCACGCTGCGCCTTCTCTCACTCCTTCAGACTCACCGCTTCTGGCCGGGCGATGAGCTGGCCGACCGCCTCAGCGTGTCGGCGCGCACGCTACGTCGCGATATCGACCGTTTGCGCGAGCTCGGCTATCCCGTCGAAGCCCGCCGTGGCATCGAGGGCGGCTATCAACTGGCGGCCGGCGCCGCGCTGCCACCGCTGGTGCTGGACGACGACGAGGCGGTCGCGCTGGCCATCGGACTGCGCGCAGCGGCGCAGGGGGCGGTGGCCGGCATCGAAGAGTCTTCGGTGCGCGCGCTGGCAAAGGTCGCGCGCATCATGCCTCCGCATTTGCGGCGCCGCGTCGATGCGCTGCGTTCGATGACCCAGGGCCCGGCGACCTGGACCAACGGGCCAAACGTGGATGCCGGCGTGCTGACGACCGTTGCCCAGGCCTGCCGCGACGAAGAGCGGCTGCGGTTCGCGTACACCGCCAACAACGGCGAGCGCAGCGCGCGGCACGTCGAGCCACATCGGCTGGTGGCGCTCGGCCACCGCTGGTACCTGGTGGCATTCGATCTTGGTCGTAACGACTGGCGCAGCTTCCGCGTGGATCGATTCGACAACCTGCGCACGACCGGCATGCGTTTTTCTCCGCGTGAACTGCCGGCGGAAGATGCGGTGGCCTTTGTTCGGGCGGGGCTCGATAACCTGCCGACGCGCCGTCGAGTGGAAGTGCTGGTGCACGCTCCAGCGGCGACCGTAACCTCGGTTGTCGGCAGATGGGCTACGGTCGACGAGGTGGACGCCACGACCTGTCGACTCCGAATGACCGTCGAAAACCTGGACTGGCCGGCGTTGACTCTGGGCGCGGTCGGTGCGAACTTCGAGGTGATTCGACCGCCCGAGCTGTTGGACCGCATTCGCGAGCTGGGCGACCTGTTCACACGTAACACCCCGGACGCGCGCTCGAAAGGCGCGTAAGTGCTGGTCGTTTACAGCGACCGGCATCAATTGCACGATCCGCGACATGACATCCAGGGCGGTGTGCCCGCCGACATGGTGGAGCGGCCGGAGCGCGCCGAGCGCATCCTCAACGCGCTGCAAGCTTCCGACACCTTCGAGGTGCGTGCGGAGATAGATCACGGTCTTGAGCCAGTTGTGGCAGTCCACGCTCCGGGACTCATTGCTTTCGTGCGTGAGGCCTCGGACAGCGCGGCAACGGGTATGGAGCTGTTTCCGGACACATTCCTCCACCCAGGTGTGTCCGCAGGTATGTCTTTGACTGCGGTCGAGCCCACGGACCTCACCGGACGGCTGGGCTTCTGGTGCTTCGACACGGGCACTCCAGTGCGGCAGGGCACGTATGCGGCGGCGCGCGCCGCGGTTGACGTCTCGCTCACCGCGGCTGACCTCGTTTTCGATGGCGAGAAAGCTGTTTACGGTCTGTGTCGTCCACCGGGCCATCACGCCGCGCGCTCCGTCTTTGGCGGATTCTGCTACTTCAACAACGCCGCCATTGCCGCGCATTATCTGGCGCAACGCACGGGCGGCAAGATCGCCATCCTCGATATCGACTATCACCACGGTAACGGGACGCAGCAAGTCTTCTACGCTCGGGAAGACGTGCTCTATGTCTCGCTCCATGCCGATCCGCGGCGCGCATATCCGTACTTCAGCGGCCACTCCGACGAGACGGGCACCGGCCCTGGCCTCGGGACGACCGTCAATCTCCCGTTACCGGCAGGCGTCTCGGATGTGGAGTACCTGAACACATTGGACCTCGGGCTGGATGCACTGACGCGGTATGCGCCATCGGTAACGGTGGTATCGCTGGGCATGGACACGTATGTTCACGATCCGCTTGGGGATTTCGCACTCACCACTCCCGTCTATGCGGAGTGCGCGCGCCGCATTGCTGCAATCGCCTCCAAACTGGTTGTACTCCAGGAGGGCGGCTACCACCTGCCGGACCTCGGCGAAAATGTCCGTCAGTTTCTGCAGGGACTCTCCGGCGACTAGACAGGCAGCAGCGACACCAGCCGGGCGGAGCCGATGCGTTTGTGGAATTCTGACAGATACTGCGGCGCCAGTGCGGGTGTCCACGCGGTCCAGATTGGCTCCAGGGTTTTCAGGATCCACTCCACCGGAATCACGCCCATTGGTAAGCTCCAGGCAGACGGAACAAACAGCAGATCCAGGTAGTCCACTGACTGTTTGTCCGCGTCGAGCGGTGGTTGCACGTACGCCACGTCCACCCGTTTGAACCCAAGATGACCAAATATCCGCAGGCGCTCGAGCGCATCGATGCTCGATTCCTGTTCGGCGGCGAGCATCTCGGGCGGCGTCCGCTCGGGGCTGTCGACCTCGATGAACAGTCCGCGACAGCGCACATGCCCATGTGGATTCGCGTACCGGTCCAGGAGTGCGCTCCGCTGATCGAAGAGTTTGCGCCCAAGTCCGTGTCCGCGAGCGGCACGGTCCAGCACCAGGTACTCCGAGAACCCGCAGTTACTTGCAGGGACGTAACTGAAGACGCTTCCACCAATCAATTGTCCGCTGTCCTCGGCGACGAGGACGTTGAAATTGCGGCCGGTGGCGGCGGGATCCTCGGCGAGGAACTGCTGCATCCGGTCCAATCCAAGGACCGAATTTGGATCCGAAAACGTGCGCATAAGTAACGCAGCGAACGCGGCCAGACGCGCATCGTCCGGCCGCGTGATGCTCGCGAAGTTCAGGATGGGACAGGCGTCGCCATTGCCGCGCGGACGCATTGCGCGAGTGCACGTATGCCCTCGGCGATTTCTTCGCGTTCGATCCAGCCAAATGCCAGCCGCAGGAAGGCCACGTCCTTGTTCTCCGCCTGGAACGCCTGTCCGGTGGAGTAGACGATGCCAGCCTCGGTGGCGAGCTGTTGGAGTCGGACGCGATCGACCTCCGGTGGCAGTTTCACCCACAGGAACAGGCCGCCTTCGGGCCGAGTCCAGCTCATGCCTGGTACGCTGCCGAACTCCGCTTCGAGCGCATCCAGCAGGGTGTTGCGCTTGTCCTTGACCGCCTGGCGTCCCTCTTCGATGTGGTCCCACAGGTGGTCTTTGAAGTACTCAGCGGCGACCAGCTGGCTGAGCATACTGGTGCCGCCATCCATCTTCCAGGGCATCATGCGCGCGATGGTGGACTCGTCGGCGATAAAGAAGCCGAGCCGCACGCCCGGTCCAAGGATCTTCGAAAACGAGCCGATGTACACGACTTCACCTGGCTGGGCCAGCGAATAGATGGCGGGGACGCGTGGTGGCTCAAAGCTGATGTCGGCGTAGGTGTCGTCCTCGACGATCGTGATTTGATACCGCCGCGCCAGCTCGAGCAGTCGACGCCGTCGTTCTACCGGTTGACTTGTACCAGTCGGGTTTTGATAACTGGCCGTGGTATAGATGAAAGCGGGCTTGCGGCCACTTGCCACCTGTCGTTCCAGGACGGACTCCAGGTCGTCCATGCGCATGCCTTCGTCGTCAATGGCAACTGGCACCAGCTCGAGTCCGCATTGCTTGAAAACACGGATGGTGCCAACGTACTCGAACTCCTCCAGGACCACGCTATCACCCGGTCGCGCCAGCCCCATGGCACTGAGCTGAAGCCCCTGCATCGCGCCATTGGTGATCACGATGTTCTCCAGTGGCGGCCGCACGTGGTGGTTGCGTTCGAAGCGGGCCTGGGCGACGCCGCGCAGCTCGGGGAGGCCGCGCTGTTCGGGGTATTGCGCGAGGATGGTGCCCATGCGGCTGAGGGCGCGTCGGGCGGCCTCGCCGAGGTCGTGGGATGGAAAAACGCCCGGGTCAGGATTGCCCGGGCCGAAGTTGTACGTTTTTATCAAACTTGCCACGTCCCCTGGATCTTACGGCCTCTCTTCCCCGAGAGGCCCGTCCACGGTGGGCGGGAGGTCAGGCGGCCTTGCGGTTGGCCAGGTCGTCGTCGGCCTGCAGGCGGCTGCGCAGGATCAGCAGTTTGGCGTACTGCCGCTCGGTGAACGGGTACGGCGCACGAGCATTCGGGCGGCGGCCGAAGCGGTACGGCTCGTCGTGGTCGGCGGCGGTATCGCCGTCTTTACTCCCAGTGATAGGAGCGACGGTCTCGGTCTCTTTGCCGTCTGGCGCGGTCTCGTTTGGCGTATCCATGCCTGCTGCTAACTCCTGCGTCGTGTGCGTGAACGCTTCTGCAGTTTGCAGTTCGCGTCCGTCCAGTAGAAGGGGTCGGCCGTACTCGCGGGGAGTACCACAAGTACCGCGTCGCCCATCGTCGACTGGGACGTTTGGAGCTGGTCGCTGAATTACAGGTCCGCCGCCACGGGCATGATCCGCTCTGCCACGATCTCCAGAGGTTTCAAGGCGAAGGTGTCGACGACGCCGAAGTACACCGTCTGGATCCCGGCCGTTGCCATCTCGCGCAAGCTCTCAATGGTGCTCGCAATTGCGCTTTCACCGCCGGATGCATCAAACGTCGTCATCGACGTCTTTTCAATGCTGGCATAGTCGCGACCGAGCTCATCGCAGTAGCGCTGCAGTACCTCAAGCTTGTGCGGCAGTTGTGGACCTGGAAAGATGTTGCAGGCATCCGCGTACTGGGCTACCAGCCGCAAAGTCTTCTGTTCGCCGCTGCCACCGATGACGATCGGCGGATGAGGTCGGCTCAAACTCTGGGGCGAATTGAGCGGACGCGCTAGCTGGTAATAGCGCCCGTCAATCGGCGACTCGTCGCCCTGCCACATGCGCAGACAGATCTGCAGCGTCTCCTCCAGCCGCTCGAAGCGTTCGCCCAATGCCGGGAATGGCACGCCGAGGCCGCGGCTCTCGAGCTCGTTCCAGCCGGCGCCGATGCCCAGGAACGCTCGCCCGCCCGACAGGACGTCGAGCGTGGTGACAATCTTCGCCAGCAGGCCCGGGTGGCGGTAGTGCACCCCAGTCGCCAACGTTCCAAGTTGCACCCGCTGCGTCGCCGCCGCCAGGTAGCCAAGCGTGGTATAGCCTTCGAGCATCGGCAGCTCGGGCGGTCCGATCATGCCGATCTGAAAGTAGTGGTCCATGACGGTAATCGCACTGAAGCCGAGGTCATCGGCCGTTCGCGCGACACGCCCAAGCTCGGGTCCAATGCAAGCAGGCCCACCAGACAGCGTGAAATCCGCGATCGAAAGTCCAATCCGCATACCCCCACACTCTGACAGAAATAGTTATGAAGCACCACTATTATTTTGGGTAGGATAGCGGCAGGTGGCCAAGACTGTCGATTCAACCGAACTCGTCGAGCTGGCCAATGCGCTGACCCTGCGCATCTATGGCCACTTCATGGCGCGAGCCGCCGAGCTCAACTTGACGTCCGCCGAAGCCAAGGCGCTGCAGCACCTGGCGCCGGAGCGAGCCATGCCCATGCGCGAGCTTGCGGCGCGACTCCATGCCAACCCTTCCAACGTGACCGTGGTGGTCGCGCGCCTGGAGGCCCGCGGTGCGCTGAGCCGCGAGGAGAGTGTGGACCGCCGTGTGAAGGGCGTGCGCTTGACGCCCGCCGGAGTCAAGCTGCGGGCAAAACTGGAGGCTCGCCTTCTGGCGGATCATCCGGCCACGCGCGGCCTGTCAGCCGCCGAGAAACGCCAGCTACAGCAGCTGCTCCACAAACTGGCTGAACAGGAGCTTTAGGCGCCGCTCGGTCAGGTCGTGTACGTGTAGGTGTAGGGGTTGTCCAGCACTTTGGCCTCGGGAATCTCCGGGTGCATACCCTCGATCCACTTCTCTTCGCCGAGTTGACTCTGCAGATAGGCCACTGTCTGGTCCACCAGGGCTCGGGTTCGAGCCAGGTCCATTCCCACCAGCTGATGCGCGAACTTCACGACCCGACCGTTCACCAAGACGGTGTGCACGTCCCCGCGCTGCGCCTGGAACACGACGTGACCGTATGGGTTCAGGAGCGGGAACATCACCGGCGACGCATCGTTCTTGATCAGCACGATGTCTGCCTTCTTACCTGCTTCGAGACTGCCGATGACGTCCGCGAGTCCCAACGCGGCCGCTCCGCCACGGGTTGCCCAATTGACTACGTGTTCGGCGCGGAGGTGATGGTTGGTGATCGTTTCGTCGCGTTGGTGCGCTTCCAGATGCTCGCGCACGCGGTCCGCACTGAGTGTTGCCCGCATCGCCGAGAACAGGTCGCCACTCCACCACACACCGGTATCCATTGACAGCGACACCGGAATCCCGTGCTTGCGGAGGCGCCACGTTGGCGGATAGCCCTGACCTGCGCTCTGCTCACTCTCGGTTGAGACCGACACCGATCCACCGGTCGCCGCGATGCGCTGATACGAGTCGTCGCTCAGGCTCGCCGCGTGGACGTAAATCGTGCGCGGTGTCATGAAGCCGTTTTCGTGCATCGCGCGAATGCCTTTATCACTCGTAGCACCGCGCACACCGGCGTGCGTGGTGACCGCGACGTCCAGCTCGCGCGCGACCTCGAACGCGGCACGCTCCGGAAACTCATCGGAGTCCGGCACGTCGAAGGCCATCTGGAACCCCAGCATATCGCCGCCACCTTGCATGCGTCGCACCACAAAGTCGCGGAACTCCGGCGTGGCGGACCACTCCCACGGTCCTTGCTGGATGTTGCCGTATCCGAGCACAAACCTGCCGGGCACCGCTTGCAACGCATCCACCGCGGCGTCCGCATGCGCCACCGTTTGCAGTCCATGCGACCAGTCCACGCTGGTGGTCACGCCGGCATCCAGCGCTTCGATCGCCGACAGCAGGTTGCCCGCGTAGATGTCCTCCGGCCGGAAGACCTTGCCCCACTGCAAGTAGTACCAGACGAAATATTGGGTCAGGGTCCAGTCGGCGCCATATGCCCGCATGGCGGTCTGCCACATGTGGCGGTGGGTATCCACCATGCCAGGCATGATGATGCCGCCCACGGCGTCAATCTCTGCTGTCCCATCGGGCACGCTGAGGTTTGGGCCGACCGCGCTGATGCGTTCGCCGTCCACCAGCACGTCGGAACCGTGCAGCACGCGGTGTGCGTCGTCCATGGTCAGGACGGTGCCATTGCGCAAAACAACAGGCCTGCCGGCAGCGAAGTCAGCGGGCTGTGACATGTGAGCCTCCCAGTATCGCCTATACCTTCGACTGCGCCGCAGTATACGCCTGCTGGTACTCGCTTTTGGCGGTGGTCCCAACCGTGTCAAGCCAGTCCTTGACGAGCTGGTCATAGTCCGAGAACGGTCGACGCCCGGCGATAATGTCGTCCAGGCCATCGCCGAGCGTCCGATTGGCGGTGGCACCCTTCTGCGCATAGGTGCGCGAGACCAGCCCCACGCTTGCGTCCTCCACGCCGACCGCGCCCAGCTGGCTTTCCCATTGCTGGAGCAACGTCGGAAACTCCGGGGCCACAACCGGGAGGTAGGCGACCGGCGCGGGCGCCACAATGTTGCGCCACGGCATGAAGTCGGCTTTGCCTTTATCCGTGAAGACCGGACCAGCCGCGGAATCCTCGGTCCACTCGGATCGTTTGACTCCGAATCGCAGCAACAGGTCCTCTTCGGTGCCGAACGGCGCCGCCAGATAGTTGAGCACGCGCAGCAGCATTTTGACGCGATCTTGCGACAACGTCTTTGGCATCACCACGAAGCCGAAGTTTGGCCGACCAAACCAGTACGTGCCGGCGCCACCGTTGGGGCCGAATGGCTTGACCAGCTGGATATTCGGCGCCGGTGTGAGCTGCACCGGCGGCTGGCGCCAACCGTACATCTCCAGTCCGTCATACCGATACACGAACTTGCGAGCCTGAAACGCGTCGCGCGCACTGATCGTGTTGTAATTACTGGAGTCCGGGTGGAAGATGCCCGCGGCGTACAGGTCCTTCACGTAGGAGGTGGCTTGTTTGTATTGATCGGTCTCGAAGGTGGCGGTGAACTTGCCACTGGCGGCATCGACGGCCCAGTTGTTCGGAGCACCGAAAATCGACGTAAACAGCCCCATCCACAAGCCGTAGGCGTAAATCGGACCGGCTTCGACACCCTGGCCCCACACGCCTTGTTGCGGTTGTGTGAACTGCACCAGCTGCTGTTTGAGCTCATCGGCATTGGTTGGTTGTTTGAGCCCGGCTTGATCCAGCAGCTCCTGGTGGACCCAGTACCACCAGAAATAGGGGCGCAGCGGAACGGGAACTCCGTAGATCTTCGCGTCGTAGACCGTGGTTTTCCACGCGCGGGTGGGGATCGCCGCGAGGTTCGGATAATCCTTCACCGCGTCGCCGCTCAGGTATGGCGTCAGATCGGCGACTCTGGCATTGAAGAATTCCGGTACGAGGGTGATGCCTGGATCGGCGATGATGAAGAACAAGTCCGGCAATTCGCCACCGGCGATCGTGACTTGCAGTTTGGTGCCGAAATAGTCGGCGAAGGGCGTCATGTTGACGTTGAGCTTCGAGCCGACCTGGCGGTTGACCTCTTGCCAGCCGGGGTTCTGGTCCGTCGCGGGCGGGACCGCCCCGCCGGTGTAGGTCATGATGTTGATGTCGCTGCCGTCACCGGGGGTCGACTGCACCGACTTCGGTCGATTGGCCGGATAGGTCTTATAGCCGGGGTCAATCATGCCGTCGGCCGAACCAGGCGAATCAGGCGTGGTACCGGTGTACGGCGTGTAGGTTGGGAGGCGGACGCCGCCGACGTTGACTACTGCGCCTGGGACCGAACCGGCGACGCCGGCGGTCGCGCCCGGCGCCGGCGCACTGGCGGCCGGGGCGGTTGGCTTCGGCGCCGAGACCACGGTGGTGGAAGCTGGCGTTGCGGCCGCGGCAGGCGTTGCCGCTGGCGCAGGCGGCGCGATTGGTGCAACCGTGGGCGCGGGCGCCGGAGCGCTGCACGCCGCGAGCAACGGAACACCGATCGAGCCAATAACCAGTTTGCTGAGCACGGTACGCCTGGTTGGGCGAACGCCAATCATGGCGCAATCGTATACGACACCCTAGAAGGTCAGTCGGCCCACAGTTCGCGCGAGGCGATACGCGCACCCTCGACCATTGCCGCGAATTTGCCCCAGGCGATCTCACCGTTGAACACGCGCGAGCCCACGCCACAGTCAGTGCCCGCGATCACGTTCTCCTTGCCGACGATGCCGGCGTAGCGCACCAGTCGATCGGCGACGAGTCGCGGATGCTCGATGATGTCGGTGGCGTGCCCGATCACGCCCGGCATCAACGACTTTCCTTCGGGCAATTTGACGGACTGCCAGACGCGCCATTCGTGGTCGTGTCGTGGGTTGGCGGCCTCCACCGAATAGACCTGGGCTTTCACGCTGAGAATAATGTCGACGATGTGCTCCAGCGGAATGTCGTTCTGATGCGGACCGTGCCCGCTGCCCCAGCACACGTGTAAGCGGATCTGCTCCTCCGGAATATCGCGGAGCGCGTGATTGAGCGCTTCGACCCGGAGCGACGCATACCGTCGATAGTCCTCAACGCTCATCTCGGGAAACATCTGCCAGCCATCCGGGAGGTCCGGATCATCGATCTGGAGGTTCAATCCGGCATCGGTAATCGCACGGTACTCGTCGTGCATGGCATCGGCGATCGCGAAAAGGAATTCTTCGTCGCTGGAGTAATGCTCGTTGAACAACCAGTGCTCGATCGTGCCGGGCGCAATTGCGGGCAGGAAGCCTTCCACATCCAGACCTTCGAGCGCGGCTTTGAAGTTGGCAATGTCCTGGGCGGTGGTTTGCGCGCCGACGTATTTCAGTGGACCGGTGCAGACGACCGTAGGATTAACGTTGGCTCCAGGCAGGACCGGTGTGCCAGCGCGGCGCATGCGTCCGCCACCGCGAGCGTGGAACTCAGGATAATCCACTGCATCGCGCGCCACGATGTTGCGGGCAGAGGCGTGTGCGCCGCCCTCAGCCGGTTGTTCGAGACCGCCGAGCCGTTCGCGCGCGTAATGCGAGAAATTCAGCTTGCTCAGCTCACCGTCGTTGACCACGTCGATGCCGATCTCGGCTTCGCGGCGAACGACCTCCTTCACCGCGCTGGGGAGCTGCTCCACGAACTCCGCGCGGCGACTCGGGCCGCCATCGAAAAGCTCCTGCAACGTATTCGGCCGCGGCAACGTGCCCGCGTGCGAGACCAGGATTCGGTTGCTGTTCCGACGCATAGACTCTGTATCCTACGCTGGTGGAGGGAGCGAGCATCGCCTCCGAAGAGCTGTGGCACTGAAGATTCTCGACGGACATAACGACGTCCTCTCGCGAATGCTGGAGTCGGAGCGGCGCGGCAAAGCACGCAGCTTTTTCGAGCGCTCCGACGACGGCCACATCGACCTGCCGCGCGCCCGAGAGGGTGGCTTCGCCGGCGGACTGTTCTCCGTGTATGTCGGTGCCGATCCCCAGGCTGTAGCACCGGCGGGCCCGGTTCTCGGCGTGCATGACGGCCGCGACGTGCGTTTTCCAAGGCCGCTCACGCTGGAGTATGCGCAGAAGACCAGCCTTGCCGAGATTGGCATTCTCTTCAGGCTGCAGCGTCAGTCCGGTGGCCAGCTACGCGTGGTGCGTACGGCATCCGATGTGGAGCAATGCCTCGACGACGGCGCAGTCGCCGCGATCATTCATTTCGAGGGCGCCGAAGCGATCGATCCACGTCTGGACATGCTCGATGCGTTTTATGCGATGGGTCTCCGCTCCGTCGGCCCCGTCTGGAGCAGAGCCAACGATTTTGGCGAAGGCGTGCCGTACCTGTTTCCACATTCGCCGGATACCGGTCCAGGTCTCACGGATGCCGGCAAGGAGTTGGTCCGCGCCTGCAATCAGCTCGGGATCCTGGTGGATGTCTCGCATCTCAATGAAAAGGGCTTCTGGGATATCGCCCAGATCAGCAGCGCGCCGCTGGTGGCGACGCACTCCAACGCCCACGCGCTGACGCCGACGCCGCGCAACCTGACAGACCATCAGCTCGATGCCATTCGCGAATCGGGTGGAATTGTCGGGGTGAACTTCTCAGTTGGCTTCCTGCGCGAGGATGGCAGCGACGAAGCCGACACACCAATGGAGCGCATCGTGGCGCACTTCCGCTACCTGGCGGAGCGCATGGGGATTGAGCACGTCGGCTTCGGCGCAGACCTGGACGGTACGCGCGTACCTTCGGTTGTTGGGGATGTCGCTGGCCTGCCGCGGGTGGTGGATGCTTTGCGGTCGGCTGGTTTCGACGACACCGCGTTGGCGAAGATGACGCACCAGAACTGGCTGCGCGTCCTGCGCCAGACGTGGAAAGCTGCGTAGCATGGACGCTATGTCTGGTGTGCGGTTGATCGTTCAGTTCGAAGCGGATAGCGCAGCCACGGCCGATTCGGCCATCGCCGAAGCCACCGAGCGCTGCAAGCGCGTGCAACAGGAGCCCGGCTGTATTCAGTTCGAAGTTTTCCGCAGCGCGCTTGCGCCTGAGAAGTACGTGCTGCTCGAGCACTGGGACAGCAAAGAGTCGCTGGCGGTGCATGCGCAGCGGATGGCAGGCAATCCCCCGCCGCGCAATCCAAACATCAAACGCGTTCGCGAAGACTACGACTACGCCGAGACGCCGGCGCCCGCCCCCGCCACGCGTTAGCCGTCTGCCGCCGAACGGATTCCACCTCCGAAGGTCGTTTCTGCCCGAGGTTGCTTCTCCCGACCTGTCGAAACGGGTTGCTCCCCCGGGTCAGGCGTGCGCTGCCTTCGGCAGCGGCGAGGTGCCTACCCAGCCGGTCTCGGAGACGTCCAGCATGACCCCGTCTGGGCCGCTGTATTTGACCTCGACGTTGCCGCCCTGGCGTGCGCCGTGGCCGACGCCGAGCGCCTGATTAACGTCGTCGCGTGGCTTCGAACCTGCTGAGTCGAGTCGCGAGGAGATGTCGTTCAGGCTTTCCACCTGGAAGCCGATATGGTGGATGCCACTGTAGCCCTTGCCGCGTTCGACGCCCGCCACGACGTCGTTCTTGAAATTCAAGATCGCCAGGTTGAGGTCGCCATCGGTGAGGTAGTAGCCGCTGGCGCCTGGTGAATCGACTTTGCCCACCTCTTTGAGGCCGAAGACCTCAATGTAGAAGCGCGCCGTCGCTTCGACATCCTGGGTCGAAATCGCGATGTGCTTGATCTTTGCCATCTGCCCAGCTTAGCGCTGCGGCCGACCCCGGCAAACGTGGGCTGACGCCCGCGCCATTTACACTCGGACTATGGCGGTTATCGAAGCAGGCAGCGTAACGGTCGAACAGGGCGTGGTGTTTGGGCGCGGCGGCGACCGCGATCTGCTGTGCGACATCTACCGTCCGAGTCCGGACGTGGCCTCAAAGCACACGGTCATCGTGCACCTGCCAGGCGGTGGCTTCCGCGGCGCCAATCGTGCCGGCGTGCGGTTGGCGCGGCCACTGGCAGCGCTTGGCTACACCTGCATCGGGGCAGAGTACCGCGTCATCCCGGACGTCTGGCCGGCACCGCTGCACGACACCAAGGCAGTTCTCCGCTGGGCTCGTGCGCATGCGAACGACCTCGACGCCGATACGGAAAAGCTGGTGGTGCTGGGGTACTCCGCCGGAGCGCGCCTTGCGCTGATGGCCTCGGCTACCCAGAACGACCCAGAGTTCGAGGGCAACGGCGGAAACGCGGGCGCCAGCACAAAAGTCGGCGCATGTGTGGTGTTCTACCCGCCTGCCGGCGATCTCTCGCGAAACCCCATCAATGGGCCGAATCCCTCGCAGGCGCAGCTGCGCAGCGCATCGCTCATGGACAAACTGGTAGCCGGCCATCCACCGACGCTGTTGCTGCACGGCACCGCCGACACGATGGTTCCCGTGAAGAACAGTTTTGACCTGTACGAGGCCCTGAGCAAGGTCGGCGCGGCGGTCGAGCTGCACGTCGTCGAGGGCGTTACCCACATCTTCGACGTGCACGACGAGCTTGCGCGAGCCAGTGCCACCTGGATCGACCTGTTCGTGGACCGGCATGTGGTCAATCCACGCACGTACCCATCGACGGAGCCGCCAAGACCCTAAGCAGCATGGGCGGACGCAGGATCAATGTCCGCGGCGCGAGCGGCTCGGGAAAGACCACGCTTGCGAGTGAGCTCGCGCTGCGGCTAGGCGTGCCACACATCGAGCTGGACGCGCTGCATCATGGTCCAAACTGGGCCGAGCCCACGCGCGAGGAGTTTCGCGCTCGCGTCCGTGCGGCCATGGATGCGGCGCCCGATGGATGGGTGATCGACGGTAATTACGACACCAAGCTCGGCACGCTCGTCACCGGTGCGGCGGACCGCGTAGTCTGGCTGGACCCGCCACTGCACACGGTGCTGCGACGTGTTGTGGCGCGCACGTACTACCGCATCACGCGCCGAGTCACGCTCTGGAACGGGAATCGGGAGTCGTGGCAGGGCGTGCTGTGGGGCCGGGATGCGCTCATCTGGTGGACACTACGTGCGTTCTTCCGCCACCGGCACGAATGGCCTGGCCGCGGCTATGTTCGCCTGCGCAGCGATCGGGCCGCGCGGGCGTGGTTGGAACAGGCAGTCGCGCCGACTCAGGTGGCGCCGTAGGCGTTGCCGGGGATGGTGACGGTGATGCCGGCATCGACAGTAAGGACGTGGCCGTTCACCCACCGCGCCTCGTCACTGGCCAGGTAGACCGCGGCCCAGCCGATATCCCAGGCCGATCCTTCGTCTTTGATCAGGCCTGAGGTGGCACGGCGCTGACGTCCGGCGTCGTCCAGTCGCTCCGCCACCAGTGGCGTGTAGACCTGGCCAGGTGCGATCGCGTTCACGCGGATGCGTCGATCGCCGAGTTGGCCGGCCAGGGCCATGGTCAGCCCGATCACCGCGGCTTTACTGGTGGTGTAGGCGGTGGAGCGCGCTGGATAGGCACGCAGGCCTGCAATCGACGAGATGTTGATGATCGACCCGCCGCCGAGCTTCTCCATGTGCGGAACGACCGCCTGGGCCGCCAGCACCATGCTGCGCACGTTGACGCCCATGACCTGGTCCCACGCCTCTTCGGTGATCTCTTCGAGGCCCTGGTTGGACGGAATGCCCACGTTGTTCTGCAGGATGTCGATGCGGCCGTAGCGCTCGACGGCCGCAGCGGCCAGTTGCTGGCAGCCGTCGCGGTGCGCGACATCACATTCGAAGACCGAGGCGGTGCCACCTTCGGCCGTGATCATGTCAACCGTTTCGGCGGCGCGCGCCGCGACCTGGTCCGCGCACAGCACGCTTGCGCCCTCACGCGCGAAGAGCACCGCCGCGGCCTTGCCGTTGCCAATGCCCTCGCCGCGCGAGCCGGCGCCGGTGACGACGGCCACCTTGCCTGCCAATCGACCTGTCATGGCCACTACGATAGACCGTCGTGCCAAGAATCAGTTTGATCACTGACAAGTCGCAAATCGGAGCAGAGCAGTACGCCGAGTACGACAGGATCGTGGAGATCCTGCATCGGGTGGGTGGCCCGTTTGGGGTCCTGATGCACAGCCCTGGCCTTGCGCAGAAGGTCTGCGAAGCCGGCGCGTGGGTGCGTCTCAATTCGACCTTGTCGCAGGTGGAGCGCGAGCTCACGATCATTGCCGTTGCTCGCGAAAAGGACGCCGCTTTCGAGTGGGCCTCGCACGTGCGGACCGGACGTAGTGTTGGCCTGCGTGAGGAGGCCATTGAGGCGGTCCGCAACCGCGCTGACGTAAGCGGCCTCGAGCCCGACGAACGTGACATCGTCACCTTCGTCCGCCAGTTGCTGCGCAACAACCGAGTGGAGCAGTCGCTCTTCGACGAGCTGATCCAGCGCCATGGCGTGCGCTGGCTCGTGGAGCTGGCCGCGACAGTCGGGCAGTACCAGTACATCTCCGCCATCAACACCACGTTCGATCTGCAGCCCGCCGCCGACGCCGACCAGCTGCCCATCGAGACTCGCGTGTAGACAATACAATCGTCCGCCAATGGCGAGCGGGCTCCAGCTCTCGCAGACGGCCGCAGTGGCTACCGGCGGCGCGGCCATCGCCCTGGATGACGTGTCGATGACGTTCCGGGGCGCGCAAGCGGTGCGCGCGCTGGAACGGGTGAGCTTGAGCATCCAGCCCGGTGAGTTCGTCTCGCTGATTGGCCCCTCGGGGTGCGGGAAGAGCACCCTTCTTCGACTGATCGGCGATCTGTTGCCACCTACTTCGGGGACGATCACCGTCAACGGCAAAACGCCGCGCCAGGCACGCCTCTCACGTGAGTACGGCATCGTTTTTCAGCAGCCGGTGCTGTACGAGTGGCGAACGGTGATGCAGAACGTGCAGCTACCGCTGGAGGTCATGCGCGTGGCGCGCAGCGAACAGCGCGAGCGCGCCAACGCGTTGCTGGAGCTGGTCGGACTCGCCGAATTCGCGCAGCGGTATCCGTGGGAGCTGTCGGGCGGCATGCAGCAGCGCGTCAGCATCGCGAGAGCGCTGTCGTTCAGACCATCGGTGCTGCTGATGGATGAACCCTTCGGTGCTCTCGACGAGATGACGCGCGAGCGGCTCAATCGGGAACTGCTCAACATCTGGTCTGAAACACAGACCACGATTGTGTTCGTAACGCACAGTGTGGCCGAGGCGGTGTTTCTGTCGGACCGGATCGTGGTGATGTCGCCGCGGCCTGGACGCGTGGAGGTGGTGCTGGACGTGGACCTCCCAAGACCTCGCGATTCAGAAACGCGCAACGCACCGGCGTTCTTCGATCTGGTAGCCGAGGTCCGCCACCACCTGCGCGAAGTGGACGACGCGTCCGGATGAACGCTGCGAAGCGCTTCCGTCTGGCGGACCCTTTGGCCATCCTCCTGGTTGCGCTTGCGTTACTGGCCATCTGGCAACTGGCTTCGTCCCTGTACTTTGACGCCAATGTGGCGCCTCAGTTTCGTGCGGGCGCGATCTCCGGTGCGGATCCAACAGTTCCGGCCGAAATGCGCGTGGTTCAGATGAAGCTGCCGCTCCCGAACCTGGTGCTCTCGGCCCTGGTGAACCCGGAGAATGCGGCCCAGCTGTGGCTCGCCGGTTTGATCACGCTCCGCAGCGCCGTGATCGGCTTTGTGGTCGGTGGCGTTATCGGTTTCGGCCTCGCCCTGCTGATGGTGCAGTCGCGGCTCTTGGAGCGCAGCTTGTTGCCGTACGCCATTATTTCGCAAATGGTGCCGGTGATTGCGCTTGGCCCGATTGTGTACTCCATTTTCAAGGACGAAAATGTCGCGCGCATTCTGATTGCGGCCTACGTGACCTTCTTTCCGGTGACCGTCAACACGTTGAAAGGCCTGCGCAGTGTTGACCCGAACGCACTGGCACTGATGACGTCGCTGGCCGCGAGCCGGCGCCAGGTGTACTGGCTGCTGCGCATTCCGTCGTCACTACCGTACGTCTTTCAAGCGCTGAAGATCGCCGCCACCGCCAGCGTGATCGGGGCGATCGTGGTGGAGTTGATGGGTGCGCAACAAGGCATCGGCGTCACCATTCTGCGTACGCAGTATTACGGCCCGGCGAACGCGTACAAGCTGTGGGGTGCCATCGTTGTCGCCTCGCTGCTCGGGTTGCTCTTTTTCCGTGTGGTTGCCATCGCCGAACGCATCGCGCTGCGTTGGCAGCCCGAATTCCGAAGCGCCTCAGCATGATGACGCGCACCATTCCAGCAGTCCTTGTCTTCTTCGCGCTATTGGCAGCGTGGCAGCTTGGCGTGTTTCACGCGCTTTTCCGACTGAAGGCGTTCCAGCTGCCGTATCCACTGGACATTGCGCAGGCGCTCGTCGATCGGAGTGACGTTCTGGCGCGTGACGCGTTCCAGTTCACCGGCCTGGAGGCGGTCGCCGGTCTGGTGATCGGCGCAGTGGCGGGCTTCGGTTGCGCTGTCCTCTGCGCCAGCGTTCCGTTCTTGCGACGCGGCTTGCTGCCCATCGCCGCCTCGCTGAATTCCATTCCGATCATTGCCATCTCGCCCATCGCCGTGCTGTGGCTCGGCTTCGGGCAGCCTTCCAAAATCGCGGTCGTGGCCCTGATGACCTTTGCGCCGATGGTCGTCAATGCCTTCAAAGGTCTCTACTCCATCGACCGTGCCTCGCTCGAATTGATGGAGAGCCTGGCGGCGAGTCCGCTGGATGTGTTCTGGAGGCTGCGCCTGCCGCACTCGCTTCCGTACGTGTTCAGCGCGTTGAAAATCGGCGCGACGCTGGCGATGATCGGTGCGCTGGTCGCCGAGTTTTTCAATGCGCAGCGGGGTCTGGGCGTGACCCTGTCTACCAATATCCAGGTGGCAAAAATGCCAATCGCGTGGGCGGCAATCGTCGTGGCGGCCGTGCTCGGATTGGTACTGTATGCCGTGGTGGGTGGCATCGAGCGGGCGCTCATCCCGTGGCACGTCTCGATTCGCAGTCGGGAGTAAGGAAAGGACGACGGGTCATGAAACTCTCTCTACGACTTCTGGGTGCAGTAGCTCTGGCGGTATTGGTGTTTGCCGCGCCGGCGTTTGCGCAGAGTGGCCCTGATAAGGTGCGACTGCAGATCAAGTGGGTGCCGCAGGCGCAATTCGCTGGCTACTTCGTGGCGCTCGACAAAGGTTTCTATGCCGACGAAAACCTGGACGTGCAAATCATCCCGGGCGGACCGGACATTGTCACCGAACAGCAAGTGGCCAACGGCCAGGCCGAGTTTGGTGTCGACTGGGTCGCAAGTTTTCTGGCCTTCCGTGACAAGGGCCTGCCACTTACGGACGTGGCCCAGGTGTATCAGTCCAGCGGCCTGATGCTGATCTCGCGCAAGTCCGCAAACATTCAGAGCCCTGAGGACCTCAAGGGAAAGAACGTCGGCGTCTGGTATGGCGGCAACGAGTTCGAGTTTCTGGCCTTGATGGACAAACTCGGCTACGACCCGGACAAAGACCTCAATGTGATCAAACAAGGCTTCACCATGGATCCGTTTCTGGCAGGCCAGATGGATGCTGCCAGCGCCATGACCTACAACGAGTACATGGTCGTCCTCGAATCCGGCGTCGACCCTTCGGACTTGAATGTCATCCGCTATAACGACGAAGGCGTTGGCATGCTGGAGGACAACCTGTTCACCACCGAAGACATGGTGGCCAACAAGCCGGACCTCGTCCAGCGCTTCGTACGCGCTTCACTGAGGGGATGGCAAGACTCCATCACCGATCAGGCCGGCGCCGTTGACATCATCATGAAGCACGTAGAGCCCGGTTCGACGACCGCAGACCATCAAACGCGCATGATGAGCGAAGTCGCCAAGCTGGTCCTGCCAGCAGGGATGACACCCGATCAGATCGGCGTCATGGATGCCAACCGCTTCGCGACAACCGCGGACATTGCCTACAAGTTCCACGTCATCAACGCGCCGGCGGATCCAAACAAGTCGTACACCAACGAGTTCGTAGGCACAAACTGATATCCGCGCCATCACTCCTTCACTCCTTCACTCCGTGACGTCCCCTCCGTCACGGAGTTGATGTCTCCCCAGGGAGTGATGCAACCGCACGGAGTTGATATCTCCCCACGGAGCTGATATCTCCCCACGGAGTGATATCTCCTCACGGGGTGATATCCCACGGAGGTGCAACCCACGGGAGTGATTCCTCTCACGGGAGTGATGTCTCCACGGAGGTGCAACCCACGGGAGTGATTCCTCTCACGGAGTGACGTCCCCCCACGGAGTGGTGCCTCCCCACGGAGTGATGTCCCACAGAGGTGCTGCCCACGGGCGTGATGTCCTGACGCAGTTGCACGCATGGGGTGGGCACCACGTGGTCCTCGCGGTTAGCGGATCGAGCCCAGGGCCAAGCCTTCCCGTAGGCGGCGGTAGGAGACCAGAAAGATCACCAGGATCGGCAGTCCGGTGGCAACTGCTATTGACATCAGCGCCGGCCAGTTGTTGCCGTACTGTCCAATCTGCGCGGCGATCAGCACGCTCAGCGGATACTGTTGGGGATCCACCAGAAAGCTGGTGGCGTAGAGGAATTCACCCCACGCGATCAGGAAGATGATGATGCCGGCCGTCACCGTGCCATTGAAGGCAAGTGGCAGGGCAATGCGCACAAACACCCGCCAAGCGGAGGCGCCATCCACGGTAGCGGCTTCTTCGATTTCAATCGGAATCGCCAGGAAGAACGGTCGCAAAATGAGGATGCAGAACGGCAGGAGCAGCGCCGCGTCTGCGAGCACGACACCGGGGATGGAGCCGAGCAAGCTCCAGCTGCCGAGCACCTGGTACAGCGGAATCACCGTGGCGGTCTGCGGCAACATCTGGAGGACAATGACCAGGCCGAGGCCAGTCGCGACGACCGCGCCACGGAGTCTTGCCAGCGCGTACGCGGCTGGAACGGCGAAGGCCAGCGTGACCGCGGTCGTGCTCGCGGCGATCAGCACTGAGTTAGTACCGGCGTGCAGGAGGTTCGCCGTCCAGATCTTCTGATACGCAGCCAACGTCGGCGAAAAGGTGACGAAGGTGGCGAGGCCTTTGTAGACGTCGTTCGCGGACTTGAACGACGTCGAGACCAACCAGTACAGCGGAGTCCCGTACACGATCAACAGCAGGATCGCGCCGATGCGCGCCGGCCAGGTGAAGCGCATCACCCCGGTCATCAATCAGCGTTGCTCCGCGCGGACCTGCCGCATATAGACCACCGCCATCACCAGCACGATCAGCACGGCAATGACGGCGGTGGCGGCGCCCACGCTGTACTGGTAGACCTGGAACGCTTCGCGGTACGCAAGATACGGCAGCGTTGTGCTGATGGTGCCGGGTCCACCACTGGTCATGATGTAAATGAAATCGAAACTGCGAAATGCATACACAATCGTGACAACGCTGAGAACAACGATCACAGGACGCAGTAGCGGCACGATCACGCGGAGGACGATCTGGCGCGGTACGGCGCCGTCGACCGCGGCGGCTTCCAGCAGCTCTTGCGGAATGTCCATCAGCGCGGCGCGATACACAATTGTCGCGAAGGGCACCGACGCCCAGGCGTTCACAAGGGCTACTGCCACTAGCGGCAGTCGGCCCTCGGCCAACCAGAGAACGGCTGGCAAGTGGAAGAGCGCAAGAATGCTGTCGACCAGCCCGCGCTGATCCAGCAGAAAGCGCCACACGCTCGCATTGACCAGCGGTGGCATCGCCCAGACGAACACCACCACGCCGAATGCGATGCTGGTCAGCGGCGTGCTGCGCCACAGGATCAGGGCGGCGATGAAACCGCCCACCAGCCCCGTGAAGAGCACCACGCCGACATAGATGAGGGTGTTGAGCAGCGCCTGACTGAAGTCTGGCGATTTGATGGCTTGCTGAAATTCGCTCAGACCAACGAAAGGCCACGGCTTGTACAGCACTTCGGGTGTGACATGGCTGAAGCTCATGCGCACCAGCTGGTACATCGGAAAGAACGTAAGGGCCGCCAGGTACAGGGCGGCCGGCACCAGAAACAGGCCTTTGCCGTGGAGACGGAGCGCCCGATTCCGCGCGGTGTCGCGTTCCAGTGCGCGCGGTACCACCGCCCCAGTCGGTGACACCACTACTGGAGCGCTCCAACCCTCGGCGAGATACGTCCGCCAACAGTAGAGTCTTTGGACAAGAAAGGCCTACGCTGGCGGCAGCGCTTTGATACCCGCAACGGTATCCGCCGCCGCGGTGGCGCCGTCTTTTTGTCCAGCAATCACCGCGCTCCAATTCTGCGCAACCACCAGCTGGGCGTCGATCACGTTGCCGCCCTTCGGCGGATACTCCGTGCCGCGGGTCTTGATTTCATTCGCAAATGGAACCAGTAGCGGCTCACTTGTGACCTGCGGATCGTTGGCGAGATCATTCCGAGCTGGAATACTGCCCGCCATCAACGACGTCAGGTCGCCTTCTTTGGAGTACACCTGAGAAAGAAACGCCCAGGCAAGGTCCGGCTGCGAGCCAAATGCGCCCATCCAGCCTGGCTCACCACCAAGGAAGATATTGCTGGTCGCCGAACCGGTGGGCGTCGGCACCTCGACAATGCCGTAATTGAACTTGAATTGCGCCTTGGCGTTGCCGATATTCCAGTTGCCATTTTGCATGAACGCAACGTCGCCCACGTTGAAGCGATCGTACGTTTCGGACTGACCGTTGGCGACCGCGTCTTTGGAGACCAGGCCCTGGCTGGACCATTGCGCCGCGAGTGTGAAGCCCTGTTCCGCGGCCGACTGATCGAGGTTGTCGTAGGAAAATCCGTATCCGGTTAGCCAGGGCCACGAGGTCCAGTCGCCCTGATTGTCCGGTCGACCGGTGATTGCGAGCGGCAAATAGTTCTTGCCAGCGGCGGCGACTGCCGCAAGCGCCGGCGTCACGTCGTCAAATGTCTTGGGGGGTTGGATCCCGACGTCGTCGAGAATGTCCTTGTTGTACCACCAGCCAACGAGATTGACATACGGCTTCACTCCGTAGATCTGTCCGTCAAAGCGAGTGAGCACGCCATCGGGATACTGGCTGCCATCGGCAAACTGGTCCCAGTAGGGCTGCATGCTGCGCAGCGCTCCGGCCTTGTACATCTGGACCAGGTCCGAGCCGCCGTAGATCAGCACATCCGGACCTTGCTTGGCACCAGCCGCCGCAATGATTTTCTGCGAAAGGTCCTGGAAATAGACGTAGCTGCTGACCACGTTGACATTCGGATACAGCTTGTTGAACATCTGGGTCCAGGTACCCAGCAGGTTCACTTGGGCATCGGTGTTGTAGTAGTGCCAGACGTTCAGGCTTCCACTCTGAGAAACCCTGATCGGCTGCGCGACCACCAGCGGAGCGGACGCCACCGCGGCGAGTCCTGCCAGGCCGGCGCCAACCAATGACCGGCGCAGGAAGTCGCGGCGGGTAAACCCCGAAGGACCGGAGGCGAGATGGGAAACGGACGGTTGGGACGACATTATCTTTCCCCCTTTGCAGCGTTTGGAGTGGCGGACGATTCGCGGATAACCAGGTGAAATGGCAGCCGCCGTGGGTGCACAGCCGAGGCGGAATCCACACTGCCGGAAACCTCAAGTGCGTCGAGGACGGCCTGCATCGCCTCGACGCCGAGCTGGTGGCGCGGCATAGAAACGGTGGTGAGTCCGGGCACCGCATGCTCGGCGGCGGAGGTATTACCAAAGCCGACGACGGTTACCTGTTGGGGCACCGCCACTCCAACCACGCGGGATGCTGCGAGCACGCCAAGCGCCATTTGGTCGTTGGCGGCGAATATGGCGGTTGGCTCGGCGGGCAGCAGCCGCTCCGCCGCGGAATACCCGCCAGTGTAGGTGAAGTCACTTTCTTCAACCTGGTGCGGCTCCAGGCCGGCGCGCTGGATGCCCTTCAGAAAACCGTCCAGGCGCTGGCGCGAAGTGCTTACATTCAGCGGGCCCGAAATGAAGCCGATGCGCCGGTGGCCCAGGCCGACCAGGTAGCGCACCATCTCTTCGGCAGCCGCGGCGTGGTCGATATCAATGGCTGGCAGCCCGGCGTGATCGCCGGCGACTGCGACCGCGACGGCGCCGTACGTCTTCAACGCGGTTAGCTCACGCGCAAGCGCCCGCCGCGTCGGCGTGTCGAAGATGTCACCGCCGAGGAGCAGGATGGCGTCGGCGCGATAGTCGCGCAGCGCCGTCACGTAGCGGCGCTCGGTGCCGGGATCGCGACTGGTGTTGCACACCACCACCAGGTAGCCGGCGCGGCGGGCAACGTCCTCGATGCCGCGCACGATCTCGGCGAAATAGGGGTCGACGATGTCGCCGAGCAGGACGCCGACCATATGCGTGCGGCGCGTCACCAGCGCCCGCGCCAGCGCCGACGGCGAGTAGTTCAGCGCCGAAGCGGCGGCCAGTACCCGCCGGCGGGTGCTCGCGGCCACCGGGTACTCGGAGACGGGGTTGAGGACGCGTGAGACGGTGGTGATCGACACCCCGGCCTGTCGCGCGACTTCCGTAATTCCCGCCATGAAAAGGTTTTCAGTAGGCTAGGCATACTTGCAATTCGCTGTCAAATGCCGCCACCATAGAAAGCGCTTGCAGAACGAATTGACCGTCGCAGTCCTTGGGCCGGGGCGGCTGGGTGAAACACATGTCGGGGCGCTCGCGCGTCTGCGGGACCGTGGAATACCGATCGAACCGGCGCTCTACGGGCGCAACCCCGAGCGCGTTGCCGAGCTTGCAGAACGCTATGGCATTTCGCGTACGAGCAGCGAGCTCGATGAGCTCATCGACTCACCCGAGGTCCAGGTGGTGGACAACTGTCTCTCCAACCACCTGCATTTCGAGCCGCTGATGCGGGCGATCGAGCATGGGAAGCACGTCTTCTGCGAAAAGCCGCTGACAATCGAGCTGCATGAGGCGGTTGAGCTGTTGCGAGCGGCCGAGTCGGCCGGTGTGCAACACGGGGTCATTCAAAACATGCGCTTCGGCGCAGGTCCGATGCGCGCTCGGCAGCTGCTGCAGCAGGGGCTCGTGGGACGCGTCTTCAGCGCGAACGTGCTGTTTGGCTACATGGTGCCGCGCACGGTGCTGAACCGGCCCAGCTGGTTTTACAAAAAGGAGGAGGCCGGCGGCGGCGTCGTCGAGGACATGATGGCGCACTTCTTCGACCTGCTGCGTACGCTGATTGGCCCCATTGCCGGCGTGTATGCCATTCCCGGAATCGCGTGGGCTTCACGCAACGAAGCTGACGGAACGCCCTTTCCGGTGGAGGTTGAAGATCTCGCATCCGTGAACGTGCGGTTTGCCAATGGCGCGGTTGGCAACTGCTTCGCCTCGTGGGTACGACGCAAGCACGAAGAGGTGCCGTCCTTCCAGATCGACGGTGAGGACGGCTCCCTGTACTTCACGCTCAACCGGTTGTGGCAGCAGGAGCAGCCGTCGACGCCACTGTTTCGGTATGACGCCCGCAAGCTGCAGCCCGAAACGTTGAACGATTGGCAGACTGTTGCGTTGGAGATCTGTGATCCGTTCGAGGTCCAACTGGAGGCGTTCCTGGACGGCATCACCCGCGGGGTTCCGGCGCCAGGCCTACCGACGTGGGAAGACGCGGTCACCAACCAGCGGCTGATCCAGGCGGCGTACCGCAGTATCGCGGAGCGACGCGAGGTCTCACCCGACGAGATCGCCGCCGAGACTTAAGCGGCCACGGCAACCCGCCTTTTGAACTGGGGCAGGTACTCCGCATGTGCGGCCAGGAACTCGTCGAGGATCGCTTCAGCCTTGGGCA
>JAFAZN010000436.1 GCA_019239775.1 Chloroflexota bacterium
GGCCGTCTCACGCAGATCAACCTCCAGAGCGTTGCGAGCGGCCCGCACACTCTCACCGCCCACTACTCCGGCGATCAGACCTACGCGCCCCTAGACTTCGGCTCGCTCACGCTTCAGACGCGCTAACCTGGCGTCATGAACCAGGGCTCTCTCACCATCGACGGACTGCGCTTCCGCTATCTCGAGTGGGGCAACCCGACTGCCGATCCGATCCTGCTGCTGCACGGCTTTTCCAGCACCGCGGTCGCCTGGACGGGCGTCGGCGAAGCGCTGGCGGGTGACTACCATCTTGTCGCGCTCGATCAGCGCGGCCACGGCGAAAGCGAGTGGGATCCACAGGAACGCTACAGCGATGCCCAGTACGCCGCGGATGCGCACACGCTGGCAGAGCACCTGCGCCTCGGCGCGTTCACGCTGATCGGCCACTCGATGGGTGGCTCGGTGGCTTTCACGTATGCGTCGACGTACCCGAACGACGTGAAGCGCCTGGTTATCGAGGACTCCGCGCCGATGCCGCCCGGGCGTACCCCTGCCGATGTGCCCAACAATTTCGCCTCACGCGCAGAAGTCGAGCAGTACGTCCGCAAAACAACACCGAATCTGTCCGAGCCGGCCCTGCAGGGACGCGTGGACCTGTATTTTCGCGAACGCCCGGACGGTACATGGGGATATCGCGCAGACGTTGCTGGCGTGAGGCGCGGCCGCCGCGGCCAGAACTCCGACGCGTTGTGGGATCACGTCCGCAACGTGCAATGCCCCACGCTGGTGATCCGCGCGGGCGCCGAGCCACCGCTCGTTTCTCAGGAGACTGCCGAGCGACTTACGCGCGAAAATCCGCGCATCGAAGTTGTCACCGTGCCCGGCGCCGGCCACAACATCCACTTCGCGCATTTCAATGAGTTCATGCCAATCCTCCGCCAGTTTCTGTCGCAACCGGTCGCCGTCGCATAGGAACGCGGCCGAAAACCCGCTGGAATGGTTTTGATTGGGCCGCCGCGTTCCTATGCGCAATCTGTCACAGAAGTTCAGCCGACTGCGACTCGTGCTGCGGACCGGCTTGTCGGCCGAACTTCTAATCCCGTACACCGCACTCTGATGGCAGCTCTGTGACCGACGATCCTGTCAATCTGGAGGATCGCTTCCGCGAACTGTTCGCGCATTTGGGTCTACGCCGCGCGCACGTTGCAGGTGGCTACGCGCTCGACGCCGTCACCCTCGCCCGTGCGCTGCCAGACGCGATTGCGTCGATCACCCTGGTGTGCCCCTACCGGCTGCCGTCGGAGCCATTCGCGCGGCTCGGCGACCGCGTGCTGTTCGTCTACGGAGACTCCGGGCCGAACAGCACCAGTGTGCCGCGGGTGCTCGCGGAACTCCCGCGCGCGCGTAGCTTTCAGCTGCGTGACTATGCGGATGCCGCGTGGGCCGACGCCGTCGCAGAGCGCCGCGCAGAAATTGAGCCGGTGCTGCTCGACTTCCTCGCATTGGGACAGGACGTTGCTCCCGTGCCGCTGGATGCGGGCGCCGGCACGTGTGCCGGCATCACGTACCGCGTTGCAGGCAGTGGCCCGCCGTTGGTGCTGCTGCCGCTGAGTCTGGCGCGCTCGCAATGGGACCCGCTGCTCGAAACGCTGTCGACGCGGTACACCACCGTCCTGCTCGGCGGAGCGCACCTCGGCTTTGTTCCCACGCTGGAATCCAGAATGCGCGGCGGCTATCAGACGGTGGTCCGCAACGTGGTCGAAGCCGCTGCGCCTCACGCTGGCGAGCGCGTTGTCGAGGTTGGCTGCGGCTCTGGCGCGGTCATTCGTTGGCTCGCGCGGCATTTGGGGCCGGCCAATCCGCTGGTTGGGGTCGACGTGAACGACTACTTGCTGCGCGAGGCGGCGGATCTCACGCGACAGGCGGGACTGGACCAGCAGATCACTTTCGAGCGCGGTGACGCGGAGGAATTGCCACTTCCCTCCGACTCGTTCGACGTCACCCTGTCATTCACCGTCATGGAGGAATTGGACGCCGAGCGCATGATGGCCGAATTGGTCCGCATCACCCGGCCGGGAGGGCGAATTGGTGTGGTTGTCCGCGCGACGGACATGCTGCCCTGGCTCAACCTGGACTTGCCCGACGCGCTGCAGCGGGCGGTGGATGGAGTGACTGGCGCGGGTGCTGATGTGCGCGGATGTTCGGACCGCAGCCTCTACGGTCGGTTTGTTGCTGCTGGACTTCAGGACCTGGTCATGGGTCCACAATTCGGCACCGACACCGCTGCGCGATCACCTGAACGCTTGCGTCTGTTCGCGGCGCGGATTGCGCAGGGGTTGCCGCGCCAGGAGTCTGACGCGTTTCGAGAGCACGTCCGCCGCGCCGTGGAGGCAGGCACAATGGTCTGGGCGGAGCCCTACCACTGCGCCACAGGCCGCAAGCCCACGCCGACGAGAGTGCAGCGCCCGTCGGGTTAGAAGGCGTCGGCGGGGATCATTGCGGGAGAAACACTGCTGAAACCCAGCAGGGTGTGATGGAACCCTGCCAACTCAAACCCTGGGCGCTGGGCAGCGCGGCGGCGTAGCTCCCAAATTCGGTCGCGCCCAAGCACATAGCTGCTGGGTTGTGTCGGCGAGCTGGTATACCGCAGCGCCTCACCTCGGGCGGTGTTGGGCTCCAGTCCGCCCAACTCAACAAGTGGTCGTGCGGCATCTTCAAGCGACAGACCACGACAGTGCAAGCCAACATCCACCATCAATCGCACCGCGCGCCACATGGCATTCTTCACACGCCACAGCCGCAAGGCCGGCGAGTCGTAATAGCCGGCCTCCTCCATCAGCTCCTCGCAATACAACCCCCAACCTTCCGTGAAAAGCGGACTCGGAAACATCCGCAGCACAGGCGTTGCACGCACTTTGGCGTGCCACAACTGCACGTGATGCCCGGGAAAGGTCTCGTGCAGACAAATAGCGCGAACCGCGGTGAAACAGTGCGCTTCCAGGAGCTCCGCCTGGCGTGCCGGCGGCAACCCAGGATCGACTGGCGTGATAAAGAGGATCCCGAGGTTGTCACTAGGAGAAAACGGCGGTGTCCGGTCGAAATGCCCCAGTGGCATCGTCGCGCGCAGAAACGGGGCAGTCGCGCGGACCTCGAAGGCTTCACCAGGTGGAATGTCCACCAGCCCCTGTTCCTCGACAAAGCGGCGCGCCCGCTGCGCTTCCGCCGCGTAGGTCGCCAGAAGGGTGTCCGCGGCCGGATGGTCCGCTTTGAGGGCTGCCATCTCGGCGCGCCAGTTGGGTCCCAATTCCGCGGTCAAGTTCTCCGCCATCTCGCGCCCATGCTCGAACACCTCATCCGCCGACAGTGGCACGCCGTGCACTTCGTGCAGCATGCGCTCGAACGCGTCGCGGCCCAATGCGTAATTGCCCCGTGGGCGAAGATCCTCGCGCAGAAACTCCTCGAACTCGCCGAACGCGCGCTGCGCGGGCTCGCTTGGTAACGGTAATTCCGCGAGAAAGCGTTGCGCTCCAGCCGCCCCGACCAGTGCAATCTCGACGTACTCCGGAGGAACGAGGTCTCCGCGCAGGTTGCGATTCGCAGCCTCCAGCATGCGCGGAATCGCACTCAGTCGAGCCGCCAAAGCGTTGGTCACGGGCGTTCGCGCAACCAGGTACTGGAGTCCGTTGAGGGCCTGCTCGACGTACGCTTGTGGCGCACGCTGCCACCACTGCCACTCGTCGTCGACGATTTCCTGTCGCACCAGTTCGGCGAGCAGCACGCGTTCATCCAGGTCCACACCACCAGCGAGCGCTGATCGTGTGCGCTCGCGCCACGCCCGACGAGCCTCCAGACCATTACCACTCAAGTCGGGTGCAACCGCATCAAACCGGTGCACGCCGGCGTGCGTTGCCTCGACCGGGTGCAGCCGCCAGTATTCTTCTAAAACTGAGTCAGTAGCAACCGTCACGCACGATGGCACCGTCTTTCATTACGGTGTCGATGCCGCGCAGCGCGCGGATATTCTCCAGTGGATTGGCAGGCATTGCCACCAGGTCCGCGAGTTTGCCTGGAGTCACAGACCCGAGGTCCGCGTCCACCTGACATAACTCCGCCGCCGAAAGTGTGGCAGCGCGCAACGCGGCAGCGTGTGGCATCCCACCCTCCACCATCCACTCCACCTCGCGGTACACGGCCAGAGTTCCATCGTATGGGTCCGCAGGCAGCATGTCCGTACCCATCGCCATCGGCACACCGGCGGCCAGCGCCATCTGGTAGCTCCGCAGATGGTCTTCCCCCGCGCGCAGCGACTTGTCGATCATCCACTGCGGACACCCAATGCGGCGCATGTACTCCTCGCCGCGGCTGACCGAAAGTGTTGGCACCAGGTACACGCCCTTATTTGCCATCGTGTCCACGGTGGGCTGGTCGAGAAAGTAGCCGTGCTCCACGCAGTCCAGTCCAGCGCGGATGCCTTCCGCGATGGCCAACGCGGAACCAGCATGCGCGGTGATGCGTCTGCCAGCATTGTGGGCTGCCTGGCATGCGGCCTCCATCTCCGCATAGGTCGCTTGCGAATCGCGAATCTGCTCGTACTCGCCAGCAATACCGCCGGTGATCGCGACCTTGATGACGTCCGCACCGGCGCGCAGCTGCTTTCGGACCGCTTGTCTGAATCCGTCGGGGCCATCAGCCTCCAGACTGGACCCGGAGCCAAAGCCATGACCGCCCGTAATGATCACCGCCTGGCCGGCGCAAAACAGGCGTGGACCGACGATGACACCCGCATTGATCGCCCGCTTGAGCTCCAGGTCCACGAAACGCATATCGCCGAGCGTGCGCATGAACGTCACACCGGCATTCAATCCGTCGAGTGCGTTTCGATACGCCCGCACCGTGACGGCCATGTCCGTCTCGAGCCGCGAGGCGAGTTGCGCGGGGCCCGGCAACGCCAGACTGAGGTGGACATGCATGTCCATCAGGCCGGGCATAACCCACCGGCCACCCAGGTCATGCTGCGTGAGGTTGTCCGCGCGCTCGCGCAGGAGCGGCTCGAGAGCTGCGCGCGTGTCGACCGCCTCTATGCGGTTTCCATCGAGCACCACGACCGCGTCGTCGATCGCGGGTGACCCATCACAAGGTATGACGGAACAGTTGACGAGTGCGAGGCTCAACCAGTCACCCGCGTATCACCCAGTAGCACCACAGCTTCGGATGTCGGGCGGAACCCCTGAACACGACTGCCGACGCCGTAGATATCTTGCTGGTGGTACAGGAAGATCCACGGTGAATCGTCCCAGACAGCGCGCATCAATTGTTCGTAGGTCGCCACGCGCTGCTGGACGTCCACTTGCTTGGCCGCGGTGTCAATCAGATCGTCAACTGCCGGATTTGTATAGCCTTGCCACGCAATGCCCTTGATGCGGCTGCTCCAGTTGGTCTGCACCGCCGGACCCACCTGCAAGCCGCCCTGGCTGAGCAGGAACAGCTCGTATTTCCGACCAACAATTCCCTGTACGTAGGTGCTCCACTCAACGGTCTCGAGGTCCGCCTTGATGCCGACCTTCTCCAGTTGCCCCGCGATAGCCTCTGCCACTTGCTTATCCTGCAGATAGCGTCCATTTGGCGCCTTGAAGCTCACACTGAATCCGTCTGGATAGCCGGCCTGGGCCAGAAGCGCCTTGGCTTTATCCGGATCGTACGTGTACGGTGGCAGACCTTCCACGTAGCCGCCCGCCACGCCTTTCGGGAACGGGCTGGCCATCGGGACGGCTTCTCCGCGCAGGACCACCTTGATCAGCTGATCCTTGTCGATCGCGTATTGCAGCGCCTGGCGGACTTCCTTCTTGTTGAAGACGTCGGTGTTATTGAAATTCGGAATGAGGATAATGGAGCCGGAGTTTGTCGCTCGTGCGAGGCTTACTCCAGAAGTATCTTGCAGACTGTTGATCTGGAGCGGCGGTACGTTCGTGATAATGTCGACACCACCGCTCTTCAGCTCGTTGATGCACGCGGTTTCATCCGGAATCGGCCGAAACACCACCTGCTCGAGATGCGGCTGGCCACTCCAGTGGGCACCCGCGGACTGCACCACAAACCGGTCATTGGGCGTCCACGATACGAACTTGTACGGTCCGGTGCCGATCGGTGTCTGCGCCACCGCCGCCGCATCTGCCCCGGCCTTCGGCGGCAACATCTCGACATAGCCTGCCAGTGTTTCAATCAGCTCGGCAAATGGCTCGGTCGTCTTCACGTGGACTGTGTATGGATCCACCACATCCACGCCGCTGACCGGCTTCAGCAGCGTGCCATAGCCATTCTTGATGGTGGGATCCGCGAACCGGCCGAAGCTGAACTTCACCGCATCCGCGTTGAATGGCTCACCGTTGTGGAAGCTCACACCCTGCCGGAGTTTCAGCTCCCAGGTGTTGTCGTCGAGCGCCTTCCAGCTGGTGGCCAGACCTGGCTGAAGCGCGAGGTCCAGGTCGCGCACCACCAGGCGGTCGTAGACGGTCCACAACATGCCTTTGGAGGCGCCACTGGTGGTGACGTACGGATCAAGGCTTTCGGCATCGACGCCCTGAGCAATCGTCAATGTCCCGGTGGGCGCATTGGCGCTTGTCGAGGTGGGCTTCGGTGCTGCGGCAGGCGCGGCGGTTGGCTGCGCCGGCGCGCCTGCCGAACACGCGGCCAGCACGCCCGCTGCCGCTCCTGCTAGCCCAAGGAGGGCGCCTCCCTGAATGAGCTCTCGCCGCGTCAACATCTAATCTGGACCTCCTGGAGTGGGGAACGGTACCGCACTGACGTCCGAGTGGCGAACGGTGCGTTTTGCGGTGCGCTCGATGCGCATGACAACTCCGCACAGCGGATCAGGACAGACCACCTGCGTATCGGTCTGCATCCAGTCGGCGGACTGTAGTGGCCGCTGCTTGGCTGGTAATAATGGCAGCGCCGACTGGACCGCGTACAGGCAGAACGAGCGATTCGGCCCGGGCAGGCTGAGTTGGCCGCCTTCGAGGTGGAAGCAATCGCCCACCTGGTGACCACACGTGCAAGTGCCCCGAATCTCCTCGATGCGGATGCGCAGGTCGAAGAGCTCGAAGGCCTCCGAGTCGTACTCCCCTGGTGATGTCACGAATTGTGTTCTCGCGTTGATGTCATCACAACACCTGTTCTGTCCGCGGACTCGTCGCACCAGTCAGGTCCTTCAGCTGTGGTAGCACCGACCCTCCGAGCAAGCGAATACCGCTCGGCGCGTCGATGCCGTGCGGCGTTCCGAACTCAACTCGTGTTGCGCCAGCCGAATACAACTCCTGCACGTGCTGCACGATATCGCGCGGCGTACCTGCAAACGCAAATCGATCGAGCATCGCATCCGAGATGTCGCGGCTGATGCTCGCGTAATCTCGTCCATGTGCTCGAATGCGACGTACCCATTCGGGATCATCCAGCGTGGCGTCCAGCCGCGCCACGACTCCGAGGTACATCGCGACCTCACGCCGAGCAAGGGCGCGCGCCGCGGCGCCATCTTCGTCCACGACGCTCACCGCCCCCACGCATACGCCAACATGGGGTGGCAGCCACTCCCGCATCCGTCGGATCATCTGTGGGTTGGCTGAGCCGCCGACCTTCACTTCTTGCACCAGCGGTCCGATCGCCCGTGCCGTCCGTTCGCCCCACGTACCAAGGGTGATCGGCACGTCGTGACGCGCTGGGGCGTACTGCAGCCGCGCTCCTGGAGCAACGCTGTAGACGCTCCCGTTGAAGCCGTCGGTGCGCTCACTCCAGAGGTACCTCACCATCTGAATGCATTCGCGCAGGCGGGCGATTGGACGCTGTGCCGCCGCGCCAACAGCCTCCATCCAGCTGCCCCGCGCCAGTCCCAGATAGGCCCGGCCACCCGTGACCGCGTCGAGAAACGCAATCTGCCCAGCGATCTCCACCGGGTGCAGCGTGACCGGATTCAACGCAGCCGGTCCCAGACGTGCATGCGAAAGATGCTGCGCAAGAATCAACAGCGGACCGATGGCCGGTTGGAAGAACAGATCGTGGTACGTGCTCACCACATCGAAGTCGAAGCCGTTTACCAGTTGGCCGAGCGCTGCATATTCGGCGGGTGTCTTGTTTGTTTGAAACGCGATGCTTAGCTCGAGCCGCGTCATTCCGCGTTCAGTCCATCGCCCAGGAGGTTGGTGCCGAAGACCGTTATCAGAATCGCCAGTCCAGGCCAAACGGCATTCCACCATGCCACCTGGAAGACCTGCTTGCCTTCATTCAGCATCCCGCCCCACGTGACGGTGGACAGTGGAACCCCCACACCCAGGTAGCTGAGCGCGGCTTCGGACAGGATGTTGGTGGAGATGTTGATGGTGGCCACCACGAGAAGGGGTCCGGCGATATTGGGCAGAATATGGCGGGTCATGATGCGCGCGTGCGATGCGCCAAGCGCACGCGCCGAAAGGACGTATTCGCGATCGCGCGTAGATAGGGTGGAGCCGCGCACCAGCCGCGCGTACTGCACCCAACTCACGAAGCCCAGCACCAGCACCACGTTCCACAGGCCTTTGCCGATACCAGCCAGCAGCGCGATGGCCAGCAGCACGCCAGGTAGCGAGAGCTGAATATCGACCAGACGCATAATGAGGCTGTCGGGCCAGCCGCCGAAATAGCCCGCAAGCAGTCCGAGACTGATGCCGATGATGCCGCCGATCAGCACGGACATCAGTCCAACGAGCAGACTGGCCTGCGCGCCAACCATCACTCGGCTGAGCAGGTCTCGACCATTCAGATCGGTGCCCAGTACAAATGCCTGATTGGTAACCGGCGGGAGCAAACTGTTGTCGAGGTCCTGCGCGTTTGGCGGATGAGGAGTCCACACCAGGGAGAGTGCCGCGACACCGACGATTAGTGCGATCAGCGGGAGGCCAACGCGTTGTTGCCACCTCAAGCGCGCACGTCTCCGACGGGGGTTTGGGGGCGGAGCCGCCATGGAAATAATGGGTCGGTGGGTGGGACATTATTCACAGGCGGATGCGCGGATCGAGCATGGTGTACGCGAGGTCCACCACGAGGTTGATGACAACGATGAATCCAGCCAGCACCAGTACCGCCGCGCGAATCACCGGTAAGTCGCGCGCCTCAATCGATTGGATCATCAACCAACCAACGCCTGGCCAGGCAAACACCGTCTCCACCACTACGGAACCGCCCACCAGTGCGCCGAGTTGGAGTCCCATCACGGTTACCACGGGAATAGCGCTGTTGCGGAGTACATGTCCCCAGGCGATGGCGCGTTCACCGAGCCCTTTGCCTCGCGCGGTGGTGACAAACGGTTGGCGCAACGTTTCGGCCACCGACCGCCGCACCAGCCGCGTCAACAGGCCAATTCCGAATGCGCTGATGGTCAGCGTTGGCAGGAGCAATTGTTGCCAGGTGCCCGCGCCGGATGCAGGCAATGCGCGCATGGTGCCCGCGAACACCAGGATCAGGATGACGCCAAGCCAGAACGATGGCATGGAGACCGCCAGCAGCGAACCCACCGTGGTCAAGCCGTCGCTGATTCCGCCCTCGTGCGTTGCTGCGAAGACGCCAAGCGGAATGCTAACCGCCGCGATCAGCAGGATGCTGGCGGCCGCGAGCAGCAGCGTGATTGGTAGCCGGCCGAGCACCAGCGGGAGTGCTGGTGAGTGGTAGCGGAAAGAATCACCTAAATCGCCGTGCGCCGCTTGCTGCAGAAACAGCACGTACTGGATTGGTATTGGCTGGTCCAGGTTGTACGCATGGCGAACATTGTCCATGTCCTCGGGCCGCGCGTTGAGTGGCACCAGTACCGCCACCGGGTCGCCCGAGAGGAAGATGAGCACGAAGCTCAGCACGCTGACCGCGAACAGCACCAGGATGGACTGCCACAGCCGACGAACCAGATAGCCGCTCAACGCCCACGCAATATACGCGAGCCGCTGCCCGCCGCGACGTCTCAGGCCGCGGCGGTGAGGTTCACCAGCCCGAACGGCGCGGAACCGAGCCACCGTTCGAGTTCCGCCACGGGCATCGGCTTGCCCATGTAGTAGCCCTGCGCCAGGTCGCAGCCGAGCTTCGAGAGCTGCTGGTAGCTGACGGTGTCCTCGACGCCCTCGGCCACGACCTGGAGCCCGAGGTTGTGCGCGAGCTCGACCGCCGATCGCACAATCGCGCGGTCGCTGGGGTCAGTCGCCAGATTGCGCACGAAGGACTTGTCGATCTTGAGCGCGTCCACGGAGAGCCCCTTCAGGTAGGCCATCGAAGAGTACCCGGTGCCAAAGTCGTCAATTGCCATGCGCAACCCGAGCGCGCGGAGATCGCGCAGCACAGCCAACGCACGCTCCGGATTGGCCATAATCGTGCTCTCGGTAATTTCGAGATTAATGCGGTTCGGCTCAAGGCCTTCGGACCGCAGCAGTCCGGCAATCGTCGAAGGAAGCTCCGGGTCGTGCAGATTGCGCATCGACAGGTTGATAGACATCGTGAGGTCGATGCCGACGTCGGTCCACAGCCTGCATTGATGGAAGGCTTTGCGCAGCACGTAGTCCGTGAGATCGTGGATGACGCCGGATTGCTCCGCCAGTGGAATGAACGCATCCGGTGGAATCAGTCCGCGCTGCGGGTGGACCCATCGCACTAGCGCCTCAACGCCCTTAATCTGGCCCTTTGAGCAGTCGATCGTTGGCTGGTAGTAGAGCACCAGCTCCTCGGACTTGATCGCCTGGCGCAGCTCACCTGTCAGCGCGAGACGGTCAGCGCTGTGCTGGTCCTGCTCTGCCGAGTAGATCTCGAACCCACCACCGTTGCGCTTTGCCACATACATTGCAACGTCGGCGTAGCGGAGCAGCGTCTCCGAGTCAGCAGAATGATCTGGATAGAGCGCAATTCCGAGGCTGGCGCCCAGGCTCACCTGGTGACCGTCAACCGGAAACGGCGCCTCGAGCGCCTTCATCAATTGTTGCGAGACGCGGACCGCGTGGTCGGCGTCCGCGTTGGCGAGCAAAATGCCGAATTCATCGCCACCAAGGCGTGCCAGGAGACTTGATTCAGCAACGGTGGCGCGCAAACGCTCCCCGACACCTTGCAAAACCTGATCGCCAAAGCGATGGCCAAACGTGTCGTTGACCTCTTTGAAGCGATCCAGGTCCATCATCAACAATGCCAGCGGCGCACCGGTTTTCTTGCTTGCCCGCAGCGATTCCTGGAGCTCGTGCCGCAGGACAGTCCGGTTCGGCAGATCCGTTAGCGGATCGTGCTGCACGCGCTGCGCGAGCTCGTCCGCGGCGCGGCGGCGCTCCGAGATATCACTAATGAATCCCTCGAGCGCAAGTACTTCTCCGGTGGGGCCATACACGGCTCGGCCCTGCTCGAAGACCCAACGTTCCCAGCCATCTTTGGTGTGAATGCGATACTCCTGCTGGAACGGCCGCTGTTCGGCGATGGCCGCCTGAGTATCCAGCCACAACCACTCGCGGTCCTCGGGGTGAATCAACGTGGCGTACGGAATCTGCGCCAGCTCTTCCGGCGTGTACCCGGTCAGCTCGAGCGCGCCCTCGCTGACGAATTCGCCAGTCCACTCCGGGTCATTCGCACAGCGGTACGCCATGCCTGGCAAATTGCTCATCAACATGGCGAGCTTGCGCTCGCTCTCATGCTGCACGCGCTCTGCTCGCCGCCGCTGCGCCTGATGCGTTTCGCTCAAACGCCAGTGCGCGATCAGCGCCGCGCACGAGCCAAGCACGAAGGCGCCGTGAATGGCGGCCCATTTCCATGGGTTCGCCCAGGCATCGGCGTGGTTGTAGACCGCCGTTGGCACCAGCGCGCCGCCCAGCCCGTGCTCGAGCACCACGAATCCGATCGCGACCAGGAACGGCAGCCAATCCTGGTACAGCGCGATGACCGTGATCATGACGAAAAAGTGAAAGTGCGCTTCGATGGCTCCGTTCGCAAGATGGACCAGTACCGCCGATGCCGTCAGGAGCCCAAGGCATGCAGAGACCGCGCGCAAACGAAAGCCCACGCGCGGCCAGCTTGCAGCCACAGCCCATGGCAACAGTGCGGCTGCGTCGGACAGGCTATGGACGACGTCATAGCCATTGATAAGACCGAAGGCGAACAGGGCGGCCACGTGAATCCACAACACCACCAGAATCGCCCGATGTCGTTGCAGGCGCTCCGCCTTCGTGAGGGTCCCACCCGCGGGAAGATACGCCACAACTCGTTGCGACCAGCGCCGGAACATGCTTCGAGGATCGGCCACCAACCGTCGGATCATTACCCCCGGGCCGCCATTACGGTGTGCCTTGCCACCCGATCCTGATCGAATTGCAGCCGCCGCCGAGCGTGAGCGCCCCGATCTGATCCTCGCGCCAATGCTGAAAACGGCCATCCCCGAACGGGTGTGGCGGCGTTACGTCTGCCTCATCGTGCATCCTGGAGTCAAAGGCGACCGCGGTCCCTCGTCCCTCGATTGGGCTATCTTCGAGGCGGCGGACCTCTGGGGTGTGACGGTGCTGCAGGCCATCGACGAGATGGACGCCGGTCCGATCTGGGCTTCGCGCACGTTTGCGATGCCGCGACGCGTTGTCTCCAAGAGCAGTTTGTATCGCGCCGAAGTCACTGAAGCTGCAGTGAGTGCAGCGCTGGAGGCGGTTGCGCGATTCGAATCACGGAAATTCGCACCGGAACCTCTGGATTATCATCGCTCCGATGTGATCGGAGGCGGCCGATAGTAACCCCGGCGTTCTAACGAACCTCTTCGGGCAGGCTGTCTACGTGTTTGGTGCGCATGAAGAGAAAGACCTGCGTGGCGAGCCCGGGCACGTCATCGGACAACGCAACGGCGCGCTGTGCATCGGCACCGTTGACGGGGCGATCTGGATTACGCACGCCAAGTCACGCGCCGAGGGGATCAAGCTACCGGCGATGCACGTGTTTTCGCAATTTCAGCGGACGGCGCCGCACCTTGACCTTCATCCGACCTTGCCGGCCGACTTCCGGAGCTGGCGTGAAATCCATTACGCCGAGCGGTGCGCCGCGCCCGTGCCGAGCCGAACTCCCGTCCGCCGCGCTGCCTGACCCGCATCGGCGCACCGCGCCGCAACGACCGCCGGCTGCACGAATCCGGGGGTGTGAACGTCCGTGGAGTTTGCCCTCGGCACGTCCGGCGCGGGACGCTTACGCCCACTTGACAATGGCCCGGTGATGGGCAATACTTAGGTAGTCGCCTAACTATTGGCGCAAAC
>JAFAZN010000023.1 GCA_019239775.1 Chloroflexota bacterium
GACGTCTCGCAGTTCCAGTGGCGCGGCCGGGTTGCCCGTGGCCACAAGTGCGCGCATATATGCGCACTCAGTCTAGCGAAGTCAGTTCTGGTTCTCGTTCGGCCGATCGAATGTTCGTGCCAATGTGCTTTTCGGCCGCGGTCCTAGACGCGGTTAGCGGCGGGGGCGGCGCAGGAAGGCGGGCACGTCCCAGTCGTCGTCGCCCAGTTGGGAGGGCGTTTGCGGGGGGGCGGCACGCGGCTCGGCCGGCCGCGAGCGACCGCGCTCCCATTCCGTTGGCGCAGGGCGACGATATTCCTGCTCGCGCGGCGCAGGCTGCGGCGGCTCTGGGGCTCGATAGCGGGGCGGTGGCTCAGGCTCACGCGGGGGTGGCGCAGGCTCTGGCGCAGCGGGGCGAGCGCGTGGCGCCGAGGACGCGGCGGGCATCTGCCGTGCACCCTCGCGCAGCCCGGTGGCGATCACCGTGACTCGCACTTCGTCCTGCGCACGCGGGTGGATCACGGCGCCGAAGAAGATATTTGCGTCGGGATCGACAGCCGCCTGAATCGTTTCCGCCGCTTCGGTCACCTCGGCCAACGTGAGGTCCGGCCCGCCCGAGACGTTCAAGAGCACGCCCCGCGCGCCTTCGATGGAAACGTCCAGCAGCGGACTGGAGACTGCCGCGCGCGCGGCGACAATGGCGCGTCCTTCGCCGCGGCCTTCCCCAACGGCCATCAGCGCGGTACCCGCGTTCTGCATGACCGACTTCACGTCGGCAAAGTCCAGGTTGATCAAGCCCGTCATGGTGACCAGGTCGCTGATGCCTTGAACGCCGTGCCGTAGAACGTCGTCCGCGAGTCGGAACGCCTCGATCAGGCTCATCTGGCGATCGGCCATCTGCAGCAGGCGATCGTTCGGAATGACGATGAGGGCGTCGACGTTGTCGCGCAAGCGCGCCAGACCTTCTTCCGCGGCTTTGCGTCGCTGGAAGCCTTCGAAAGTGAACGGCAACGTGACCACACCAACGGTCAGGGCACGCTCGCGACGGGCGATGTCGGCAATGATCGGGGCAGCTCCAGTGCCGGTGCCGCCGCCGAGTCCGGCCGTCAGAAAGACCATGTCCGCGCCAGAAATCGCTGAGGTCAGCGCATCACGACTGATCTCAGCGGCGCGCTCGCCCTGCTGCGGATCGCCGCCAGCGCCCAGACCACGTGCGCTGCGCCCGCCGATCGGGATCTTGCGCATTGCCGTGGACATTTGAAGCGCCTGGGCGTCGGTGTTGACGGCAATGAACTCCACGCCGTGGACACCCGTTTCGACCATGCGGTTGACGGCGTTACTGCCGCCGCCGCCCACGCCGACGATCTTGACTTCGGTGAAGCCACGTGCGGGCGACTCCTGCGGCGCCTCCACGATTTGCGGCACTACCGAAACCGGGCGCGTGAGGTCTGCCATGCGATCAGGGTTAAACCCGCCCCGCTGACGACCATTAGGCACGTGTGATCACCTCGTCAGCCAACGCGAGATACGCGTCCACCGCCTTTTCCGCGCCGTGGTAGTGGAACACGGAGGTCCCAGCCGAGCCAGCCTCGAGGATCTTGCTATTGGTCGCTACCTCGGTGCCAAACACGCGCACGCCCCAACGCTCTCGCAGATACTGCGCCACCTGGCGTTCTTCTTTCAGTCGACGGTCCATCTTGCTGAGCAGAATGCCAAGCACCTCCAGGCGCGGGTTCAGGTACAGGATCTCCTCGATACTTTCTTCCAGCATCTGCAAACCCTGCAACGAGAAGAAGCGCGCCTCGGTGGGAATGATCACACGACTCGCCGCCACCAGCGCGTTGATGGTTAGCACGCCGAGCGACGGCGGCGTGTCGATCATGATGTAGTCGAAGGTGTCGGAGACGTTCAGCAGTTGATCGCGAAGGCGCAGCTCGCGACCGAGCTTGTTCATCAGCTGGGCTTCGGCGCTCGCCAGACCAACCGCCGCGGGGACCACTGACAGATGCCGTGCGTTCTCGTGACTTGCAGCGCCGTTGGCGACTTCCACGACGGGCAGCGGGATGCGTCGATCGAGCAGCGATTCGGCAACGGTCTGCTGGACGTCCTTTTCGAGGCCGAAGGCGCTCGTCAGGTTACCCTGGGGATCGAGGTCGACCAGGAGGACATTGCAGCCGCGCAGTGCGAGAGCCGCGCCAAGATTGGCGGTGGTGGTTGTCTTGCCGACCCCGCCCTTCTGATTGGCAACGGCGATAATAGTCGCCATCTATCGCAGTTGCGATTCTCCTCGACGCGGCGGCATCCTAACACGCTCATTCGGCCAACGTCACGTACTTGACCGGTTATGTGTCGCCTTTGAGTCGCGAGTCGCGCGACTGGTAAAACACCCCGGCCGTGCCGCCTGTCGCCGAAGAGCCTATCGCCGTCTGTGCAGGCTGCGGCGGGAAAAATCCGGCGGGCTCCACCGAATGCGACTGGTGTGGACGGCCGTTCTTAACCAAGGGCGGACGCCTGCGGCTCACCGTCTGGCAGATCCTGAGCAGCTTGCTGCTGCTTGGTTTGATTGGCGCCGTTGCTGCGCTCGCGTATGTGAATGCTGGTCGCGCCCTCCCCACCCGCGCGGCTGCCACCAGCACGTCGCTGCCTGCGACGGTCGTACCAACACCAGCCGTCACTCCGCGGGTCACCGCGGCAAATGCGCCAACTCCCACGCTTGTGGCGCCCGTGGTCTTTGCGCCAACGCCGCCGCCGACGTCAGTTGAGCCACCCACACCCGAGCCCACTCCCACGCCACAACAGCAGGTGGCGCGCATCGTGAATACGAGCGGACTCGGCGTGTCGGTCCGCCAGCAGCCAGGCCCGCAAGCTCCGCGCGCGGGTGTCTTGCGCGAAGGCACCACCGTTCTGCTGACGGGAAACGATCAAACAGTGGCCGCGCGGCCATGGCGCGAGATCGAAACGGAAGACCACAACCTCCGCGGTTGGGTCCAGGGCGATTTCCTGCAACTCCAACCGCAACCTGCCCAGTAGAAGAACCGGCGCCGTACGGCAACTCTGCGCCGTATAATTGCAGCCCGGTTGCTCCTCCTCCGTTCGGTTGCCTGACGTGCCCTCCTCCCCTCCGCCCGATCGCTTCCAGCGCGAGATCGACGACATCATTCGTCTGGCGGAACGTCGCCTCGAACACCAGTCATTCAGCTATCGCATGAAACGCTCGACGCGACGGCTGGGCAACGCGGTCGGAGGGTTCCAGTTGCGATTGCCACCCGCGGAAACGCTGGGCGGGTGGGCGCTCGCGTTGCTGCTGCTCGGCTGGCTGATGACTCTGCCCTTCATCGGCGCCAACCCACTGGTTCGCGTGCTGTGGCAGCCGGTCATGGCGCTTGGCATCATCCTGTTGGTCCTGGCAATCGTGAGCTCGCTCATGCGCGGACGAAACGGTGGCGGAAGCCGCATGTGGCGCGGCGAGCGGATGTCCTACGCGAGCCCGTACGGCGAGAGCTTGCTGGAAAAGTTGCGCCGCGTCTTCCGCGGGCGCTGACAAACCGGGCCCGACTTCTAGCTCTCTCTACGCGTCACGTAGGCTGCGAGCGCATCGAGCGCGTCGCGCTCCGCGCCGCGCGGTAGGGCATGCAGGGCTTCGCGCGCTCGAGCGACAAGCGTCTCGGCCTCCGATCGTGCACGGTCGATGGCGTCGCTTTCCTGGACCAGGCGAATCTGCAGATCCACGTCGTCCCCATCAAAGGCGTGGCGGAATCGGCCGTCGGCCAGATCACCGTCGCGCATCAGGATCACGGGCAGCGTGATGGTGCCCTGGCGCAGGTCGCTGCCAACGGGCTTCCCCAACTCGTCTTCAGTGGCGGTGAAATCGAGAACGTCGTCGACCACCTGGAACGCGAGTCCGAGGTTTTGGCCATAGACGCGCAGCGCATCGACCTGGGCTGCGCTCAGGCCGACCAGCAAGCCGGTCCCCTCACACGCCAGCACAAAGAGTGAGGCCGTCTTGCCGCTGATGGTCCGGTAGTAGCGTTCGCGACTCAGCGACTCCCAGGCGTGGCGACCGCCCAGCTGGCGATTGGCGTCGTCAATCTGGCCCTGGGCCATGGCGCCGAGCGTTTCGGCAAACAGCCGCACCACCTCGAGGTTGCCGGTCGCGACGCACGCCTGGGCGGCCTGCGAGAAGAGGTAATCACCAACGAGCACTGCGAGCGCGTTGCCGACCCGTGCAAAAAGCGTTGCGCCACCGTGGCGGGTGTCCGACTCGTCGACGATGTCGTCGTGGACCAGGCTGGCGGTGTGCAGCAGCTCGACACCGACCGCCATGTGGTTCAAAGCTTCCGGATCCACATCCCGCAGGCGACCGATCAGCAGCGCCAGGGCCGGTCGCAGCCGCTTTCCCGAGCCAGGCAGCACCGTGGAAAGCATTGGCGCCAGGATTGGATCGTCGGTGTCCGCCAATCGCGTTAGCGAAGTCTCCATCTTGGCGAGACCAGGCTGGACAAGCGACAACACCGTGCGGATGGCATCAGGGTGCGGCACTACGCTGGTCGGCGTACTCACGCGGCGAGCCCACCGAAGATACGCACACTGTTGGAAGCCAGCGTCTCGGCGAGCTGCAGTAATGGCACACCAACAACGTCGGCCAGACATGCTGCCGTGTCGCGAACGAAGGCGGGCTCGTTGCGGCGACCGCGATGAGGTTCTGGCGCCAGATACGGGCAATCTGTCTCAACCAGTAAGCGCTCTTGCGGCACGCGCTTCGCCATGTCCCGCGTCGAGCTGGCCGACCTGAACGTCAGCGGCCCGGCAAACGACACCAGAAATCCGCGGTCAAGCATCCGTTCCAGGTAGGCGGGGTCGGACGAGCTGAAGCAGTGGAGGACACCGCAGCCGTGAAAACCCTCGGTCACCGATGAGACGTCGTTATCCGCCTGACGGTTGTGAATCACCACCGGCAGATCCAGCGACTCGGCCAGGCGCAGGTGCCACTCGAACGCTTCGCGCTGTCGTACTGGGGGCGTGAACTCGCGGTAGTTGTCGAGTCCGGTCTCGCCAATGGCGACCACTTCTGGCATTCGCGCCAGGTCCGAAAGCGCATTGAAGTCGGCGTCGGAGGCGTCGGCCGCGGAATTCGGATGGATGCCAACGGCCGCGCCCGTATTCGGCAGACGTCTGGCGAGGTCGACCGCGGCGCGGCTGCTCGCCAGGTCATAACCGACCAGCAGCATCCCGGTCACACCCGATTGCTGAGCGCGCTCGACCACGGCGTCGCGGTCGGCATCGAACGCCGCATCCATCAGGTGGGCGTGGGTGTCTACCAAACCCAGGCCGGTCACGCTGCTACTCCTGGGACCGGGGCCTTAGCGCTGCCGATCAGCAGCGTGAACTCGCCGCGTGGCGGCTGCTCGGTGAAATGCTGCAAGGCAGCGGCGGCCGTTCCGCGGAAGACCTCCTCGAAGCGCTTGGTCAATTCACGCGCCAGGGCCACTGGTCGTTCGGATCCCAGCGTTGCGATGAGGTCCTTCAAACTGGCCAGGATGCGATACGGCGAATCGAAGACGACCAGGGTGTCATCACACTCGGCATAGCGCGCGAAGAATTTCCGCCTCGCGGCGGTCGTTCTCGGCAGGAAACCGTAGAAGCAAAATGCGTGTGTGGGGAGGCCGCTTGCCATCAATGCGGCCATCACACTCGAAGCACCTGGTACCGGTACGACGGTGTGGCCTGCCTGGATTGCGTCGCGAATCAGCGGATAGCCCGGATCCGAAACCACGGGCGTGCCCGCGTCGGTGACCAGCGCGACATCGCCGTCTTCGAGTCGATCCAGCAGCTTGCCTCGCCGCGACGACGATGTGAACTCGTGGAAGCTGGCGAGCGGCGTCTGGATGTCATACGTGCGCAGCAGCGTGCGCGTGACGCGGGTGTCTTCGGCAGCCACCAATGGCACCTGCTTGAGCACACGCAGCGCGCGCAAGGTGATGTCTTCAAGATTGCCGATGGGCGTGGCCACCACGTACAGCGTTCCCAATGCTTCTGTGCCTTCGGAATTTCTTGAAGTATATAAAAATGGCAGGGCTGGATGTCATCTTGGGCATCACTGCCGATGCGCCGGCGCCATGGGTTTCACCCTGCGCGAGCGTTCCTTTAGCATCAAGTATGGATCGCGGTTTTCGGCGCTGGAGGTCTTTCAGGGAGAAGGACCACCACGCCGACCGCCAAATGGTCACCAGCCGTGCGCCCCGGAGCTTGCGAAAAGCTCTCGGGGCGTTTTTGTATGTGCAGGAGTGCGCCCTATGACGATCGCAGTGCGTGAGAGCGTTCTCGATTTCGGCTCTCCGAAACCTGGACAAGCCTCAGCGCCACGCAGGCTCAAGCCCGCCTACGGCTTCGATGACGTCGCCATCGTGCCTGGCGTCGAAACGCTCCACCCCGACGACGTAGATCTCAGCTGGAAACTCGGCGGTCTGAGCTTCGATATCCCGATCATCGCTTCGGCCATGGACGGCGTGGTGGACGTGCCATTCGCCGTCGCACTCAGCAGGCTGGGCGGCCTTGCCGTGTTGAACCTCGAGGGCGTGCAGACGCGCTACGAGGACCCTTCGCAGCCGCTCGCGGAGATTGCCCACGCATCCAAAGAGGGAGCGACGGAGCTCATGCAGCGGCTCTACCAGGCCCCGATGCGAGACGACCTCGTCGGCCGGCGCGTGGAAGAGATCAAGTCCAGGGGTGGCATTGCGGCGGTGTCGGCGACGCCAAGTCTGGCGGAGCGACTAGGGCCTGTCGCGGCGGAGGCAGGCGTTGACGTATTCGTCGTCCAGTCCACCGTCACGTCGGCGCGTTTCAGGTCGCACTCGGGCGCAGCTCCGCTGGACTTCGCGCGCTTTTGCAGCCAGATGCGCGCCCCGGTGGTGGTGGGCAACTGCGTTGGCTTCGGTGCTGCGCTGGAGTTGATGGAGACCGGCATCGCGGGGTTACTGGTGGGCGTGGGCCCTGGCGCCGCGTGCACCAGCCGCGAGGTCCTCGGAATCGGCGTGCCGCAGGTCACCGCGACGCTGGACTGCGCAGCGGCGCGCGACGCGTTCTATGCCCGCACGGGTCGGTACGTCCCGATTGTGACTGACGGTGGCATGCGCACCGGTGGCGACGTGTGCAAAGCCTTCGCCAGCGGCGCGGACGCGGTCATGATTGGCTCACCGTTTGCGCAGGCCAGCGAGGCGCCCGGGCGCGGTCACCACTGGGGCATGGCCACGCCGCACGCCGGTCTGCCGCGGGGTACGCGCATCAAGGTTGGCGTCAACGGGACGCTCGAGCAGATCCTGTTCGGACCGACCAGCCTCACAAATGGCACGCAGAACCTGGTGGGCGCGCTGCGCACATGCATGGGTGTGTGCGGCGCAGCCAATTTGCGCGAGATGCACCAGGTGGACATGGTGATCGCGCCGGCGATCAAGACTGAGGGCAAGAGCTGGCAACTCGCGGGCGCGCTTTGAGCCACCGGGTTTCAACTACTGACGACCTCGAGGTCGGCACGTACCTGGAGATCGCCGAAGCGCAGACCTCGGAGGTGTCAACGCGCCATGAGGCGCTGGTGGTTGAAGCGCGTGAACGGGATGCCGTCGCCGTTATCGACTTCGGCTCCCAGTACAGCCAGCTGATTGCTCGGCGCGTTCGCGAGCATCACGTGTATTGCGAGCTCATTCCGCACGATGCCCCGCGCGAACGCATCGAGGCGTTGAAACCGAAAGGCTTCATCCTTTCAGGTGGGCCAGCGAGCGTCTACGCGCCAGATGCGCCACTGATTCCGCAGCATGTGCTGGACTCGAAAAAACCGATCCTCGGCATCTGCTACGGCATGCAAGCCCTGGCCTATCAGCTCGGCGGTGAGGTCGAACCAGGTACGCGACGCGAGTACGGTCCAGCGGTCATCCACGTCACCGATCCTCCCGCGCCCATCTTCCGTGGCGTACCGGATGAGGTGTCGGTATGGATGAGCCATGGTGACCTGGTGCGCAAATTACCGTCCGGGTTCTGTTCGGCGGCCACCAGCGATAACTCGCCGACGGCCGCGATGTGGAATGGCGACGGCGTGTTTGGCCTGCAATTCCATCCGGAGGTGGTACACACCAGCTTCGGCTCGCAGTTGATTGGCAACTTCCTGACCGGTGTCTGCGGCTGCACCGGCAACTGGACGACGGCATCGTTCGTAGAGCAGACCATTGACGACCTCCGCCGCAGGGTGGGCACGGGCCGGGTGATCTGCGCGCTTTCGGGGGGTGTCGATTCGGCCGTGGTCGCCGTGCTCGTGCACCGCGCCATCGGCGATCAGCTGACATGCATCTTCGTCGACAACGGCCTGTTGCGCAGCGGTGAGCCGGCCCGCGTGGTGGACACCTTCGAACAACACCTCGGGATGAAGCTCATTCACGTGGACGCGGCCGATTCGTTCCTCGGCCGGCTGGCCGGCGTGACCGATCCCGAGGACAAGCGCCGTATCGTCGGCGATGAGTTCATTCGCATCTTCGCGCTGGAAGCGCGCAAGCTCGGGCACATCGATTTTCTGGCGCAAGGCACGCTGTATCCCGACGTGATCGAGAGCACCAGCCACGACACGGCAAACGCGGCGACGCGCATCAAGTCGCACCACAACGTGGCCCTGCCCGCGTCGTTGCCGTTCCAGCTCGTCGAACCGCTGCGCTACCTGTTCAAGGACGAGGTCCGTGAAGTGGGTAGCGCACTCGGCCTGCCTGACGAGATCGTGTGGCGCCATCCATTTCCGGGACCGGGGCTCAGCATTCGGGTGCTGGGCGAGGTCACTGAGGAACGGCTGGAAACATTGCGGGCCGCGGATGCGATCGTGATGGACGAAGTCCGCACCGCCGGCCTGTATCGCCAGTTGTGGCAGAGCTTCGCGGTGCTGACTCCTATGCGCACCGTTGGTGTCATGGGCGATTTCCGGACCTATGGCAACGTGGTCGCGGTGAGAATGGTCAGCTCTCAGGATGCGATGACTGCCGACTGGGCGCGGGTGCCGTACGAGCTGCTAGGGCGCATCTCCAGCCGTGTCGTCAACGAAGTCCCCGACGTCAATCGAGTGGTGTACGACATCACCTCCAAGCCGCCCGGAACTATTGAGTGGGAGTAACGTGCAGCACCCAGAGACCGCTGTAGGTGCTCGTGAGGACGTGGCCCCCGAGAGCGAAGACTGAGGCGGCGACCGAACCGTTCGGGATATTGGGATAGGCGCCCAGGAGCACCGGGTTCGTCGGATCCGAGACGTCAAAGGCACGAAGACCGCCGCCGCTCCAGTACGCGGCGTAGAGGGTTGAGCCAGTAAGCGCGACACTGGAGACCAGGCCGCCATCGCCGCCGAAGACTGGAAGCTCGACCGGCTGGGTAGGATCAGTGACGTCGTACGCGTGGACGCCTTCGAAGCCGTTGACGAACACGGTCTGGCCCGTCACTGCGAGTCTGTCACCGCCGACGTCGGTGAAAGGTGCCGAGCCAAGCACCCGCGGATGGAGTGCATCTACTACGTCGAGCACGTTCAGTGCACGCCCCGCGGTGAGGTATGCCCGCGTTCCGTCGATCACGAGGCCGTTCCAGAGGCCACCGACATCGGACCACGTCCCGCGTGTTTGCGGATGCGCCGGATCGGTCAGGTCCAGGATCGCCAGCTCGTACTGCAACCCCGCTCCGGGCGTCGCCGGATTCACGCCAACGATGACGTACAGGTACGCGCCGGCATGGGCAACGCCAAACGTGCCAACGCCGAGGTCCTGCAGGTTAACCAGGGTGGGGTGCGTCGGGTCCGCGATGCTGAAAGTGAGCAGACTCGGCCCATCGATCACGTAGGCGTATGCGCCCACGACCGAGACATCAACGGCCCAATTCGCAAGTCCACCGGCCGCGGGGAGCGTGGCTGCGCCAACCTCGACGGGCCGATCCGGTTGGCTGAGATCGACGATCGAGAAGCGGCCGCGATCTCCCAGGTAGATGCGTTGGCCCGCGGCAGTGCCTTGGGCGTGGCTCAACGCGGCCTCGGCATAGGTGCCAAGCGGCGCCGGCGAACCACCGGTCGAGGACGTGTCGAACACACGGACCTCCGACTGACCACTTGCCTGATCTTCGCCAGCGACAAAGAGCAATGTGCCGTCGACTGCGACGCCACTGGCCATCACACCTGACATCAGGTCAGTGCGCGCCTGCGCGGAACCTGGGCGATACAGGCTCAGAGCGCTGCCGGCTGAGGCGGCGACCGCAAACCGATCGCCATTTCCGGCGATCGAGCCTGCTCCGCAGGTCGCTGGCAGATCCGCAACGTTGGTCGGAGTGGTCGGGTCGCTGACGTCCAGCACGTGGATTCCGGCGGTGTCGCAGCCGATTGCGCCAAACAGGTTCCAGTACTGGTACACACGCCCGTGGTCCGGATCCGCCACCATCAGGCTCGGAGCCAGGGCGCCCGCCGAGACGTCGGCGATGCCGAGCTCGATCGGGTTGCGCGGATCCGAGACGTCCAGCGTGCGCAGGTGGGGCAACGCGACGCGCATACCGCGATTCGTCGCGCCATCGTCTACGGCGACGTATGCAACGCCCGGCCCCAGCGCGACATCGAGCACGCCGGCCGCGGCGTTGTAGTTGCCAATCTCCTGCGGTGCACTGGGATCAGAGACGTCGAGGATGTGCAAACCGGCGTCGCCGGCCGCGACGTAGGCGGTCGAACCGTCCACCACAACGCGTTGGCTCGCGCCAGCCGGTTGATACGTACCGATTCCCACTGGCTGCGTGGGATCGTGAACATCCAGGACGTAGACACCAGCGTCGCCGTCGGCCACGAACGCGTAGCCGCTGGCGACCACGATAGCCGAAGGCTGCTCCGGCAGTGGCGCGCTGCTGCCAACGCGCAGCGGCCGGCTCGGCTCTGAGACGTCCAGGACCTCGATCCGCGTGCCAATGCCGAGGTACAGCAAGCCACCAGCCACGGCGACAGCGGACGTGTTGCCACCGATCTGCGCATCGACCTGCAGCGGAGTGCCCGTGTCCACGCCAGCGTACGTGGCCGGCGCCGCGGACAGCACGACGGCGAGACAGGCACCGACGCACCAGGGGCGGAGCCGCATCACAGCTCGCTCGCTACTGGACGACGATGACCCCGGCCATGCCGACGCCGCCGACGTCACCGTGGTACTGGCAGTAGTAGGGATAGGTGCCCGGCGTATCGAACTCCTGGCTGAATGTACCGCCAAAGGCAACATCGCCTGAGTCGAACGAGCTGTCGTCGGCTGTGACGGTGTGGACCAGGCCATTGCCGTTCATCCACACGACGGTCTGTCCGGCGGCGATTTGCACCTGAGTTTGGTCGAAGCTGTCGCTATTCATGTGGACGGTCGCGGCAGGCTGAGCCGAAGCCGCGGGAGCGATGCCGAGCAGGCACACGCTCACAAGGACCAGGACGACAAGTCGAGCGCTGCGCATGCCGCCGAGGCTACCAGTGCGCCGTCAGCCCGGCACGTGGCTCACGGCCTCGACGTTGTTGCCGTCGGGGTCGCGCACGAACGCGCCGTAGTAGGTCGGGTGATATTCGGGCCAGACCCGCGGTTCGTGCAGAACGACCGCGCCCTGCGCGACGGCCGTCTCGAAGAACGCGCGTACCGCGGCGCGATCCGCCGCTTGAAACGCAATATGGATCTCTCGGTTTATTCCAGGCTCGCCTGTCGTCAGCGGACCGAGCCAGAAGTTCGGTCGGCGGCCAACGCCGTAGCCGATCACGTTTCCGAAGTCCATGATGCGCGTGCCGCCGAGAGGCGCGAGCACCGCGTCGTAAAACGCCGCCGAACGCGGCAGGTCGGCGCACTGGATGGACAGGTGGTCGAGCATGCCGGCCAGCCTACACGCCGCACCCGCCTACAATTCGGGCGGACGCGACGTGAAGGTTCTGGTCGTCGGATCGGGTGGACGCGAACACGCTATCGCGTGGCACCTTCGCCGGTCAGGCGCAACCGTCGTCGTGGCACCGGGCAATGCGGGCACCGGCGCACTGAACGCGCCCGTCCAGGCCCTCGACATTGACGGCCTCGTCGACCTGGCCAAAAACGAGCGGGTGGACCTCACGCTGGTCGGGCCAGAAGCGCCGCTTGCGGCAGGCCTGGTCGATCGTTTCGCCGTTGAGAAGCTCACGGTGTTCGGCCCGACGCGAGCGGCAGCGCGGCTGGAGTGGAGTAAGGCGTGGACCAAGGACTTTCTCGGACGGCACGGTATTCCCACCGCCGCGGTGGAAACGGTGGGCTCACGTGAGGAGGCGCATCACGCGATCGAAAGGCGCGGGCTACCGCTGGTCCTGAAGGCGGACGGACTGGCCGCCGGCAAAGGCGTCTTCGTGGTCAGCACGCCGGCTGAGGTGGACAGCGCCCTGCACATGTTGTTCGACGGCCTCGGCGAGAAGACGATCCTGGTCGAGGAATGCCTCGAAGGTCCGGAGCTGTCGGTCCTGGCGTTCAGCGATGGCCAGACCTTGCGCGTCATGCCGCCGGCGCGGGATTACAAGCGCTTGCTGGATGGCGACCACGGCCCGAACACGGGCGGGATGGGTGGCTATACATGCCCGAGTGATGCAACGCAGGAGCTGCTGGCCGACGTTGAACAGCGCATTCTCCGACCGACGTTGGAGGGCATGCAGCGCGAAGGCCACCCATATCAGGGTGTGCTGTATGCAGGGTTGATGCTCACGCGTGATGGACCCAAAGTGCTGGAGTTCAACTGCCGCTTCGGCGACCCGGAGTGTGAATTGATCCTGCCGCTGCTGGAGACGAACCTCGCGGAGATCTGCCTGGCAGCGGCCTCCGGCGAACTGGGGCACGTTGGCGTGGACTGGCGCGACGACCGCACGTACGGTGTCGTTCTCGCGGCGCGCGGGTATCCAGACGCGCCGCGCACGGGCGACACCATCACGGGCTTGGACGGCATACCCGCGCGCGTGTTCGGCTTCCACGCAGGTACGCGCCTGGCGGACGACAGCCGGCTGGTCACCGCAGGCGGACGTGTGCTGACCCTGGTTGGGGAAGATTGGCACATGGTTTACCGCGGCGCGCGGGCTGTGCACTTTGACGGAAAGCAGTTCCGAGGAGACATTGGCGTGGAAATCCCAGAAGGCATAGGCGCAAGCCGATGATTCCGCGCTACACGCGCGCGGCGATGGGTCACGTGTGGTCGGACGAGCACCGCATGCAGCTGTGGCTGGATGTCGAAGTGGCGGTGTGCGAGGCCTGGGCGGAGCTGGGCGTCATCCCCCAAGACGACATTGCCGCCATTCGCGGAGCCGCCATTCATCCGGACCGCATGGCCGAGCTGTTTCGCGAAACGCACCACGACATCATCTCGTTCACCCGCTCGGTCGCCGAGCAGCTCGGACCACCTGGTCGGTGGATCCACCTTGGCTTGACGTCGTCCGATGTGCTGGATACAGCACTCTCGCTGCAGATCCAGCAAGCCGCGGACATTCTCGCCGAGGATCTGCGACAGCTCGAACAGGTCGTCGCTGAGCTGGCAGTCCGCTTCAAGCACACGCTGATGATTGGCCGCACGCATGGCGTGCACGCCGAGCCGACGACCTTCGGGCACAAGCTGGCCGTCTTCGTGGCGCAGCTTCGACGTGACTGTCGAAGGCTGGAGTTCGCGCGGGACGAGTTGCGCGCGGGCAAGATCTCGGGCGCGGTCGGCACGCACGCAAACGTGCCGGCCGAAGTCGAGGAGTCGGCCCTGGCACGCCTCGGATTGGCTCCCGCCGAGGCGTCGACGCAGATCCTGCAACGCGATCGCCATGCGCAGTTCGTGGCGACACTGGCGGTGATCGCGGCGAGTCTGGAGCAGCAGGCCACCGAGATTCGGGCGCTCCAACGCACCGAGATTGGCGAAGCCTTCGAGCCATTCAGTTCGGGCCAGCAGGGTTCCAGCGCGATGCCCCACAAGCGCAACCCCGAGCTTTGCGAGCGGGTCTGCGGCATGGCCCGGCTGCTGCGCGGCTACGTGGTAACCGCCCTGGACAACGTCGCCGTGTGGCACGAGCGCGACATCAGTCACTCGTCAGCAGAACGGCTGATTCTGCCCGACGCCTGCATCGCACTGGATTACATGCTCGACTTGCTGCGGACCATCTATGACGGACTCGAAGTCTGCCCCGACGTCATGCAGCGCAACCTCGGGCTCACGCGTGGGCTGATCTATTCGGGGCAGGTGCTGCTGGCCCTGGTCGAGGCGGGCCTGGCACGCGGTGACGCCTACGCGATCGTTCAGTCAGCCGCGCGGCGCGTGTGGGCGGGAGAGGGTGACCTCCTCGGACACCTTCGGGCGGACTCCAGGGTCACAGACCTCATTCAGGCGGAAGCATTGGAGGCACTTTTCGATCCGAGTTACCACCTGCGTGGGATAGAAGTGGCGTTCGCACGGTTGGGGCTGACATGACGGCATCCGAATCGCTGAGGTTGTTCAGGCGCGGCAAGGTCCGTGAGATGTATGTCGTCGACGAGGCGCACCTACTGATGGTGGCCTCCGACCGCGTGTCTGCCTTCGACGTGGTGATGCGCGAGCCGATTCCGGGCAAAGGCGTCGTATTGACTGCGCTCTCCAAGTTCTGGTTCGAGCGCACGCGAGAGGTCGTCCCGAATCACTTCGTGGCCGAACGTGACGAGCGCAGCCTGCTGGTCAAGCGCGCCGAACGTATCGACATCGAATGCGTGGTGCGGGGCTACCTCGCGGGGAGCGGGTGGGCCGAATACCGTCGGGCGGGCACGCTGGCCGGGGAGCCGCTGCCTCCGAACCTGGCGGAGTCTTCGGCTTTACCCGAACCGCGGTTTACACCCGCGACCAAGGCCGAAAGCGGGCACGACGAGAACATCTCCAGGGACCAACTCGCGTCCACAGTAGGTGCGCCACTGGCACACCGTCTCGAGGAACTGAGTCTGGCGCTGTACCTGTCGGGTGCTGAGTATGCAATGGCCCGAGGATTGATCCTCGCGGACACCAAATTCGAGTTCGGCCTTCTCGACGGAGACCTGATCCTTATCGACGAAGTGCTCACACCGGACTCGTCGCGGTACTGGCCGGCCGATCAGTACGCACCCGGCAAGCCACAACCCAGCTTCGATAAGCAATTCCTGCGAGATTTCCTCGAGGGTTCGGGGTGGGATAAAACGCCGCCACCGCCGCCGCTGCCACCTGAGGTCATCCGAGGAACCGCGGAGCGTTATCAAGAAGCGCTGCGGCGGCTCACCGCATGAGCACATTCACCGCGGAAGTACGCGTCATGCTGAAGCCCTCCGTGAATGACCCACAGGGCCTCTCCATCAGGAGCGCCCTTCATACCCTGGGGTTCGACGCGGTGAGCGACGTGCGTGCGGGAAAGTTGATCGCTCTTACGCTTGATGCGGCTGATGAGGCTGCTGCGATGGAGGCGGTGCGCCAGATGGCAGACAAGTTGCTGGCGAATCCCGTTATTGAGACGTTCGAAGTCCGTCTGCTCGAAGCTGCTGCGCCCGCGACCTGAGCGCCTCCAGGACCTCGATCCCCACCTGCTGCGCGCCGAGGCGCATCTGGCCCTTGGCGTTGCGCTTGCCGTGATCGTCCGAGCCGCCTGAAACCATCACATCCAGCTCTTGCGCGATCGCGCGGTAGTGATCGCTGCCCCAGCCGCCTGGGATCCACTGCCAGGCTTCGATCGCGTCGAAGCCGCAGGCGACGAGGGGTCGGAGCGCATCCGCGGAGAGGAGCGGTTCACCCCGCGTGATGCGAGATGGATGAGCAAGCGAGGCCACGCCACCGGCGTCGTGGATGAGCCGAACCGCTTGCGCGACGCCGTACGCGCGGGGCTCCAACGCCGCCAGGCGCAGCAGGCGGAAGCCTGTTCCAGGTGGCGCTCCACGCAGGACACCATGCTCTAGCATGCCGAGCACCAGCGCCGCGCCGCCCGCGTAGCGATGGCGATAACGGTCCAGGTCCTCGCGCCGGAGCTTGCCACCTGCCTGGCCGATCTCGTCGAGGACGGCGTCTACGTGTTGGGCCATCAGGTCTTCCGCTCGACGGAGCGCCGTTTGCAGCGCCGCATTCCCGATGTCGAGGAAGTACCCCAGCACGTGGATGGAACGGCGTCCCTCCCAACGCGCCGTTAACTCGACGCCAGGGATGACCTCCAGGTCCGGCGATGCCGCGCTTTGGGCTTCGGCGATGCCGCTGAGGACGTCGTGATCCGTGATGGCGATTGCCTCCAGGCCACGCTCGGCGGCGGCCTGCACCACCTCGGTCGGTGACAGCCGCCCATCTGAGGCGGTCGTATGCACGTGCAGATCGACGTGCCGACTCAGATCACACCTTTGGTCGACGGCACCTCATTGCCCAGCCGCGGATCGGGGCGGGTCGCGTCATCCAGTGCTCGCGCCAGCGCTTTGAATGTCGCCTCGGCGCGATGATGGTCGTTGTCGCCGGCGAGCAGCCGCACGTGCAGGGCAAAGCGGCCATCCAGCGCAAACGACTGCAGAAGGTGCGGGATCATCTCAGTACTGAGCCCACCAATGCTTGACCCTCTGAACGGCAAATCAATTGACGCCCATGGTCTGCCCCCAAGGTCAATTGCCACCTGAGACAGGGCCTCATCAAGAGGGACAGTCGCATCACCGAATCGGCGAATTGCCCTGCGTTCGGCAAGTGCTTCATTGAGAGCCTGACCCAGCGTGATGCCGATGTCCTCGGTCGTGTGATGCTGGTCGACGTGCAGGTCGCCTTCGGCTTTCACGGCCAGGTCGAAACGCGCGTGGCGCGCCAGACTATCAAGCATGTGGTCGAGGAAGCCGATACCTGAAGCGATGTCCGCGCGGCCGGAGCCGTCCAGGTTGAGGATCACCTCCACGCGACTTTCACGCGTCTCACGCCGGACATGCGCGGTGCGCGGCTGCGGCATAGTTCAGAGGATAGTAATGGCATACCTGGTGGCGGCGGCGCTGGTACTGCCGCTGCTGGCGCCAGAAGTCTGGGGCGGCTTTCGACTGGGGCCCGCCGACAACGTGCTTGGCACGATCGCACCGACCGAGCAGCCCATGTCCCTGCGCAGTCCCGGAGGGGAGTGGGCGATCGGGCTGGCGCTGGTCTGGTTCGCCCTCGCGTACTGGCGGCGGAGTCCGACCTGGTGGCAGCCGATCCTCGTCATCCTGGGCACCACTGCCGCTCTGATCCGATCTGGAAATGCGTGGCTTGATGCAGTTGCGCTTGTCGTACCACTCGGAGTGCAAATCTCTTCACTTCGACTGCCTCACCGCGTGGTGGTTGCAGCAGCAGCCATTGGCCTGCTCACGGCAGCCTTTACGGTCTGGACCACACGACCTCCAGCGCTGCCGCAAGCCGCCGTTACAGCCGCACAAGGCGTACCTGGGACGGTTTTCGCAGAATGGCAGTGGGCACCCCAACTCCAGCGCGACCTTGGACCGGACCACCACGTGCTCGCGGCAGCCGGACTTGCCTCGGAGACGCCGTCGTTCTGGCTGGACTATGTCCGTATCACGCAGGACTACGAGCAGTGGCCTTCCGAGCTGCGCGGGCTGAATGCCGACGTCCTGGTGCTTTCTACCGACTATCCCGTGGTTGAACAGGTGCGTTCTTCGGCGGCCTGGCACGTCGTATACGACGGTGGCGGCGCCCTCGTCGCGCAGCGAGCAGAGCCGTGATACGCAGTCTCACGCTGCGGCACGTCTGGGTGGTCATCACCGTTGGCGCGGCGTTCATTGGGCCAGCCAGCAACCCGATCGGGCTGCAGGACGTGTTGTGGACGCTGCTGCGCGGCCAATGGATGGCCGACCACGCCACGCTCATCACCACCGACCCGTTCACCAGCGCACCCCACATTGCTGGCCAGACCCTGAACCTGCAGTGGTTAGCGGACCTGATCTACCACGGCCTGGATGCCCTCGGTGGTTTGCCCATGGTGATCGCCGGAACCGCACTGGTCGTCGCACTCACATACGGGCTGGTACTGGCGGCTGCCATTACGGCCAGCGGCCATTTGCGGCTTAGCTGCGTTGCCGTCTGGGGTGCGTACGCACTCGGCGCATCGAATCTTTCGCCCCGACCGCAGACGCTGGCCTATCCGCTTTTTGCGTTTTTCTTGCTAGCCGTTGTCCGTTCGGAATGGCGCAAGGACTCCCGTCTGCTGTGGGCATTGCCATTCCTCACGGTTGTCTGGGCGAACGTCCACGGCTCGTTCTTCACTGGCTGGGCGCTGCTTGGCTGCGCCGCTCTCGGACGAGTTATCGCCACGCGAAACGTGTGGAGCGCCAAGCCGTATGTCATCACCCTGGTCGCCTGTGTCATAGCCAGCGCGGTTACGCCCGCGGGCGTCGGCAGTCTCTTTTATCTGGCAACGATGAGCGGCAACCAGATCGTGCGCGATTACGTCACGGAATGGGCGCCCACGAGCTTCGGCTTGCGCGAGGGACCCCTGTTCTTCGGCTCAGTGGCCATCTTGTGCGGACTGATGCTCAAGTCTCGGCGACGTCTGACGCCGTTCGAGATCATCCTGCTCCTGGTCTTTGGCTACCTGGCCTGGTCGTCGGTGCGCGCCGTCGTGTGGTGGGGCCTGGCAATGGCGCCAACCCTCGCAGGCCTGCTTGGCGACATATTCCCGGCTCGCACACAGAACGGACGCAACGTCCCCGTGCTCAACGCGCTGATCATCGCGATGGTCGGTTGCCTGGTCGTGGTGAGCCTGCCGCAAAACAAGGCCATGGTGCCAATCCTTCCCGCGGACAAGCTCGGAGTTTTCTCGCCCGAGACGCCTGTCAAGCTGGGCGAGTACCTGCAAACTCATGATCCGCCACCCACCGGCAAGATGCTGAACGCCCAGGGCTGGGGTGGCTATCTCGAATGGGCGACCTGGCCGCGCCACCAGGTCTTCCTGGACGGTCGCATCGAGCTCCATCCCGACCAGGTCTGGCTGGACTACCTTGAGATAACCTTCCCGAGCTCCCGCTGGCGCAGCCTGGTGGACCAGTACGGCATCAGTTACTTCGCGCTCGACAAAATGGAGCAGGCAGATCTCGTCGCCGACCTTCGCGCAGATGCCGCCACGTGGCACCTCGACTACGAGGACGATCAGGCGGTGGTCTTCTCGCGCGCGCCGCTCTCGGCGCTGGCCACGCCACCCTGAAGCTGGCGCTTGAGCGCTTCAAACGTCCATGAGCGGTGCTCGAATACATAGCGCACCTGGGTGGCTGAGACCTCGCCTGCGCCGGCGCGACGCAGCGCTTCCACCGTCGGAAGCAGCACATCCTCACCAATCACCACTGTCAGCGCGAACCACTCCTGGTCCGAGACTTCCTTTGGAAAAACGCGCGCGATGGTGGGTCCGCGCAGCCCCACCGCGCCGCCAGCCGCCAACACGCGACGTGCGACATCCTCGGCACTCAAACCGGGGATGTTCGCCGTGATCGAGACCTGTTGACGGGAGCGTAAGTACGCCTCCATCAGCTCCAGGAGCCCGCGTGTGGTCTCCAGGCGTTCCGGATCTGACTGAAGCTCGCGCCGATTCCCGATCAGGCACGCCTGCGACTCCACCACCACGCCGCCGGCCACCGGCTTCAACCGGTTCTCGCGCAGCGTGACGCCACTCGAGGTGATGTCGCAAATGATGTCGGCTGTTTCGAGCGCGGGCGCCGCCTCGATCGCGCCGGTGACCTCTACCAGGGTGAAGTAGGTGATGCCGCGGTCGTACAGGAACTGGCGAGCCAGGTTGGCGTACTTGGTCGCGACGCGAAGCTCGCGGCCGGAGCTGCGCAGCTCGACAGCCACCTCGGCCAGATCGGAGACTGAGGTGACGTCAACCCAGCCCTCCGGCACTGCAACGACCAGTGCGCAGCGACGGAAACCCAGCTCACCATGCACGACCAGCACGTTGTCTTCTTCGGAGCGGTGCTCGGCCACGATGTCGTAGCCGGTTATGCCGAGGTCCACTGAGCCGGCGTTGACTTCGTCGAAAATGTCGGTGGCGCGCTGGAACACCACTTCCGCCGGACCGCTGGGGAGGCCGCGCATGCGCGCGCGGTACTGTCGCGGATTGCTGCGATCGACGCGCAGGCCACACTGGCCGAGGAAACGCAGCGTATCGTCTTCCCAGCCTTTGGACGGCAGCGCGAGTCTCAGCGCGCTCATGTCAACGCCTGGCGTACGAGGTCAACCATATCCCTGGTGGGTACACGGGTTTCCTGGCGAGAGCGCATATCCCGCAACACCACGACGCCCTCCTGCCGCTCACGTTCACCAACGAGCACCACTAACTGCATGCCGGCCCGGTCAGCGTAACGGAGCGCGCTCTTGACGCCACGCAGCCGAACGTCCTGCTCCACCACGACACCGTCGATCGCCCGAATGGTGCGGGCAACCTCGAGTGCCAAGGCATGATCGGCGGCCGATACGCCAACCACCAGCACGCGCCGATTGGCGGCAACCTGGTTTTGTGGCAGGGCCAAGTCGATACGCTCCACGCCGTACTGAAAACCGCATGCTGGCACCGCCTCGCGGCCGCCGAGCGCCCGCACGAGGTCGTCATAGCGTCCGCCGCCGCAGAGCTGGAGCGGTCCTTCGTCCGACTCCACATAGATCTCGAAGACGAGTCCGGTGTAGTAGCGCAGCCCGCGAGCGAGGCTCAGGTCCACCTCGATCTCGGCCTCGGCGGAGAGTGGTCCATAGGCGCGCAGCAAGTCGATTGCGCCGACGACTTCGTCGATTGGCGCGGTGCTCAGGCCACGCCGCACCAGCAGCGGTTGGAGCTGTGAAGCGAGTCGCTCGGGAGGCCCCGCGGCAGCGTGCAGTTGGCCGACGAATTCGAACGCTGCGCGCACCTGGTCGGTCGGATCGGGGCGCCTCGCTTTCGCCAGCAGGCGTTCGATGATGTCGCGCGGCTGACGCGCGCCGCCCTCTACGGGCAAGCTGGCGCGGCTGAGTATGTCCTGCGCGATTGCCGTCGCCTGCTCGGGCGGCAAACTCGCCAGACCAGGTGGCAGATCGCTCGCCGCGCCATTGGTGCTCTGATGGCCGCCGCCGAGCAGGCTCACGACTCTGGCGATTGCGTCTTCAGGATCCACGCGCCCGCGCGCGATGGGCTCCATCTGGTCAAGGACCAGGCCCTGGGCGTGGTCGCTCATGCCCAGCTGGGCCAGCAGCTGCAACGCGGCACCGAGATGACCGACCACCAGCCGATAGCGCTTGATGCCGATGGCTTCGAGCCCGGCGCAGGCCAGGTGCAACACCTCGGCGTCGGCCGCCGCGCCCGATGCGCCGATCAGCTCCAGGCCCACAATCGTGAACTGGCGCGACCGCCCGCGCGACGGGCGTTCGTAGCGGAAGATCGGACCGCCGTAGTGCACGCGCAGCGGCAGGCTGTGGTTCTGGAGCTGATCGACGTACGCGCGGATCACGCTAGCGGTTAGCTCCGGGCGCAGGCACAGGCGGCGATTCCAGTGCGAAAACGCGTACATCCGCGCGACGATCTCGTCGCCGGATTTGCGCAGGAACAGCTCTAGCGGCTCGATGATGGGTGTCTGCATGCCCTGGTAGCCGAAGCGCTCGAACCCCTGGCGGAGGTTGGCCTCGAGCGTCCTGAGGCGCGCATCATCAGGTGGCAGCACGTCCGTGGTGCCACGCACACGCTGAATGGTTTGCGGCGCGCGTTCGCCAAGCATGTTGCGTTGAGCCTACACTCTGTCTCGGGAGTTGGGCACCCATACGAACGCGTAATGTTTTCTGCCCAAACCGACCCGGTTCGACTGCTGATCGTCGAACGCCAGCCGGTCGTCACTCCTGAAGTTCGCTCACGGCTTGTGCGCGAGCCCGGCTTTGCCGTGGTTGGTCGTGTTGGCTCAGCGGTGGAGGCCAGTCGCTTCGGCCGCGATCAGTCGCTGGACATGGTGCTGGTCGAGTCGACGCTGCCCGAGCCAGGCGCCGTGGAGATGGCGCGCTTTTTCAAAGTGCGCAAGCCGAAGACGGTGATCGTGTTCGTTACACGCGCGTTTTCGCAGCCTGAGTTGTTCGAGGCCGCTCGAGTGGGCGCAGCGGCCTACCTGCGCGCCTCCACCGACGCGGACCTCTTCATCGCGACATTGCGCAGAGCTGCAGCGGGTCAGTTTCCGATCGACGAGGACGTGGTGCGCTTCCCGTCGGTCGCGGCGCGAATTCTGGCCGAGTTCCGCGAAACCTCATCACCGGCTGCCTCAGAGGCGCCTGTGGCGCCTGAACCCGCGGTGGCGAAGGCAGAGCCAGAAGCGCTGGGGCCGCTCTTCGTGAAGCTCTCGCCGCGCGAGATCGAGATTCTGGACCTGGTAGCACGAGGCAACAGCAACAAGATCATCGGCCGCAAGCTGAGCATCAGCGACCAGACGGTCAAGAACCACGTCAGCGCCATTTTGCGCAAACTAGAGGTCAACGATCGCACCGAAGCCGTGGTCTATGCCCTGCGCAACGGCTGGATCCGCATCGAAGCCCCCACTTCTTAGTCCGGCATAGACCTTGCGGGAAGATGCCCTTTGGGGTCTGGAGAAGAGTGCGCGCTCAGTCGCTGGTGGAGTATGGCCTGATCATCGCGATGGTTGCAGTGCTCTGCGTTGCGAGCTTGCTGCTGTTCAGGCCTGAGATTGGCTCAGTCCTCAGTAATCTGAGCACCTCGGTATGAGGCCCCTGGCGTAGTTCTTGCAACAGCCACGTGGCTGTAAGCACTGCGATTTCGCCCTGGTCAGGCGATCGCGAAATCGGGCAAGGAGAATACATGTGATGCTGGAGCTGCGTGAGCGAGCTCAGGGTCTGGTCGAGTACGGCCTGATCATCGCCCTGGTGGCCGTGCTGGCCATTGCGGGCCTGATCATCTTTGGCCCAGCGGTGAGCAGTCTCTTGAGCAAGCTAGGCGGGTCGGTGTAAAGCTCCCCGCGAATCGGAGGAATTGATGGCCTGATCTCCGTGAGGTCGGGCCATCTTTGTGCCACTTCCCCTGAGTGGGGGTGTGACGTGATCCGAAGGTTTCCCCCCTGTTACGCCGTTGTAATCAAAGGCAATCCAATGCCTCTCTATAATGCCGCGCCGCCAAACGGCCGATCCTTAGCACAGACATCTATCCACCCATTTGGCAGCGAGAGGTAACTGAACGGCGTGCAAAGAAAACGACTCGGCTTAATCCTGATTTGTGGCGGCGTCCTTCTGGCGCTGATTGTCGGCGTCATGGTGTATTCGCAAGTCTCTGAGGCAGAGCGCGTCAAATCGCAATTGCCAACGGCGCGGGTAGTGATCGCCACCGCGGACATTCCGGCGCGCACAGAGATTGCGGCGTCGATGATCAACGTGCAGACCGTCCCCAACGAGTTGGTGCAGGCCGGAGCGGCCACCAAAGTCGAGGATGTTGTCGGCAAGTTCACGCCGAATGCCATCACCAAGGGCGAAGTTATCAACACGCAGAAGATTGGACCGATCGCGGCCAAGAACGCGCCATCATTCACCGTCGAAAAAGGCAAAGTGATGTACGTGATGCCGGTCTCGTTCGCCGGTACCCAGTTCTCGCTGGCGCAGGTGAATGCGCTGCGTTCGGGTGACCGCGTCGACCTGCTGTACACGACCATCAACACGCCTCAGAACCTGTCTGCAGATCAGCGCCAGTCGATCGATGCCAACCCGATCCCGTACCTGCAAACGCGCATCATGCTGCAGGACCTGCGGATCCAGGAGATCGGCTCGTACGCGGCAGACGGCACGCTGGTGCCAGCGGGTGGTGATCCCAGCAAAGGTGGCACGTCGATCGCCAACGCGAACATCATCTTCGTAGTCGATCCCGAAGAAGCCCTGGTACTGAAGTGGCTCAAAGACGCAGCCACCTACTACAAGCAGAGCAACGTCGAAATGGTGCTGCGCTCGCCGGCTGACGATCAGCAGGCCGACAACAACCTGGTGGTGAACTTCAACTACATGCAGCAGAAGTACAACCTCGCGCCGCCACCGAGCATGCCTGTCGCCTCCGTCGGCCACTAAAAGGAAAGTCTGACTGACTGATGTCTTTGCTCAAACGCCTCGAGCACGGTGGCGGTGGCCTGGCGGCGCCGACGCCACCGTCAGAAGGGGACGCTGCCAAACCTCAAACTGAACCTACCTTCCGGCCAACGCCGGTGCAGTCGCAGGTCACCGAGGCTCAGCGCAGCCTCAAGGACCGTGTCAAGCGCAAGCTCATCTCTGAGCTCGATCCGTCGGTCGACACCAACGAGATCGACGAAGTGCGCCACCGCCTCAAGAGCCTGTTCGACCAGATCATCGAAGCCGAAAACCTGGTACTGACCCGCGCCGAGAAAGAGCGCCTTTTCGAGGAGCTGGCGGCTGACGTGATCGGCTTCGGTCCAATTGAGCCGCTATTGACCGACCCGAGCGTGTCCGAGGTCATGGTCAACGGTCCAAAGAAGATTTACTTCGAGCGCAAAGGTCGCCTGATGCTCAGCGACGTCCAGTTCGACGACGACGAGCACGTGCGCCGCATTATCGATCGCATTGTGTCTCCGCTGGGACGCCACGTCGACGAGGCATCCCCGATCGTCGACGCACGTTTGCCTGATGGCTCCCGCGTGAACGTGGTCATCCCACCAATCTCACTCATCGGTCCGACGATCACCATCCGAAAGTTCACCAAGGAGAAGCTGCGCGTCGACGATCTGATTCGGTTCGGGTCAATGACCCCGGAGATTGCCGATTTCCTGAAGGCCTGCGTCTACGCGCGCCTCAACATCGTGATCTCGGGCGGCACCGGTTCAGGCAAGACCACGCTGCTGAACGTGATGAGCAACTTCATCCCCGATGACGAGCGCATCGTCTCGATTGAAGACTCTGCCGAGCTGCAGCTGGCCAAAGAGCACTGGATCCGCATGGAGACGCGCCCGGCAAACATCGAAGGGAGCGGTGCGATCACGGCGCGTGACTGCATCAAAGCCACCCTGCGAATGCGACCCGACCGAGTGATCGTCGGCGAGTGCCGTGGCGGTGAAGCCCTGGACATGCTCCAGGCCATGAACACGGGCCACGACGGTTCCCTGACCACGGGTCACGCGAACTCGCCGCGGGACATGCTCTCGCGTCTGGAGACCATGGTGCTCATGGCAGGTATGGACCTGCCGGTGCGCGCCATCCGCGAGCAGATCAGCTCCGCGGTGGACCTCATCGTTCAGCAGAGTCGCATGCGGGATGGGTCGCGCAAGGTGACGCACATCACCGAGGTCCAGGGCATGGAAGGTGACAAGGTCACCCTCCAGGACGTGTTCCTGTTCGAGCAGGAAGCATACGAGAACGGCAAGGTTATTGGCGCCATCAAGCCTACCGGCGTGCGGCCGAAGTTCATGCCGAAGATCGAAGAGGCAGGCATCGCGCTGCCGCCGACGGTCTTTGGTCTTGCGAACGGCTACTTCTGATGTCAATCGAAGCCCTGTTGGCGGTTCTCACCACCGCCGGTTTGATCATGCTGGTGATCGGCGTGAATCACGTCCTGCGTCGCGATCGCTCCGCGCTGGACAAGCGCTTGCGTCGGTACGGCGGCCGCGCCTACCAGTTGACTGAAGACGAGCAGAAAAAGGCCGCTTCGGTTGCCGTCACCCAGATGCTCGCAAAGAAGGTTGAGGCCTCGCTGAGCGGCCGCACCTTCGCCAACGCACTCCAGACCGATCTGGCTCGTGCCAACCTGAAGCTCACCGTCGGCGAGTTTGTCATGCTGCAGATCGCGGCGACCGCGCTCGTAGGCATGCTGGCCTGGCTCATTTCGGGCGCCATGCTGGTCGGCAGCATCTTCGCCGTGTTTGGCTGGTTCATTCCCAAGATCTGGCTGGGTCGCCGCCAGGCTGGCCGTCTCAAAGCATTCAACAATCAACTCGCCGACACCATCGCCCTGATGAGTAACTCGCTGCGGTCAGGCCTGAGCCTGGTGCAGGCGATGGAGATGATCTCCCGCGAAGCCGAACCGCCGATTTCGGACGAGTTCCAGCGCGTCGTGCGCGAAATCGGTCTCGGGGTGGGGCCGCAGGAGGCGCTGCTGCACCTGGTGCGGCGCGTCGACAGTGATGACCTGGACCTGCTGGTCGTGGCCATCCTGGTGCAGTTCGAGATCGGCGGCAACCTATCGCGCATTCTCGATTCGATCGCGGGCACCATCCGCGAGCGAGTCAAGCTGCACGGCGAGATCCGCACCATGTCCGCGCAGGGCCGCATGGCTGGGTACGTGCTCTCGGGCATGCCCGTGGCGATCGGCGGTCTGTTGATGCTGATCGCGCCGAGCTATATGGGCGCACTCTTCAAGCCTGGTCCGTGGCTGGTGCTGCCAGTGGCTGGTCTCTGCGGCATCATCACGGGCTTTTTCACCATCCGCAAGCTCGTCGCAATCGAGGTCTAGACAGGTACAGCCATGCTTCTTGCCCTTCTCGCCGTCGTCGGCATCGGACTTCTCTTAGCCGGCCTGTACCTGCCGCACACCGGTAAGGACGTCATCGCCGAACGCCTGGCCACCTTCAACCAGCGGCCGCGCAGCCTCGAGGAGATCGAGCTGCAGCAGCCGTTCACCGAGCGTGTCCTGCGGCCGTTCATCCGCCAGCTCGCGGACGCCATGAACCGGTTTCAGCAGGCCCGATCGAAGAATCCCAAAGAAACGCAAGTCAGGGGCATTGAGTCGATCCAGCGCAAGCTGGCACTGGCAGGCAACCCGTATCGCTGGACGCCCGCCGACTACCTGGGCATCAAGGTCTTCGCGGCGCTGGTGCTCGGTGGCGTGCTGTTCTTCCTGATGACCATTGGCGGTCAAACCGGTTACGCGTTCCTGTTCGGCGGTATTGGTCTGGCCTTCGGCTGGTTCGGCCCCGAGCTGATCCTGCGCAGCAAAACGCAAGCGCGGCAGAAACAGATTCAGCGCGCCTTGCCCGATGCGCTCGACCTGCTGGTGATCAGCGTGGAGGCAGGCCTTGGATTCGATGCCGCCATCCAGCGGCTGGTCGACAAGCGCGACGATGCGCTGGCGACCGAGTTCGCCCGTGTTCTCGCCGAAATGCGCGTGGGCCGCTCGCGGCGCGATGCGCTCAAGGACATGGTCCAGCGGACGCAGGTGCCCGACCTCAACAACTTCGTCGGCGCAATTTTGCAGGCCGAACAGCTGGGTGTGTCGGTCACCAAGGTGCTGACCGTGCAAGCCGAGCAGATGCGCGTGGTACGTCGCCAGCGCGCCGAAGAGAAGGCCGCGCAGCTGCAGCTGAAGCTGATCTTCCCGCTGGCGATCTTCATCTTCCCTGCCCTGTGCGTCGTCATCATGGGCCCGATCTGGCCGACGATGGCCAACACGAACGCACCGGGGATTTAGCCGCCGTCACGCTTGATAGGCAGATAGTTAGGCCGTGTCACGGAGGAGTCTGTGACACGGTCGAAAGGTGTTATCCATATGGTTGGTTCGCCTTTGCGGCTAAACAGCGACGTGTCGGCACCCTCGGTTTTGACTTCTCCTGTTGGCTCAAGAATGGCGCCGCTGCGCGTCTGGTACTGGCTCGTCAGGGCCTTCCATGACGTGGAGAGCACGCGCCTCGGCGGAGTTCTCCTCGGGAATGTGTGGCCGGCGTATGTGTTCGCGCTGCCACTCGCGGCTCGGCTCTGGGGTTTTCTCCACAACCAGCGCGACGGTTCGCTGCACGCGCAAGCGCAGTGGCTGCAGGAGCTGGTCACGATCATCTTCCTTGCCCTCGTGGTGCTGCTGTTCGCAATTCGGCGACGGCGCATCTCGAGGGAGCACGCCACCTTCGTGCCAGGTCTGGTTGCCCTAGTTGGGACGTTCCTCTTGAACGTGGTGGCTTACCTCCCGGTTGAGGACACCACGTCGACCGAGGCGCTGTTGGTTTCCAGCGCGATCGTGATCGTCGGCACGCTGTGGACCATCTGGAGCCTGGCTTTCCTTGGCCGCTGCTTCGGTCTGTTTCCCGAAGCCCGCGGGCTGGTGCAGAGCGGGCCGTACCGATTGGTGCGCCACCCCGTCTATCTCGGTGAGCTGATTTCGGCGGTTGGCATGCTGGTGGCCAAACCGCATCCACTGATCGTGCTGGTCTTCGGCGTGTTCGTGGCGCTGCAGTACGGGCGCACGGTCTATGAGGAGCGCGCCCTGCGCGCAGCCTTTCCAGAGGCATACACGGCCTACGCCGCGCGGGTGGGCCGCCTGATTCCCGGCCTGCGCTAATGGCGCTCTCCATTCCAAGGGGCGCGACCGTCAACGCTCCGAGCGCGGAGCGACTTCGCACATGTGCGCTCGGGGGCGATGGCCTGTGGCTGCTCGGCGCAGCGGCTGCGCTCCTGCTAATGTGCGCGCTGCCGTACGTGCTATCGGCGCTGTATGGCCCCGCGGACCTGGAGCGCATCGGCACCTTCTGGTTCATGCGCGATTTCAGCCAGTACCAGGCGGCAATGCGCGAGCGCGCGGCCTCCAGCAGTTGGCTCATTCACGATCACTTCAGTGCCGAGCCGCACACCCCGGCGCTGATGTATCCGCTCTATGTGGCCGCGGGCAAGCTCGCCGCCCTGCTGCACGTTTCTGACCTGAGCGTGTTCGCCGCCCTGGAGTGGCTCGGCCGCCTGGGCATCCTCGGCGCCGTGTACGCGTTTGCCGCAACGTTCGTACGAAATCGGACGCAGCGCCGGCTCGCCGTCCTTCTGACCCTTGGAACCCTGGGCCTCGACACGTTCGCTGCCCTGGCGCATGCCGGACTCGATGCCCTCGGCGCACACGCAATCGCAAGTGTGTTTCCGGACGCTATCAACCCCTACCTCGAGGTCAGCTCGTTCGGCGCCTTGTTGTCCGCGCCACACCTGATGTTCGGCCTGGCACTGACCCTGGCATGTGCTCCGCTCTACCTGAGAGCCATCTCGACGACACGCCGCTGGTGGGACGTAGCCCTGCTCGGGCTGACCGTCTTGACGCTGTCGCTGGTCCATTCGTTCAACACGCCGGTCCTGGCGACAGTTCTCGTTGGACACGCTGCGCTCTCTGGCAAACGGGCGTGGCCGGCTGGCATTGTGGCGGCAGTCGCGGCGGCGCCCATGGCGCTCTACAGCCTGCTGCTCTACGCGACGGACCCGTTCTGGTCGGGCACCTACAGCGTGCAGAACCTGATGCCGTCGCCGGCGCCGTGGCTGCTGCCACTGGACTACGGGCTGGTGCTGCTGGCGGCGCCACTGGCCTGGCACAACGTGAAGCGCTGGCCGACCGAGCGCCGCAACTTCATCCTGTTGTGGATCGCGGCTGGACTGGTCTGGATGTATGCGCCGGTGCCGTACCAGCGCCGTTTCGCGTTCGGCGTGCAGCCAGCCCTGGCGGTGCTTGCTGCCGTTGGACTGGTGGAGTTGCAAGGGTGGATGGCAGCTCGAAGTTTCGCCCGCTGGCGCATGCGCCTGGTCAATTACGCGGTGGTGGTCGCCGCCCTTTCAACCTCGGTGCTGGTTTACCTGGCGTTACTTGCATCCGCGGTGAGCGATAAGCCCGCCGAGGTCTACCTGTGGACGCATGCCGAAGCCGCCGCGGGCCAATGGATCTCGACACACTCGTCGTCTGCCGACGTGGTCCTCGCATCTACGGAGTTGGCAAACCCACTCGCAGGCATCATTGACGGTCGGGTCGTGCACGGTCACATCGTGGCGACTCTCCACACAGACGCAAAGTCCGCTCAGGTGCATGAGTTCTTTTCCAGCAGCGCGTCAATTGAGGAGCGTTCGCGGATTCTCGCGGAAACCGGGGCGACGATGGTGGCATTCGGCCCACGTGAACGCGCTCTTGGCGCCACGGACCTCAGCACGCAACCAGGCCTGACCGAGGTCTACGACGCGGATGGCGTCGAGGTGTATCGGGTCGTCCCGTGAAACGAAGTCTGGCGCTTCTGGTGCCAGCGGTTGTCGCCTTTGGCGTGCGGCTGATCACGGGACCGCATCCGATCGACGACGCGTATATCACGTTTCGCTACGCCCGCAATCTGGCTGATGGTCTGGGACTGGTCTACAACCCAGGCGAATGGGTGCTCGGCACCACCGCGCCCCTCTGGGCCCTCATCCTCGCGGCCGGCTACCGCCTGGGCCTGACCGACCTACCCTGGCTCTCGACCGTCCTTTCAGCGGTGTGCGACGCGGCGACCGCGGTGCTCCTGACGGTTTTGGCCCGCCGGGTTGGCTGGCCACCGCTCGGCGCCGCGCTGGTCGGCCTCGCCTGGGCGCTCAACCCGATGAGCATCGGCTTCGCCAGCGGCGGTATGGAAACGAGCCTGTTTGTGCTCGTCGCCCTCACCACGCTGTCGCTTGCGGCCGGTCGGCGCTACTTGCCGGTCGCCGCGGCGCTCGCTGGCGTGGCCACACTGGTGCGCCCAGAGGGTGCGCTGCTGGCCGCGGTCGTGATCGCGTGGACGTTCATGGTGCAGCGGCGCGACTCGCTGCGCGCGCTGTTCGCGGCCAGCATCCCGATTGGTGCGGCAGGCGTCGCCCTGTTCGCGCGCTATGGCAGCCCGCTGCCACACAGCGTGGCCGCCAAGCAGGTGGCCTATCTTCCCGCGTGGCCTTTGGAAAACGCCGCCGCGCTGCTGATCCAGGCGGGCCTCCCGGGTTGGTCCACGTACCTGCTTGCGGCGGTGCCTACGGTCATCGGCCTCGTGCTTGCCGCTTGCGGTCTCGTCACGTTGGCTGTGCTAGCACGTCGTAGCGTCGTGCATCTGCGGCGCGAACGCGTCGCCTGGCAGCCGTTTGCCGCCTTCGCCCTCCTCTACGTGGGCTTTTACGCGGTGGTGGGCCTCAGAGGCGTGCGCCTGTTTCCGTGGTACCTCGTGCCCATTGCGCCGTTCTACCTGCTTGCCGCCGCGGCTGGCCTCGCGCGCATGCGTAGCACTGCTCCGGCCTGGTTGGCCGCTGCGCTCGTGCTCTGGCAGCTACCCGCCATCGACTGGCATGCGCCACTCTTGCCAGCAGGCCTGGACCTCGGCCGCGAATCGCTCTATCTCTCTGTGGGTAGGGACCTGGCGTCCTCGTTGCCAGCCGATGCGGTGGTCGCCGCGCCCGAGATTGGTGCGCTTGGGTATGCCTCGAACCTTCGCGTGCTGGACACGGTTGGCCTCGTCTCGCCGGCGGCACTTCCGTACTACCCGCTGCCCGCAGACCAGTTCGTCACCGACAGCGCCATTCCCGCGCGGCTGATCGATGACCACCGTCCGGACGCGGTGGTCACACTGGACGCGTTTGCTTCCCGCTCGCTGCTGATCGACCCGACGTTCCAGCGCGAGTACCGTCTCGACGCGGAATATCCAGCCAACGTCTGGCAGAGCCAGGAGCTGCTCCTCTTTCGTCGAGTTGACACACCTTGAGATCGCCACCCTCCGCTGAGACCACCACTTCGCGTGGCACGTCCTCCGTGGCGCCGAACCTTCGTTCCGTTCACGGTCAGCATGACACTGTTTCGAGGGATCGACACGGTTCGTGGTCTGTGCGCATGCTGCGCCGAAACGTATGGCTACTCGCGGTGATCGCGCTGGTGGTGCTGATCGGCGAGGTCCCGCATGTGCTTGCGGCCTGTTGCGCGCCACATGGCGCGACCGGGTTCGGCACGGCCTGGTTCGTCAACGACTTCGCCCAGTACGAGTCGGCCATGCGCCAGGGGGCTGAGCAGTCCGGCTGGCTGGTGCACGATCCATTCACCTCCGAGCCGCACCCGGACACGTTCATGTTCCCGCTGTACGTGGGCATCGGGAAGCTGGCGGCGACCATCGGCGTGCCCGCGCTGTGGCTCGAGCAGCTCACCGAAGTCCTCGCCCGAGTGCTGCTGGTGCTGGCCATGTGGCGCTTTTGTCGTGCCTTCGCTCGGGGGCGAGAGGCAGCGCGCTGGGCGCTCGGTCTCGCGCTTTTCGCCAGCGGCTTCGAGCTTTTCGCCGGGGTAGTCGGCGGCTACACCGGCAACTGGTCCTATGAGCTGAACGGCTTCGGGATGCTGTTCGCTGCGCCACATGTACCGCTGGCGATGGCCGCAACCCTGGAGCTCGCTCGCGACACTTTGCGCCCGCATCGTTCGGCGCGACCAGCGTGGTATCTGAAGGTCGCGCTCCTCTCCGCGGTGATCGCCCTTCTCCACCCGTTCCACGCACCAGTCCTGCTCGGCGCCGCGTTCGTCGCAGGCCTGGCCTTCTGGCGTTCGGGTCGCGGCCACGCCAATGTCCTGGCGGCCATCGTGGCGGGCCTTGCTGCCCTGCCAGTCCTGCTGCCGACGGTGCTGACCTTCTCCCTGCAATCGTTCTGGGTCAGCACCTACAGCGTGCAAAACCTGCTGCCCAGCCCAGCACCGCACGAGCTCCTGGTCGACCTTGGCCCGACCCTGCTGCTGGCGCTCGTGGGTGGTCTGCTGCTCCGCGGCAAGATCGCTCCGTTCGGCCTCGCTCTCTGGCTCTTGCTTGCGCTGATTGCGATGTACATTCCGGTGCCGTATCAGCGCCGGCTTGCCTTCGGTATTCAACCTGCCGTGGCTGTCGCGGCCGCCAACGCGCTCATCGGTATCTGCGAACGTATTGGCCAACGCCGTGCGGCAATTCTGCGCCTGAGCACGGTGGCCGTCGCGGGAAGTAGCACCGCCCTGGTGTTGGTCAGCGTGGTCGCCTCGGGCATCGCGAACGCACCGCTGCCGGTGTACCGCTCGACGACCGACCTGGATGCGGCGACCGCCTGGCTGGACAGTCACGCCACGTCGGCAGACCTGGTCCTGGCTGATTGGGACGCCTCGAATTACATGGCCTCGCGGACTTCAGCACGCGAATTTGGCGGTCATCCAGTGGCGACCCTTCACCCGGATCAAAAGCGGTTCGAGATCGCTACGGTGTTTGCGCATCCGAGCAGTCTGATCGTGGCGAAGCAGCTCGGCGCGCAGTGGCTCGTGTACGGCCCGGCGGAGGCCGCACTCAGCGGCCCTGCCGAAGCGCCAGCGTTTCAGTCCGGTCCGGTGCGGGTCTACCGCGTCGCGTGAGCGCAGCCACACTCCAGCGGCCGGTTGCCGCGACGGGCGAACGCGCCTGGGCGCGACCGGCGTTGAACGTGGCTCTTCTGGCACTGGTCGCGCTGCATGTCGGCGTGCTGGCCTACCACCTGATTGTCCAGCTCGCGTTTCCGTATGACCTGAACTACGGCGAAGGCTATGTCCTCAACGACGCGGTACGGCTGGCGCACGGCCACGCGATCTACGTGGACTTGCAGCAGTTTCCGATGGTGCGCTCGCCCTATCCGCCACTATTCCCGTTCCTCTGGAGCCTGCTGATTCCGCTGAGTGGCCCCACGTTCCTGGTTGGTCGCCTCTTGGAGGTCCTTTCGCTCGTCGGGATAGGTGTGGTCGTGGCGTGGAACGCCATCAAAGTCCGCAGCGGCATCTGGCCGGCGTTGGCCGCCGCAGGTCTGATCGCCGGCTCGCCGTTTGTGTACCAGTGGGCCGGCTACGCCCGCGTGGACCTGCTCGCGCTGCTTTTCGCCGTCGGTGGCGTGGTCGCTGCCCAATGGATTCGCGGCTGGCGCGGCGTCGTACTCGCCGCCGTTCTGTGTGGACTTGCGCTATGGACCAAACAGACCGCCGTCACGGCCGCCTTCGCCGTGGCGTTGGCCTTGTTCCTGCGCAACTGGCGCCAGGGTCTCGGATTCATCGCATTCGTGAGCGTGCCCTGCGTCGGGGTGGGTGCGCTCCTGAACCTAGCAACCAACGGCGAATTCGTGCGCCACGTCCTGCTCGGCAATGCCAGCAACCCTGTGCTGCCGCTGCGCGCGCTGATCTACGTCGGCACGTTTGCTGTCCTCCACCTGGTTGCCCTCTTCGGCGGCGGCTGGTGGCTGCGCCGCGCGCTTGTGGGGCGGCCGTCGCCAATTGCGTTGTATTTGCCGGTCAGCTTGCTGGCCGCGTTCAGCGCAGGCAACGGCGGGAGCAGTGTGAACTACCTCATCGAGCCCGTGCTCGCGCTGGCCCTGGTGGTGCCCTTCGCCTGGCGCGCGCTGCCGCGGGCCTCGGCACTGGCCGGGCCGCTGTTCGCGGTCATCCAGCTCGCCGTCCTTTTTCACTGGCCCAACGCGTTTGGCACCACTTATTTGGCCGAGAGTGCGATAGGACGGACACCGACTGCCGTTGACTGGGAGGTTGGAGCGCAGGTCGACGACCTGGTGCGCTCGACCAACGGAGAGCTCATCGCAGAACCGGCGGGATTCGCCGTGCGCAATGGCCGCGAGGTCTACGTGCAGCCGATTGACTTACGTGCCGAGCAGCTCCAGGGTCGCTGGCAACCCAAACCGCTGGTGGAAGCGCTTTCCACGGGACGCTTCCAACGGGTGGTGACTGTGTTCAATTTGTTTCCACTGGAAGCCGAGGCAGCTATCGCCCAACATTTCACCTTGACCGACACGCTGGTATCGCCGGATAAGCTCACATTCCGCGTCTACGACTTCCACTCCTGAGAGATCTGATCTGATCTGAGAGATGCGCACCGTAAGAGTGATCAATCGCACCCGCGACGTTGTGCTGGCCGACCGCGCCGAGTTGGCCGACAACCTGTGGACGCGCTTCATGGGCCTGATGGGTCGCACCGAGCTTCCGCCAGGTGGCGGGCTGGTGCTCAAGCCGGGGGGCGGCATCCACATGTGGTTCATGCGCATGCCGCTCGACGTGATCCACGTGGACAAGCGCGATCGTGTCACGCACGTGCTGCGCGGCATCAAGCCGTGGCGGTTTGGGCCGCTGTTCGTAGGCGGCAAAATCGCCGTCGAACTTGCCGTCGGCACCGCCCAAACAACACAGATCGGCGATCAGATCGACGTCGAACAGGTGCCAGGGCCCGCTTAACAGGCCGCGTTTCCGCCAGAGACCGATGAGTCGCGGCCTGGCCTTGGCTGCGGCGACGACAATCACGTCCACACCGGACCGCCCGGTAATCCGTCACAGCAGTGCCGCGGGCATGGTGATCGCCGCCCGCGCGCTTGACGCGAGGCGCATTCTCAGCGAGGTGTTCTGCTCCCGAAGGGGTGGCGGCCGAAAGAATGTGCCGTGACGGGCATCTGCGCCGCCGCGCGAAAATTCTCGCTTCGCGTGACGCACCTGGCGCTAGTGTGCGCTTGTGTGGAACGCCTTGGGCGATCTTGTCTTTCCGCCGCGCTGCATTGGGTGCCAGCGGCGGGGGGTGGTGTTGTGCGACCCATGCCGCGCGGAGCTGCCGTATTTGCCTCGCGGCGTGTGTTTCAGGTGCGCCACGCGACGGAGTGCGTATGGCGTGTGCCGCGGCTGCAGGCGATTGTCGCCGCATCTCAATTGGGTCCGCGCACCCTTCGCCTATGCTGGCGCGGCGCGCACCGCGGTGCTCAACCTGAAGTTCCGCTCAGGTCGGTACCTGGCGCCGCTCATGGGCAACCTGCTGGGCACCTGGCTAACCGGCGCGGAGTTCGACGTGATCGTTCCCGTCCCGCTCTCGTCCAGGCGCTTGCGCGAGCGTGGTTTTAACCAGGCTCTGCTCCTGGGCGAACACGTGTCCTCGGCTCTGCACGTTCCGATAGCCACCGACGTTCTCACAAGAATTGACCGGCCTTCACAACACACCCTGACCGCGTCCAAACGTCTGGGCAATCTCGCTGGCGCGTTCACATGCCAGGAACCAGACCAGGTGAGGAACGCGAGAGTGCTGCTCGTGGACGACGTTGTCACCACCGGCGCAACCGCCTCAGCCTGCGCGGATACACTGGCGGCTGCCGGCGCCCGCCACGTCTCGGTACTGGCCTTCGCCCGAGACCTCTAACGTATTGACGGATGGATAGATAGATAGCTAGATAGATGTTGTTCGCTTCCGAGCATCCGCTCGTCCATCACAAGGTCGCTTTGCTGCGCCACGTCGACACTGAGCCCAAGAAGTTCCGTGAGCTGGTGCGCGAGCTCTCGATGCTGCTGTGCTACGAGGCCACGCGCGACCTGGTGCTGGTCGACCAGCAGGTGCCAACGCCGATGGGCACGGCCGCGGGCCACCGGTTAGGGACGAAGATCGGGCTGATTCCCATCCTGCGGGCTGGCCTGGGCATGGTCGAAGGCGTGCTCGAGATGATTCCGACCGCCGAGGTCTGGCACATCGGCCTGTACCGGGACGAGCGCACCTTGCACCCGGTCGAGTACTACAACCGGCTGCCGACGCCGAACCGAGTCCAGCTTTCTATCGTGCTGGACCCGATGCTCGCGACTGGCGGGACGGCGGTCGCCTCCGTGGACATTCTCAAGCGTTGGGGCTGCGAACGCATCAAGTACATCGGCCTGATCGCGGCGCCTGAGGGGATCGCCCAGCTCAGCCAGGCGCACCCTGACGTGCCGATTCACGTTGCCGCCGTCGATGAGCGGCTCAACGACATCGGCTACATCGTCCCAGGGTTGGGCGACGCCGGAGACCGCCAGTTCGGCACGAACTGACGCCATGGCAGGCATCTCTTTAAGCTCCCACCTGGTAACGAACGAGTTAGACTGAAGTCAAGAACCGCCAATGCTCGGACTACGGCACGCCCGTGCGTCCATCCTGGTCGTCGAGGACGATCCAGCCTTGGCGCGCACGTTGGTGGATGCGCTCGAGGGCGCCGACTATCGCGTTTGGCACGCTGCCGATGGGCAGGAAGCGCGCGCGTATATGGACCGTGCTAGGCCAGACCTCATCCTGCTCGACCTCATGCTGCCCGACATGGACGGTCTTGTCCTGTGCAGCGTGCTGAAGGGCATGGCCGAGGTGCCCATCATCGTGTGCAGCGCGACAATGCGTCGCAGCGATCCGGTGCTGGCGCTCAAGCTGGGCGCTGATGACTTTGTGCGCAAGCCGTTCGAGCTGGATTACCTGCTGGCGCGAATCGAGGCGCTGCTGCGGCGTGCCCCGCCGCGTACCGGTGCTGCGACCTTGCCGCCGCCGCGGCAGTCAGAGCTGCGCGTGGGCGATCTTGTCGTGGAGCCATCGCGGCGCCGCATTACGCTAGCTGGTGACGCCGTGTCCCTGACGCCCACTGAGTTCAGGCTGCTGTCGGTGCTGGCTGCGCATCCTGATTCGGTGCTCACACGCGATCGCCTGGCGCAAGAGGTGTGGGGCTATGCCGATGCGAGCAACGGCCGCACGATTGACGTCCACGTCCGCCGCCTGCGGGTGAAGCTGGGCAACGGCCAGGTGCGTGCCCCCTCCATCGTCTCGGTCCGAGGTATGGGCTACCGCATCACCAATGACGAGGGGGCAATCTCTGCTGCCTAGACGTGGCGTCGTTTGTTAAGGGTGTTCTGCTAAACTGAGTGCGTCGCGGGCGGCGCGCGGAAGGGCATGGCGAACCGCACAGGGCCCACCGTCACTACGTTCCAGGCGTTGGCCGTGGCGTCCCAGTTTGGCATCACGCTCGCCGTGTCTGTCGTGCTGGGATATTTCGCGGGACATTGGCTTGACGATCGCCTCAATACAGGCATCATCTTCACCCTCATAGGCGTCCTGCTCGGACTCGTGGCAGCTGTTTTGAACACAGTCCGGCTGTACACAGCGCTCATGCGCAAGTCCGGAACCGCGCAGACAACGAAGTCAGTGCGAGGTGCCAACGAAGGCTCCATACACACCTTGGATGAAGAAGAACAAGACGACTAACACGAGCCCCAACACTAGCGGTTGATGCAGCACCTGTTCGCAGGCCCTGGACTGCTGGCCCAGAGCGGCGCAGAGGCCACGACCACATCAGGCACGCCGCAGCCACCGGCCGAAGTGCTGTTCCACATCGCCGGCCTGCCGGTGACCAACTCCATTTTCACGGCGTGGGTGGTCATCCTGATCCTGGTGCTGTTCGTCTATTTGTCCACCCGCAATATGAAGATGATCCCCTCGGGTGTCCAGAACCTGTGGGAGCTGATCGTCGAGCTGTGGGTAGGTGTCAGCGAGCAGACGATGGGTCGCCGGCGTGCTCGCCGCTTCATGCCGCTGGTCGCGACGTCCTTCCTGTTTATTCTGTTTTCCAACTGGTTCGGCACGCTGCCAATTGGCTACTTCACCGTGCGCAACGGTGATGGTGAGACGGTGCCGCTGTTCCGCTCAGCAGACAGCGATCTCAATGTCACGGCGTCGATGGCCATTCTGATGATCCTCATCGCCGAAATCTTCGAGTTCAGATCGCTCGGCCCGTTTGGCTACATCAAGGGCTTGCTGATCCCGAACCCGATGCGCTGGCTGGAAATTTTCACCCGGCCGTTGTCACTGGCCTTCCGTCTTTTCGGCAACATCTTCGCAGGCGAAGTGCTTCTTGCCACAATGCTGACCGTGGCGCCGTACGTCATGTTCGTCTTCATTGGCCTGGAGTTGTTCGTGGGGTTGATCCAGGCGTTGATCTTCTCGATGTTGTCGCTCGTATTTCTCAGCATTGCTACCGTGCACGAAGACGCACATGGTGCGCACGACGATAATCATTCGATCGAGGGCGAAATTGCCCAGACCTCGCATGGGCAACCTTTTTAGGAGGGTTCTACAAGGTGTTTGAGTTCGTTCCGGTCCTTGCGCAAGCGGCTGCCGCGACGTCGGCCCCGAACGTCTGGGCGCCGGCCCTGGCGATTGGCCTGGGTGCCATTGGGCCAGGCATTGGCGTCGGCTACGGCGTCGGCAAGGCGATGGAAGCCATCGGGCGCAACCCCGAAGTCATCGGTCCGATCCTGGTGCCGTTGCTGATCGGCCTGGGTTTCGCCGAAGCCATCGCCATTTACGCGCTGGTGATCGCTTTCATCCTGGTCGGCAAGGTCTAAGCAGAGCGTTCGCGAAACAGGCCGAAGATGGAAGCGATCACGGGCACACTGGGGCTGAATTGGCAGGGTCTGATCTGGCACGCCGTCAACTTCCTCGTCCTGTTCCTGTTGTTACGGCAATTCCTGTTCAAACCGGTCGTCGGCATGCTGGATGCGCGAGCGCAGCGGGTGCGCGAGTCGATGGAGCAGGCCGATCAGGCGCGACGAGCGGCGGAACAGGCCGAGGCTGATCGCCAGGCGCTGCTAGCCGAGACGCGGCGTGAGGCGGAGCAAATCCGCTCGCGCGCGGACGAGCAGGCCAAACGCATTCTGGCTGACGCCGAGGCACGGGCACACGAGCGACAGCAGCAGATCGAGTCTCAGGCGGAAGCCTCAGCCCGTCAAATTGAAGAGCGGGTTATGGCGCAAGTGCGGTTGCAATTGGCGGACCTGGTCGTGACCGCGGTTGACCGCGTCACTCGGGGCGCAGTCGATGCCAACGCCCAGCGTGGGCTGGTGCAGCAGTTCCTGACGACCAACGGATCCGGCGTCGGCGTAGATCGTGCCAGCTAACGCAAGCGAACGGCGCTATGCCACGGCGGCGTTTAGCGTGGCTGCGCGAACCGGCGAGTACGACGCCTGGCTTTCTGCGCTGTCTGAACTCGCGCGGGTGCTGCGGATGCCGAGTGCACGGACGGTGTTTTTGAGCCCGGCCGTGCCTGCAACACAGAAGGCGGCAGCGCTCGATCGCGTGCTGCCCAACGCCACGCCGCTGGTGCGCAATTTCGTTCACATCCTGGTCGATCGAGATCGGCTGGCAGAAGTGCCGGGCATCGTCGAGGCCTTGAGCGAGTTGATCAACATTCAGCGTGGCATCATCACCGCCGACGTGACCACGGCCGTGCCGCTCGATGCGGACATGGAGCGCGTGGTGGCGCAGCGACTCGCCGCACATCTGGGCCGATCGGCAGAGAAAGTCACGATCCGTTCGCGGGTTGACCCGTCGATCATCGGCGGGGTGGTGGCGCGAGTGGGCGACCAGGTGATTGACGATAGTGTGCGCGGGCGCATCGAGCGCCTGCGACGAACCCTGGCTGGGTAAGGAGCGAAACAACCGCATGGCAGCGCCAACCGAAGAGATCAACTCCATCCTTGTCGAACAGATCGCGAACTTCTCGTCCGCGGTCGAGACGCGTGAGGTCGGCTCGGTCGTGCAGGTGGGCGATGGCATCGCACGCGTTTACGGCCTGGGCAACGTCGGCGCGCTCGAACTCGTGGAGTTCACCAAGCAAAAGGTGATGGGCATCGCCCTGAACCTCGAGGAAGAGTCGGTCGGCGTCATGGTCGTGGGGCCGTACACGGATATCGAAGAGGGCGACGAGGTACGCCGCACCGGGCGCATTGCCTCAGTGCCAGTCGGACCTGAGCTGATCGGACGCGTGGTCAACCCACTTGGCGAGCCTTTGGACGGTAAGGGCCCTTTGCCCGCGGGCATGCCGTCCAGGCCGGTGGAGGTCATCGCTCCGCGCGTGGTGCTCCGCTCACCCGTGAACACGCCAGTCCAAACAGGTATCAAGGCGATTGACGCCATGATCCCGATCGGTCGTGGCCAGCGCGAGCTGATCATCGGCGACCGCCAGACCGGCAAGACCGCGATTGCGCTCGACACGATCATCAATCAGCGCGGCGGCGACCTCATCTGCATCTATGTAGCGGTGGGTCAGAAGGCGTCGTCGATTGCGGAAGTCGTCAACATCCTGGAGCAGGAAGGCGCGATGGAGCACACCATCGTCGTGGCTGTCTCTGCGCAGGATCCCGCGCCGCTGTGGTACCTCGCCCCGTTCGCTGGCTGCGCCATGGGCGAGTACTTCATGTGGGAAGGCAAAGACGCGCTGATCGTCTACGACGACCTCAGCAAGCACGCGTGGGCGTATCGCCAGATCTCGTTGCTGCTGCGGCGGCCAGCCGGGCGCGAAGCCTATCCAGGTGACGTGTTCTACCTGCACTCTCGTTTGCTGGAGCGCGCCGCGAAGCTCTCCGATGAGTACGGCGGCGGGTCGTTGACGGCGTTGCCCATCATCGAGACGCAGGCCAACGACGTCTCCGCCTATATTCCGACCAACGTCATCTCCATCACGGATGGGCAGATTTACCTCGAACCGGACCTGTTCTATGCGGGCGTGAGGCCTGCGCTGAACGTAGGGATTTCGGTCTCGCGGGTAGGCTCGTCGGCGCAAACGCGCGCGATGAAGCAGGTCGCGGCCAAAATGAAGCTGGAGCTAGCGGCGTTCCGCGAGCTCGCGGCGTTTGCCCAATTCGCGTCAGACCTGGACCGCGCAACCCGAGCGCAGCTCGAACGCGGGTTGCGGTCGCAGGAAGTGTTGAAGCAGGTGCAGTTTGCGCCGTTCTCACTCTTTCGCGAGGTGACCATCATCTACGCCTTGACCAATGGCTTCCTGGACGATGTCCCGATCGAAAAAGTGCGCGCGTGGGAGAACGAATTCCATCGCTTCATGGAAACAGCGCACCCTGAGATCGGCGAGACGATCACGAACGACAAAGCCCTCTCCGACGACACCATTGCCAAACTGCGAACGGCAATTGACGAGTTCAAGAAGCAAGTCTCCATCTGAGGAACGCTGACCGTTGCCGTCGCTGAGGGACATTCGCCGCCGCATTCGGGCGATTCGGAATACGGCCAAGATCACCAAGGCCATGGAAATGGTCGCGGCCTCACGGTTGCGGCGGGCGCAGATGCGCGTTACCGCGGCTCGGCCTTACGCCGATGCCATGCGCACGCTCATGGCCGAACTCGGTGGCATTGCTCCTGGTGGAGGTGAGGCGCTGCACCCACTGTTGGTGCAACGCGACGTCCGCAACGTCGGAGTGCTGATCGTGACGCCCGATCGCGGCCTCGCCGGCGCCCTCAACACCAACGTGATCCGAAGGGGAACCGAGGTCATCCTCCAGAACGAACGCTCCGACGGACAAACCGTGCAGGTGGTGACCGTTGGACGCAAAGGCCAGGACTTTCTGGCCCGCCGCGGACGAAACCTCCTCGGAACGTTCACGGGCATCATCGACCGTGTTCGCTACGACGACGTCATCCCCATCGCGCGGGTCATCATGGACAGCTTTGTCAACGGGCAGATCGACCGCGCCCTGCTTGTCTATCCGAGGTTTATTTCAACCTTGAGTCAGCGGCCCGAGGTCGTGCAACTGCTGCCAATCGAGCGCCCGCAGACAGAGGAGCGCAGCGCGGACCGGCGCCTCGACTACATTTTCGAGCCCGATCCACAAAGCATCCTCGAACAACTGCTGCCGCGGTACATCGAAGTCCAGATTTATCAGGCCATCCTGGAGACCGCGGCCAGCTTCTTCAGCGCGCAGATGGTGGCGATGCGCAACGCCACTGAAAATGCCAACGACCTCGTCTCCAGCCTGTCGTTGACTTACAACAAGGTGCGCCAGGCAAACATCACTCGCGAAGTTACCGAGATCGCGTCCGCCGCCGAGGCAATGGCCGCCTCCAGCAGGCGATAATTTGGGGGAGCTGTCTTCAACATGACCCTTACTGCCCAACCAACCCAAACCTCACCTTCGACTGCGCGTGGCGTAGGTCGAATCGCCCAGATCATCGGCCCGGTCGTGGACGTCCAGTTTCCACCCGAGCAGCTGCCGGAGATTTATTTCGCACTGACGGTCGATCTCAGCGCTATGGTCAGCACCAGCGACGCAAGCGGCGCGTCAGCAGACCGCGAGAGTGCCGCAATGAAGGGCGTCGAAGCCAACACCGGCTTCTTGACGCTCGAAGTCCAGCAGCATCTCGGCAACGACGTCGTCCGCGCCGTGGCGATGGGACCAACCGATGGCCTACGCCGTGGCCTCGAAGTACAGAACACGGGTGCGCCAATCTCAGTACCGGTTGGCCCGCCAACCCTCGGACGCCTGTTCAACGTCCTGGGCGAGGTGATCGACGGCAAGGGTCCAGTTCAGGCTGGTGAGAGGTACCCGATCCATCGACCCGCCCCGGCGCTGGTCGACCAGGCCGTACAGCCCGAGCAGTTCGAGACCGGCATCAAGGTCATCGACCTGATCGCGCCGTTCCGCAAGGGCGGCAAGATCGGCATCTTCGGCGGCGCGGGCGTCGGCAAGACCGTCATCATCCAGGAGCTGATTCGCAACGTCGCCCAGGAGCACGGTGGCTATTCCGTGTTCACGGGTGTGGGCGAGCGTTCGCGCGAGGGCAACGACCTCTACCGAGAGATGGAAGAGTCGGGCGTCATCGACAAAGTTGCGCTGGTCTTCGGGCAGATGAACGAGCCACCAGGTGTGCGGCAGCGCGTGGGCTTGACGGGCGTCACGCTGGCGGAGTTCTTCCGCGACGAAGGCCGGGACGTGCTGTTGTTCATCGACAACATCTTTCGTTTCACCCAGGCGGGCTCGGAGGTCTCCGCACTGCTAGGCCGCCTGCCCTCGGCCGTGGGTTATCAGCCAACGCTGGCGAACGAGATGGGGCAGCTGCAGGAGCGCATTACGTCAACCAAGCGCGGATCGATCACCTCTCTGCAGGCGATTTATGTGCCCGCCGACGATTACACCGATCCTGCACCGGCTACGACGTTCGCGCACCTGGACGCCACGATCACGCTGGAACGGGCCATCACCGAACGCGGTATTTACCCGGCCGTCGACCCGTTGGGAAGCGTGAGCACCATCCTGACACCCCGCGTCGTAGGCGAAGAGCACTACGACACCGCGCGCGAAGTGCAGCGCGTGCTGCAGAAGTACAAGGACCTGCAGGACATCATCGCCATTCTCGGCATCGACGAGCTGTCAGACGAAGACAAGCTCACGGTGCAGCGGGCGCGGCGCATTGAACGATTCTTCTCGCAGCCCTTCAACGTGGCCGAGGTCTTCACCGGCGTCCCCGGCAAATACGTCTCGGTGGCCGACACCGTGCGCAGCTTCAAAGAGATCCTGGACGGCAAGTGGGATCATCTGCCCGAGCAGGCGTTCATGTATGTGGGAACCATTGAGGAGGCGGCCCAAAAGGCGGAAAGCCTGTAGCATTACAGTTTCATAGGCGCCCGCCCCGTGGAGACCACGCCCGCTTCTGAGACCAGCACACCTGCCGTCACACCCCCTCCGACTACGGACGTCGAAGACGGTATCTACGTGTACTCGATCATCGAGTCGACCGAGCCGCGCGCCTTCGGCAAGCTTGGCATCGGTGCCCGCGGTGACAACGTCTACACCGTTCATTACAAGGACCTCGCCGCGGTTGTAAGCCGTACTCCGCTCGTGGTGTACGACCCCACTCGCGAGCACGCCCTGGCTCACGCACACGTCAACGAAGTGATCATCGAAGAGGGCTTTACGCCTGTGCCGATGAGCTTTGGAACGCTGTTCAAGACCGAGAAAGATATCGTCGAATTCCTCGAAGATACCTACAGTGATTTGCGCGATGTCCTGGTCAAAATGAAGGATAAGCTGGAATTTGGCCTGCGCGTAAATTGGGATCGCGAGGAGGTCCTGGCTGACATCGAGCGCGAAGACGAGGGCATTCGACGACTAAAAGAAGAGATTTCGAAGTCGCAGCAGTCGACTTATTTTGCTCGGATGCAGTTGGGGCGGTTGGTTGAGCAGGCGTTGGGTGAACGCTCGGACGCCTATGTGCGCGATATTTACGAATATCTGCGTGATGGTGCCATCGCGTCGCGCTCCAACAAGCCCATCGGTGACAAGATGATCATGAGTGCTGCCTTTCTTGTAGAGCGCGACAGGGCGGACATTTTCGATCAGAAGGTCACGGAGATCGCGGAGCGATACGAGGGCAAGCTGTCATTCCGCTACACGGGCCCATGGCCGCCGCACAACTTCGTGACCATTCGATTGCAGCTAGAGCGCTCCGCGGTGGTGTAACAGTGGGACTTGCACTCCCGTGGAGACATCACTCCGTGGGTGACAGTAACTCCGTGGGAGGGACATCACTCCCTGGGAGCATCACTCCGTGGGGACTTCAACCCGGAAAGATTCCACCTTGGTCGGGACCGTTACGGCGTAAGGAACCACATGCGTGAGGACAACACTCGTGAGGACAACACTCCCGTGCGGGCGGCAACTGCGTGGCAGTAGAGGCGTGAGATGCTATTCAAGCTCTTAGGTGCGCCGTTATCGCTGCCTTTGGCGGGAATGAAGTTCGTCTTCCAACAGGTGGCCGACCTGGCTGACCAGGAGCTCAACGACGAGAGCGCACTTCGCGAGCAGCTTCTTTTGCTCCAGGTTCAGCTCGAAGAAGGCGACATCGAGGAAGATGACTTCGCCGAGCGCGAAGGCGTCATTTTCGCCAGGCTGCGCGAGATCAAGGAGCGCAAGCGAGCAGAGGCTGAGGCAGAGGCGGCCGCAATTCCCGCCGAAGCCGATGTCGAATCACGCCGCCGGCTCATCGTCGAGACGCCCTTCGACGAGTGACGCAGACGCTCGTCTACCTTTACGCGGTGCTGCCGCACACCCTGGACGGCCCAGTCCAGGGAATAGATGCATCACTGGTGCGCTGGATCAACGCCGAACGCCTGGCAGCCGCGGTATCAGATGTACCCGCCGATGACTTCGAGGAGGAGCCGCTGAACACCAACGTACGCAACATGGCGTGGTTGGCTCCAAGAGCAGTTGCACATCAGGACGTGAACGAGAGGCTTTTCGAAGCCTCAGAAGCGATCGTGCCACTCGCCTTCGGGACGGTGTTTCGTGACGACGACCGCGTTCGGCAACTCCTGAGCGAGAAGGCGAAGCAACTGCAGACCCAGCTGGCGCGGGTGCGCGGCTGCGCAGAGTGGGTGGTGGCACTGCACGCGCTGCATGATCCGGACGTCAACGCCACCGCCGAAGTCCGAGAGCTCCAGGGCCAGATTGCGGCGAGCACCCCTGGACGTGCGCACCTGCTGCGCCGGCAGCTCGCGACCGCCGAGCGCGACGCAGCCCGCCGCCTCCGAACGGACGCGGCGGCGCAGGTGCTGGAAGGGCTGCGCGTCGCGACCGTCGAAGTGTTCGAGGAACCGCTCCCGTCGGACACCGTAGAACGACCCCTTCTGCGCGCGAGCGTGCTGGTACGACGAGACGCCGAGGCCACGTTCATGGACGAGGTCGAGCGGCTGCGCGCGCGTTGGCCTGAGCCGACCTATCGGCTGCTACTCACCGGTCCCTGGCCGCCATATCGCTTCGCAGGACTCGAGCGTGCTGCCGACTGACGAAGAGTTCACGCTGCTGGAGCTGACCGACCGCCTGCTGAATCGGGGCGTCGTGCTGGCCGGCGAGGCTGTGATCTCCGTAGCCGGTGTCGACCTGATCTATCTTGGCTTGAACGTCGTCCTGACGGCCGTTGAGAACTTGCGAACGCGACGTGAGCCTGCTGCTCTGCGCAATCACGACGCCGCCGAGGACTGATCTTCCGGGATTGCTCGTGCGCGTCGATGCGAGCGGTCTCACGGCCTGGGCGAAGAATCTTTCTCAAGATGCAATGCAGCTCTCGAAGGCAGACGCGCTGCGGCACCACGCCGATGTGACGCTGGTGTTCGAGACCGTAGAGGCGTGTCTACCCGCGCGCTTCCCGACGCTGTTCGCGGACGAGGCGTCACTGGGTGCGGAACTCGAACGTCGCGGGCGCGAACTGGCTACCGCGCTGGATGCGGTCCGCGGCGCGTGCGAGCTGGGGGTGACAGCGGTATGGACCAATCCCGAGATAGCGTCGCCTGAGGTAGACACAGCCACACCAGGTATGCGCTACATGCTGCAGCGTCAGGCGGCCATTGGCGGGTCAGAACGGCGTCGGCTGCGTGCTGTGGAGGTGGCCGAAGCGCTCGAGCGCGAAGCGGGAAGTGGGCTGCGGCGCGCTCGCAGAAGGGTGTGTCCGTCCACAGAAGTGGCGCTGTCTCTGGCGCTCTTGGTGGAACGTCAAGCGGCCGCTGAACTCAAGCAAAAGCTTGAACGGCAAACGCAACGGGACGTTCGTATACTGGTCCATGGCCCCTGGCCGCCGTACACCTTCGCTGGGTGACGAACTGGAGGAGCTGAGGCGAGAGGTTCAGCACGTTCGTGGCACGCTGCCAGATCGCATCAACGTCGACGCCGAAGGTGTTGAGCAGGGCCTGGCCCAGCTCGTGTTGACGCTGATCGAGTTTCTGCGGCTGGTGCTCGAACGGCAGGCGGTTCGGCGGATGGAGGGCGGCAGTCTCGACGACGAGGAGGTTGAGCGGGTCGGACTCGCACTGATGAAGCTGGAAGAGAAAGTCCACGAGCTGGCAGAGCAATTCGGGCTGAAGCCGAGTGATCTCAACATCAACCTGGGTCCGCTCGGCGATCTTCTGTGACCTTTGAACCACGTCGGGGTTACCAGGGGACCACCCTCGTTGACATCCTGGACCGCATTCTCGATAAGGGGCTCGTCGTCGCCGGCGATGTACGAGTCTCGCTGGCCAACGTCGAGCTCCTCACGATTCGTATCCGGCTGCTGGTGTGTTCCATCGACAAGGCCGAGCAGATCGGGTTGAACTGGTGGCGGTACGACCGTTACCTGGTCGCTCAGGAGGAAGCCGAGACCACCATTGCCCGACTCGAGCACCGTATTCGCACGCTTGAAGGCCAGCTCGCCGCACAAATGACGCCAACGACCGAACGACCCGTTCCACCTGTCCCACCGACATCGTGATCGCGACCACGCAAGAGTAAGAGGTGAACCAAGTACATGCCTCCCGTTGAACGAGCGCCAGGCGGCACCAGTCTCATTGACGTCCTCGACCGCGTCCTGGACAAGGGCATCGTGATCGATGCGTGGGTCCGCGTTTCGCTCGTCGGCATCGATCTGATTACCGTGGAAGCCCGCGTCGTGGTCGCCTCCATTGACACCTACCTGCGTTACGCTGAAGCTATGGGGATCACGGCACCGGTCGCTCGCCCACCCGCGCTCGGCACAACTCGCGAGGAGCTGCTGCCCGGCGAAGTTACGACCGAACGGACCGTAGAACGCACGGTGGAGCGCGGCCCCTAACACATCGACGGTCAAGTTGAGCTAGATCACGCACGAGAACAGAGGAGGCACCTTGGCCGCCGCAACTGAACTTCGCGGGTCCGCACCGCAAACAACCACGGGGCAGGCGGGCCAGTTGCCGCCGGCGCCCCAGTCAGTCCAGAGCGCAGTCGTCCAACTGGTCGATCCGCGCGAGACGCTGCTGCCAATGCTGGAGGGGCTTTCTAGAGCCCTCGGCTACCGCCGCGCCGCTGTGGCACTCTATGATCCCGCCCGCGCTGCGCTGCGTGGCACGGTTGGGCTCAATGTGCCGGATGCGCTGGCGGAGTCGATCGAGATCCCGCTCGATGAGGCCGAGAACCCGATGGTGATGGCCCTGCGCGAAGGCGTCCCCCTGCGTGTAGACGATACGCGCCTCGCGCATCTGCGCGAGGATGCGATGAGCCTGCTGCTCGAGATGGAGTTCACCTCGTTTGCGGTGGTGCCGCTGCCCAGCGAATCGGCTCAATTCGGCCTGGCCAGCTTCCAGGGGCGCGACGTCCCGTCCGTGGGCGTAGTCATCCTCAGCAAGAACGAGACGATCACTGATGCCGATCTCGAACGTCTTATGCCGTTCGCGGCTCAGGCGGGCTCGGCGCTGGTGCGAGCCAGCGACGTCGAGCGACTGCGTGACTCGAGCGAACAGCACGCTATGCAGAAGGAATGGCTGTTCTGGATGGTCAACAGCGTCAGCGATCCAGTCATCCTGACTGACGCAAACAACGACATCATCCTGCAGAACGTCCGCGCTGAGTCGCTGTTCAAGGCCAATCCCGACGATAGCCCGGGCAAAAGCCGCGCCATCTGGATGAACAACTTCCTGTTCACCGCCGCGCTCAGCACCAGTGTCCTGGGTCAGAACACCGCCGGCCGCGCTACCACCGACCTCACCCTCGTCGATCCCATTGAGGGCACCGAGCTGCTGTTCGAGATGCGCATCCTGCCCGCGACCAACTACTTCAATGGTGCCCGCGGAACCGTGGCAGTGCTCACCAATATCACTGACCTGCGTCACGCTACCGAACAGGTCACCCAGAACGTCCACCTTCTGCAGAGCGCCGAGGACGAGATTCGACAGGAACGCGACCGGCTCAACCTGGTTCTGCGCAGCGTGCCCAACCCAATCATCCTGCTGGACATGTCCAACGAGCCGATCTTGATGAATCACGAGGCGCTACGGCTGTTTCAGGCGTCGCCAATCGACACGAACCGCAGCCGACGCGCCCAGGTTTGTGTCACCAACGAGGCCAAGTTCACCTCGTTCATCTCACAGCTGCGGTTGGATCCGGCGCAGGGCATGAGCAGTGAGCTGGTACTTACCGACCCTGATTCGCGTGAGCAACTGACGATGTCCGTGACGTCCACCGAAGTGCGGGATGACGTGGGCGCGGTAGTCGCGACCGTCTCGGTCATGCAGGACGTTTCGCGGCTCCGCGAATTGGAACGACGTCGGATGGAGCAGATCCTGTTCGACTCCGAGAAACTTGCGGCGACCGGTCGTCTGGCGGCCTCGATTGCGCACGAGATCAATAACCCTCTCGAAGCCATCAAAAACGCCCTGTACTTGCTGACCAACAAAACCCACAGCGATGACCCCAACGCCAAGTTCCTGCAGATCGCGACCAAAGAAACGGATCGCGTCTCGCGCATCCTGCGGCAGATGTTGGGCTTCTACCGACCGCCCAAGATGGAGCCGACCGACATTAACCGGCTCATTGAAGAATCCGAAGGTCTGATCGAGAAGCATCTGCGACAGAATCGGATCAAGTTGGAAAACGACCTCGATGCACGCCTGCCAGCGGTGATCGCCTCGGCGGACCAGATAAAGCAGGTGCTCTTGAACCTGATGATGAACGCGCAACAAGCGATGCCCAGTGGCGGGACGATTTCCGTCTCGACACGGGTGTCGCACGGCGCAGATCCCGAGTTCTTGATGTCGGACTCGGTCCATATCCAGATTCGCGACACGGGCAACGGAATCGCCGAAGAGCATCTGCCACACATCTTCGAGCCGTTCTTCTCCACCAAGGATGAAAAGGGCACCGGCCTGGGCCTCTGGGTATCCCAGGGCATCGTCCAGGCGCATGGTGGCTCGATCAAGCTCCGCAGTCGACAAGGTCGGGGCACAACGTTCAGCGTCGCGTTGCCGATCGGGGGACCGGCCGAGCATGGCGAGCGGTAGCCTGCTGGTCGTCGACGATGAAGAGAGCGTCGCCGTCACGATGGGCGCCATCCTGGAAATGGATGGCTACCAGGTAGCGATCTCGACCAGCGGCGCCGACGCTCTGCGCCGACTCCACGAATCCACCTTCGACCTGGTCCTGACGGACCTGCGCCTGGACGATACCGACGGCCTCAACATCGTCAGCGAGGTATGCCGCCTTCACCCCGACGCCGTCTCGATCATTCTGACCGGCTATGCCTCACTCGAATCGGCCATCAAAGCGTTGCGCGAGGGCGCTTACGACTACTTGATCAAGCCCTGCGACGTGGAAGAGCTGCGCGCCGTCGTCGCACGTGGCATCGAGCGGCGCCAGCTTGGCGTGCAATTGAAGGAACGGCTGGTCGAGCTGGAAGACGCCAATACCACCATCCGCGAGTTGAACGCGACCTTGCAGCAGCGCGTTGACGAAGCGACGGCAGAGCTGCAGCAGATGTACGACCAGGCCCAGGAAAACGTCGAGCAGCTGCAACAGTTGGACCGGTTGAAGTCGCGCTTCCTGTCGATGGCGTCGCACGAGCTGAAGACGCCACTGACGTCGATCTCTGGCCTTTCACAGGTTTTGCTTCGACGCATGCGACGGCGATTGGACCAGGGGTGGCCCACGGAGGCCGAGTGGCTCGAAGAGCAGCGCGGCCACGTCGACCGCCTGGAACTGCTGAACTCACAGACTTCCCGCCTGGGTCGGTTGATTGACGAGTTGCTCGATGTCTCGCGCATCGAATCGGGCAAGCTGGACTTCCGCATGGAGCCGCTCGATCTTTCGGTGCTGATCTCCGAGGTGGCCGAACGCCTGCAGCTGACCACGACGCTGCACACGATTGAGGTCGACGTCGACGGTTTTGCGGGTACCGACCTGGTCGCGGACCGCGATCACCTGGAGCAGGTGCTCGACAACCTGGTCTCGAACGCGATCAAGTTCTCACCGGAGGGTGGCACCATTCGCGTCTCGCTGCGCTCATCGCCTGATTCCGTGGTGATGAGCGTGCAAGATTCGGGTGTGGGGATCCCGCGGAACCAACTGGACTCGATCTTCGGCCTCTTCTATCAGGCCGAAGACCCGGTCTCGCGCAAAAACGGAGGGATGGGCCTGGGTCTCTACATCAGCCGCGAGATCGTCACCCGCCTCGGCGGCCGCATCTGGGCTGAAAGCAAGCCGAGGCAAGGCAGCACCTTCAACGTGGCCCTCCCCCGCACGCCCGCCACAGCACGCCGCAGCCCGCGCCAGCGGGTTAGCCGCCCTGGGGGTTGACGACCTGCACCTGGCCGAGGATCAGGTGATCGGCGCCGCCGTCGATGTGTGAGCGGCGGTCGCCGTCGTACATGCCGATTTCCAGCGTGTAACTGCCGGGCGGCAGATTCTCTGGGATGGCGATGCCGTAGTTGTCCTGAATCTGCTCGCCACGCTGCCACGAGGTCGTCGGGCGGAGGTTATCGGCAGGCTCGGCGTCGCGCTGGGCGACCACCAGCGAGTTCGCATCCAGCAGGTGCGTGAACACTTTCCAGTGGTCAGGCGTCGGACCACCAGCAGCGCGCCACACCAGCGTAAGGTCCAATGTGTCCCCCGGGCGCAACGTGCGGGTGCCAATGCGGTAGCCGTCCAGCACGACGCCGTTGTCGAGCGCGGCGTCAACCTTCTCCATTGAGGCCGACGTCGGCGTGAGCCCGATCAGTTCTAGCTGGACCGAGCCATACCATTGGTGCGTCGCCTGAAAGCCATTTTCTGCCAGCCAGTTGGCAATCACGCCGTGCGGATCTGCCTCCGTCATGGCCCATGCCACCAACCAGACGCGCTGGTATTGCGCACGAATAGCTTCCAACCGCGCAACCGCGTCACTGGCATCGATGGGCCGCTGCGCAGGCAGGCCAATCGTGGGCAGATCGCCGTGGTAGTAGTAGTTGAAGATTTCGGTCTGATTGGGCGCCACCAGCACGACCGCATCGCCGGGCTGTGCACCTCGCTCAATGTCCAGGACCAGGTCGCGATAGTCGTCGCGCGCGAGGCTAGGATCGAAGTACTGCGCGCGCAGCCCGAGGACGGCGGGCACCAGAGCGGCCGCCGTGGCAACAGGCACCAAGGCCGGCCAGTGAACGAGCCGGACCAGGCCAAGCGCGCTCAGCAGCAGCAGCCCAGGGAGTCCCACGACCAGGTAGCGGATCTCGAACAGACCCGAGCGAAAACCCAGGGCGATGACGAGGCCTAGCGGGAACAGCCACAGTAGGGCCAACAACGTCACGTTCTCTGCGGACCGTTTGTCGCGCCAGAAGAGGGAGGACGCGCAGCCGATGGCAGCCAACAGGACCAGGGCAGCTCCCGCCCACAGGAATGTGTCGCCCTGCGCCACGCCGCCGGCGTATGCCGTGAGCGTGTCCACCGTGAGACCGACGGCGGTGCGAGGGCTGGTGTTCAGCGCGTGTGACTGCTGGTCGATGAAGGTCGGCAGCCAGGGCAGAAACGCCAAAGCGATGGCTGCATTTGCGCCAAGCCAGATCAGCCATTCGCGCTTCGAGCGCTCGCGCCACCAGATGAGCGCGTGAACGTTCAGTGCGCCGAGGACCGCGATGCCCAGGTACTGGGAGTACAGCGTGAGCGCTCCTGCCACCGCGTAGAGCCAGTACGAGCGGCGCGAGTACGCGTACGCGGCCAGCAGCGCAAGCGCCGTGACCTGCGCGTACATGCGCACTTCCTGCGAGTAGTACACGGCAAGCGGCGCCGCGGCGACCAGCACCGCCGCCACCGCACCGACGACCGTGCCGAACAGCCGTCGGCCGATGAGGAACGTCAGCACGACCATCGCGACGCCCCAGACGGCCGAGAGCGAGCGCAATGCGAGCTCGGACGAGCCGAACGCCTCGCCCCAGACCTTGAGGGTCCAGTAGTACAGCGGCGGGTGCGTATCGAGCGCGGCGGCGCGGAGGATCTCAGGAAACGAGCGCATCAACTGATGCGCGCTGATGCCCTCGTCGTACCACAGGCTCTGTGCGTCGATTCGGTACCAGCGCAGCGCCGCTGCCAACGCGGCCACACCGACCAGCGGGCCGTAGAAGCGCACGGCTAGAAGAGTACTTACTGTGGCAACGCGGGCTGTAATACCAGTGGCGGCGCGGCCACTCGCCCACGCAGACCGAGGATCAGCCCCGACGCGAGCAGGCACAGCAAGCCTGCCGTCAGAAAGGCAACCAGGTAATCGCCCAGGGCGGTGTGAACCGCGCCCGCGGCGTACGCCGCAAAGGAGCCGCCAAACTGGTGCGCCGCAAAGACCCAGCCGAACACGGGCCCCACGCGCTCCTTGCTGAAGCGGTCGCCCAGCAATCGGACCGTGGGCGGCACCGTGGCAACCCAGTCCAGGCCGTACAACACCACGAAGGCGGCCAGCGCTGGAACACCCATCGAATAGGCGGCTGGCAGGAACAGCAACGCAATGCCGCGGAAGGTGTAGTACCAGACCAGCAGTTTGCGCGGATCGATGCGAGCTGTCAGCCAGCCGGACACCGTGGTGCCGACCAGGTCGAAGGCGCCCATCGCTGCCAGCATGCCGGCCGCCGTGACTTCATCAAAGCCGTGCTCGACTGAGGCAGGTATCAGGTGAACGGAGATCAAGCCCACCGTGGTTGCGCCACAAATCGCGAACGAGCCGGCCAGGAGCCAGAAGTCTCTGACCTTGGCGCACTGTATCAGCGTGTCCACCGCGAGCGCGAAAGGATTGCTCGTGACGGCTTCCGCTGGCGGCAGGGCCTCTACACCGCCGTACGGTTGGAGGCCCATATCTCGGGGATCGTCGCGCATGAACAGCGCCACGAGCAGGGCGACGACGAGCGCGACCACCGCGACGATGAGCACGGCGACACGCCAGCCTGCCGTTTCGACGAGGGCTGCTTGCTGAGGCAGGAAGATCAACTGACCAGTAGCGGCGCTTGCGGCAAAGATGCCGGTCACCAGCCCACGTCGCTTGACGAACCAGCGTGTGGCCACGGTGGCGCCGAGCACCAGGGCCATGGCGCCGGAGCCGAGGCCGACCAAAACGCCCCACAGGCCGACCATCTGCCAGACCTGCTGCATGAACGTACTGACGCCGGTTGCAACGCTCAGCGTGAGAAGGGCGGCGAGCATCACACGCTTGAGCCCGAAACGAGTCATCAAGGCGCCGGCGAACGGACCGCACAGGCCGTACAGCAGCAGGTTCACGCTCAGCGCGAGGGAGACAGTGGCGCGGTCCCAGCCGAAGTCATGCTCGAGCGGCAGGATCATGACGGTGCTGGTGGCGCGAATGCCAGCTGAGCCGAGCAGTGCCAGAAAGGTGATCGCGGCGACGACCCAGGCGTAGTGAACGCGTAGCACTGGAGAACGGTAACCGCTCCGTGAGTGGCGCTATTCCCGAGCTACTCCAGCCCAACCGCCATGGGTAGCCAAAGTATGTGGCGCTCCGAACGGTCGAGACACGACGTCAATCCGGTGTCGGTAAAAACCTTGGCATTGCTATGCTCTGTACGTGCCGTTGCGCGTGCAGATCGTGACCGCCGAGCGTGAGGTGTTCTCCGAAGAGGCGGTGGATATGGTGGTGGCGCCCGGAGCAGAGGGAGTTGTCGGCATCCTGCCGCGGCATGCGCCGCTGCTGACGACGCTGCAGCCTGGCGTAGTGCGCATCAAGCACGGCGGTACCGAAGAGGCCATGTCGGTGGGCGGCGGCTTCTTGCAGGTTGCGCGTGACCAGGTGCTGATCCTGGCCGACACCGCCGAGCGCGCCGACGAGGTGGACGAAGCCCGCGCCGAGGAAGCGCGGCGCCGCGCCACTCAGACCCTGGCGGAGGCGGTGACCAGCGGTCAGCGGCTACAGGCCGAAGCTGCGCGCGTCGCACTGCGACGAGAAGAGGCGCGCATTCAAGTAGCCCGCCGCCGCCGCGGGCCAGAGCACAGCCGACCCGGGCCACCCTGAGCGCGGCTGCCGGTCAGGTACACTCCCCGCCGGCTTTCGGCGTGGTCTTCTCCAAGTACATCGGCATCGATCTTGGCACCGCCAACGTCCTGGTTTATGTCAAGGGCCGCGGCATTGTGCTCAACGAGCCGTCGGTCGTTGCCTACTCCGCGAACAACAATCAGGTCGTCGCGGTCGGGCAGCATGCCCGCCAGATGCTCGGCCGAACGCCGGGGCGCATCATCGTCTCGCGTCCGATGCGCGATGGTGTTATCGCGGACTATCTCGTCACCGAGGCCATGCTGCGCTACTTCATCGGCAAGGTCGTCGGAAAGTACTCGCTGTTCAGGCCAGTCGTGATGGTGTGCATCCCGGCGGGCGTCACCAATGTCGAGTCCCGAGCCGTGCTGGACGCCACGATTCAGGCAGGCGCCAAGGAGGCGCACCTGATCGCCGAGCCGTTGGCCGCTGCCATCGGGGCCAACGTGCCGATCTCCAGCCCAAGCGGGAACATGATCGTCGACATCGGCGGCGGGACTTCCGAGGCCGCGGTTATCTCGCTCAACGACATCGTGGTCAGCAAGTCGCTGCGCATCGGCGGCAACAAGATCGACGAGATGATCCAGACCTACGTGCGGCGCAAATACAACCTGGTCATTGGCGATCGCACCGCCGAAGAGATCAAGTGGGCCATCGGCTCCGCGCTGCCCCTGGATCGCGAGCTGGAAGTGGAGATCCGCGGGCGCGACACGATCGATGGCCTGCCGAAAACGCGCCTGATGAACTCGTCCGAGGTGATCGAGGCAATCTCGGAGGCCCTGGTTCAGATTGTCACCAGCGTGAAGGCGGTCCTGGAGGACACCCCGCCAGAGTTGGCAGCCGACGTAGCCGACAAGGGCATGATCCTCACCGGCGGCGGCGCGCTGCTGCGCAATCTGGACAAGCTGCTCAGCGTCGAAACCGGCGTGCCGGCCTATGTCGCGGAAGACCCGCTCACGTGCGTTGCCATAGGCGCAGGCCGCGCCCTGGAACACTTCGCGATCTTCCGCGACTCGCTGACGCCCGTCTGACTCGCCTCCGAGAGCGCTTCGGCTGCACTCCGAGTCCGTCAATGGTTTGCGGCTGACCGGCGCCCGGCGGTCGCAGGCGAAGCTACCGCGCACTAAACGTGTGAGTACGAACCGTGGTGCGCGGGGCGCGTTTAGCCGCCTGTGTCGGTGGCGGCGGGCTCGGGCGTGACCTCAGGTGTTGGTGTGGGTGGCGGAGGAGGAACGGGCGTGGCCGTGGGTGGCGGAAGTGTTGGCGCAGCGGTTGGCGTCAGCGTAGGCTGCACCGCCGCGGGCGCGGGCGCTGGTGGCGGACCGCTGTCGAGGCCACCGCAGCCACCGACGCCACCGCCCAGGTCCAGGATGCCGATATCGATCGTGACGCCACCCTCAACTGGCACGTATTGCCGACTGGTGGTGCTCCCATCGTCGGCGGACGCGATCACGGTGTAGGTGCCTGCCGCGACGTTCAACGCGAACTGACCGTTGGAATCGGTGGTGGCGAGTTTGGCCGGGCCGCCGTCGATCCCCACGGATACGCCCGGGGCCGGCGTTTCATTCGCGCCGTTGCAACGATCTACTTCTCCAAGGACGACGCCGGCTGGCTGTGCCTGCTGGCCTTGTTGCGCGTAAGCGACGCCAAACAGGGTCAGACTCAGACCGAGCGCTATCGCTGCGCCTCCGGCACGATAGCTGCGAACTACAAACATTGTTAGAGAACCTCTCCTGGCCGGGAAGGATAGCCGCGTTTGCGAGCGGTGGTGAGCGCAACGGATCCGAACATCATGAGGTCGACATGGACGTCGACGAGACCGAGGGCGCGGAGACGCTTCTCGAGTTGGGCGGGCCGCACGAAGCGCAGGGTGGATTCGGGCAGGTAGGTGTACGCCGTGGCGTCCCCGGCGACGAGTTTTCCCAGGACGGGCACGAGCATACGGAAATAGAGGTGAAACAGGGCCGAAATGGGCCAGGTGGGCGGCCCGGGCGTGGTCTCGAGAATGGCCAGGACGCCACCCGGGCGGAGCACACGCACCTGCTCCGCCAGCCCGCGCTCGAGATCGGCAAGATTGCGCACCAGGAACCCGCTCACCACGCCGTCGAACTGACCATCCGCGAAAGGCAGTGACAAGGCGTCCGCGGCCGCGCGTCGCAACCCATGCGCGGCTAGCCGCAGCATCGGTACCGTGAAGTCCACGCCGATGACGGTCGGCCCGCTCAGTTGCTCCTCGACCGCTTCAGCCAGGCGGCCGGTGCCGGTGCCCACGTCGAGGACACGCGCTGAAGGAGGCAAGCCGTCGAGTGCGCCAGCGACGCGGCGCCGCCAACGCGCGTCCTGTCCGAGCGTGATAAGTGAGTTCATCAAGTCGTAGCGGCGCGCGATGCGACCGAACATGGCTGCGACGTAACGCGATTTGTCGGAGGCTGATGGCAGCACCGAACTCACGGCAGTCAGTATGAAGGACGGGGTGAGGGTGGCCTTGGGTATACTGATCGCAAGTGCTCGGCACGTTCGGACCAATTGCCCTTTTCCTGGTCGTAGCGGTCATCTTCCCTGTCATTCCGCTGTTTCTGTCGCGTTTTCTTGCGCCAAGGCGACCGCCGAATCCAGTCAAGCTCGAGCCCTACGAAAGTGGCATGGAGACGATCGGTCCGACGCACGTTCAGTTCCCCATCCGCTATTACCTGTACGCGCTGATCTTCGTCATTTTTGACGTTGAAGTTGTGTATCTCTTTCCCTGGGCGCTGGTCTACGACAAACTGCCACTGATCGCCGCGGTGGAAATGGCGACCTTCATCATTTTGTTACTGGTCGGTCTGGCGTACGCCTGGCGCAAGCGAGCATTCGAATGGCAATAAACAGCAACAACGGTAGCGCCGTTAACGGCAACGCTAGTACAGATCCAACAGCCCTGAACTTTGCAGCCCCACGTCCCGCCGACGAGGTCATCCAACAATCTCTTCGCGTTCCTGACGACCTGCGAGGGCAGGTCATGGTGGTGCCCTTTCAGGGATTGGTCGACTGGGCGCGTAAGAACTCAATGTGGCCGGTGACGTTTGGCCTCGCCTGCTGCGCAATCGAGTACATGGCCATTCAGAACTCGCGCTTCGATCTCTCGCGCTTCGGCATGGAGATCAACCGCGCCTCGCCGCGCCAGGCCGACATCATGATCGTTTCGGGCACGGTGACGGTCAAGATGGCGCACGCCATCCGGCGCATCTACGACCAGATGGCCGATCCCAAGTACGTGATCTCGATGGGCGTGTGTGCGACCGCCGGGGGTCCCTACCAGGGCTCGTATTCGACCGTCCCTGGCGTGGACAACTTCCTGCCGGTTGACGTGTACGTGGCAGGTTGCCCGCCACGACCGGACGCCTTGCTGTACGCCATCATGCAACTGCAGAAGAAGATCACCGAGCGCGAGATCGATGAGGGTCACGCGCGCTGGCGCGCCTGGGAGCGCAACTACATCCAATCCCGACGTGCCTGATTACGATCCGCTGACCATCAGCGACGAGGACATGAAGAAGCTGCCCGCGTCGGAGCGGGCGCTCATCTATAAAGCCCGCCGCGCCGCCGCTACCGGAGGTGCGCCACCGCCTGTTCCTGCGGCGAGCGCTTCTGGGGCTAGCGCCACAGCCGCGGCGTCTTCTGGCGCTCCAACCGCAGGAACGACCGTTTCGGGAGGCGAGGTTTCAAGTCCAGCAGCTCCTGCGGCAGCAGCTCCTGCGGCCGCAGCTCCTGCGCCTGTCGCGGCGGCACCGGCACCGAAGCCCGCGCCGCCACCTGCGCCGAAGGAGCCTGAGAAGCCCTCCGAACCGCCGTTCGTGCAACTGGTGTTGAAGGCCATCCCCGATGCCACGTTCCAGTGGCGCCACGGGTATGCCGAGCTGAAGGTCCCAA